>CAZEWA010000222.1:0-8823 GCA_964515685.1 uncultured Polyangiales bacterium | reverse complement strand
GCCAAGCGCGTCGTCGACGAGGGCCGGGGCGTCGGCACCTCGGGCGTGGGGGTCTACCTCGACTTCCGGGACGCCATCAAGCGCCTGGGCGCGAAGGCCATCGCCGCCAAGTACGGCAACCTGTTCGACATGTACCAGCGCATCACCGGCGACGACCCCTACTCGACGCCCATGCGCATCTACCCCGCCATCCACTACACGATGGGCGGCCTGTGGGTGGACTACAACCTGATGAGCAACGTACCCGGCTTGTTCGTGGGCGGTGAAGCGAACTTCTCCGATCACGGCGCAAACCGCCTCGGTGCGAGCGCACTGATGCAGGGCCTTGCAGACGGCTACTTCATCCTGCCCTCCACGGTTGCGAACTTCATCGCCACCAGCCAGGCCGCAGGCAAGCTCACCAAGATCGACGAATCGCACCCCGAGGTCCGCAAGGCCGAGGCAGACGTGCGTGCACGCGTGAACAAGCTGCTCTCGGTCAACGGCAAGCGCTCGCCGGACTCGTTCCATCGTGAGCTTGGCCTGATGGTATGGGAGTACTGCGGCATGGCACGCAGCGACGAAGGTCTGAAGACGTTGCTCAAGCGCATTCCCGAGCTCCGCGCGGAGTTCTGGCAGAACGTGTCCATCCTCGGCAGCGGCGAGTCCCTCAACCAGAACCTCGAGAAGGCCGGTCGCGTGGCTGACTTCCTCGAGATGGGCGAGCTGATGGCCCGCGACGCGCTCGACCGTAAGGAAAGCTGCGGCGGCCACTTCCGCGTCGAGAGCCAGACCGAAGAAGGCGAAGCCAAGCGCGACGACGAGAACTTCCAGTACGTGGCTGCCTGGGAGTACCGCGGCGACGACAACGGCCCAACGGAGCCTGTACTACACAAAGAGGCCCTCGAGTTCGACTACGTCAAGCCCAGCCAGCGGAGTTACAAGTGAGCGATCTCAACATCCATCTTCACGTGTGGCGCCAGCCTGCTCCGCAGGCCGAGGGTAAGTTCGTACACTACGAGATCAAGGTCTCGGACCACGCCTCCTTCCTCGAAATGCTCGACATCTTGAACGAGCGGCTCGTGGAAAAGAGCGAGGAGCCCATCGCCTTCGACAGCGATTGTCGCGAAGGCATCTGCGGCATGTGCGGCCTGATGATCAACGGCGTGCCTCACGGCCCGCAGTCGGCCACCACGGCGTGCCAGCTCCACATGCGCAGCTTCAAGGACGGCGACGAGATTTGGGTGGAGCCCTTCCGCGCTCGCGCTTTCCCGGTGCTGCGTGACCTGGTGATCGACCGCACCTCGTTCGACCGCATCATCCAGGCCGGCGGATTCATCTCCGTGCGCACGGGCTCCGCGCCCGAAGCCAACGGCATCCGCGTCAACAAGGCCGACGCAGACATGGCATTCGACGCCGCTGCCTGCATCGGTTGCGGAGCGTGCGTGGCTGCGTGCCCGAATGCGTCGGCTTCGCTCTTCACGAGCGCCAAGATCGGCCACTTGGGCCTTCTGCCGCAGGGTCAGCCCCAGCGCGACCGGCGCGTGCTCGCTATGGTGCGTCAGATGGATGACGAGAGCTTCGGCTCCTGCACCAACCACCGCGAATGCGAAGCTGCGTGCCCGAAGGAGATCAGCATTGCCTTCATCGCACGCATGAATCGCGACTTCATGGCAGCTTCAGCGCGCGAGCGTCCGGAGAAGGCCATCTCGGGTCCAGGCTGAGTCGCAAAAACGGAAAGCCCACGGGGGCTCCCACCCAGGAGAGGCGCGCAGAACTGCACAGGCAGCTCGGCGCGCCTTTCGCGCTTAAGCGTAATAAGCTTGAAGGATGAGTTCGCTCGATGGCCCCTTTGCCCTGCCGCCGCCCCTAAAACAAGGCTCAAAAGCGCTTATTTTCGCGCCTTCGAGCTCCTTCGACCGGGCGCGCTTCGACCAGGGGCTGCCCTTCATTGCTGAGCGCTACCGTGCGTCTTTGGGCAGCGCCCTCTTCTCTCAGGCGGGCTTTCTTGCCGGCGACGACAACGCGCGTCTCGCCGACATTACAGCGGCGCTGCAAGACGGCGAGACCGAGGCGCTGATCGCAGCGCGCGGCGGCTACGGGGCCACACGCCTGTTGCCTGAACTCGATGTGGGAGCAGTGCGCCAGGCTAACAAATGGCTCGTGGGCTTCAGCGACGTCACTGCGCTGCACGCGCTGTGGGCTCGGGCCGGCCTGTGCTCGATCCACGGCCCCATGGTGTGCTCGCTCTGGGAGGGCTCCATGGCCGTGCGCGACGCCTTCTTTGACCTGCTCGAAGGCCAGCCTCCACGCCCCCTGGAAGGCCTCACAGGCCTGGGCGGGGGCAAGGCAACGGGCCGCTTGTTCGGCGGCAATCTGACGGTGCTGACGGCCCTCATCGGCACGCCCTACGCGCCGCCACTCGAAGGTGCGGTGCTGCTGCTCGAGGACATCGCGGAGCGGCCCTACCGCGTCGACCGCATGCTCACGACCTTGCTGCAGTCAGGCGCCCTCTCGCAGGTCCGCGCGATCATTCTCGGACAGTTCACGCAGTGCGAGCCCGGTGCCGACGGCACCACGGTGGATCATGTGCTCAGGGAGCGTCTGGCGCCGCTCGACATACCGCTCGTGGCAAATGCATCGGTCGGGCATATCGCGGAGAACATGCCGCTGTTGCTCGGCGCCGAGGCCCACGTGGACGCCGATGCTGGGAGCGTCAGCTTTCGCGTCGACTGAGCGCCCTTGGTTTTGAGTGCGCTACCGAACGCTCAGGCTGCGCTCGCTGCAGGGGTCGCGCCGTACGCCACGCCGGTCAGCCGTGACAACTCCGCCTCAGCCTTCTCCATCAGCTGGGTCTCGTCGCTGTCCCACGGATGGAAATCGCGGCGGAAATAGCGCAGGTAGGATGGGATGAGCTTCGTGAAGTAGCCACGCGGCCCCCAGTACTTCCAGAGCCCCTTGGCCCAGCTGCGCACATTTGTGAGCTCGCCGTCGTGGGCCATCAGCCGCGCCTGGTAGATGCTGATGCCGCCGATCAGGTTCACCGTCACGAACAGCATGACGAGCGCGCGCTGGCTGTAGCGCCCGCCCGCTGCCTGATACACGTCGAAGGCCACCGCCTTGTGGTCGAGCTCTTCGATGGCGTGCCACATCCACAGAGGCTGCAAGCTCTCGTGGCACTGCCCGCGGATTTCCGGATGCTTGAGCCAGCTCTCGGCCATGATGGCCGTGAAGTGCTCGAGCGCGCAGGTCACGGCCAGGTCCACGTAGGCTCCGCGCTGGCTGCGGTTCTCCGCAATCTCGTCTTCGACTTCCTGCTCGATCTTCTTGGCGGGATACCCCGCACGGTCTAGCCACTCGTTGAGCGCCGAATGCTCACGACTGTGAAGCGCTTCCTGCGACAGAAAAGCCTTTACCTGCGCCTTGAGCGCGGGGTCGTCGACTTTGTGCCGCAGCGCCCTCACAGCCGCCATAAACAGCCGCTCGCCGGGTGGGAACGTGAGCGACAGCGCGTTGAGCATGTGCGTCGCGTAGGGGTCGCCGTCCATCCAATAGCGCGGAACCTCGGCGGTAATCTCGAGCTCCATGGGTCGCGGCCGAATTTTATGGGCGCGGGCCTTCATGATCGCTTCTTTCATCGGTGCCTCCGAAACTGGAACCCAACACAAACTTAGGTTCTGCGTACTATCTTCCGTTGATTTGCGATGTAATCGAATGTCATATTAGGACCGATGAGTGTCATTACAGGCCAGGGCAGCGGAAGCGCCGACGACGAAGCGCGCAAGCTGAGCGTGCCCTCCGTATACCCCGCGCAGCTCGTCCTGCTCGCGGCCCGCTTCGGCGTCGACAGCGAGCGCCTGCTCGCAGGTACGGGCATCGAGCGCGCGCTGCTGGAGCGGCCCGACACGCGCGTCTCCCCGCAGATGAGCCTGGCTTTGACCACGCGCGCGCTGGAACTCACTGGCGAACCGGGCCTCGGATTCTACTACGGCTTGCAGCTGAAGGTGTCGTCCCACGGCAGCGTGGGCATGCTCGCGATGACCTCTGCCACTCTGAAAGACGCGCTCTTGGTGCTCGAGCGTTTCGCCCCCCTACGCTCCCCCAACCTGCGCTTTCAGCACCACATCGAAGGCGAGCAGGCCGCACTCGAGCTCGCCGATACGCTGCCAGACCGCTCTGTGCGCATCTTCCTAATCGAGGCCTTGTTTACGGCCCTGATTCAGATGGCCCGCACGCTCCTTGGGCGCGACCTCGGAGGCAGCGTGGAGGTCACCTTTCCAGAGCCTCCCTACTTCGCGCGCTTCGCACATTTGTGGCCTGGCCCCGTGCGCTTCAATCAACCGCGAAACCGCGTCCTCATGCCAGCGAGTCGCCTCGGCGATGCACTGCAGATGGCCGACTCCGTCACCGCGAAACAGATTGAAAATGAGTGCGAACAGGAGCTAGCGCGCCGCACGAGTGGCGATGCGTGGCTCGTCGACTTGAAGAGCCAGGTTCTGTCATGGCGCGAGGGTTTTCCTTCACTCGAACAAATCGCCAAGGAACGCCACATCTCCGACCGCACGCTCAAACGACAACTCAAGGCCCACAACTTCACTTACCGGCATTTCGTGGATGAGCTCAAGCGCGAGCGCGCGCGGGAGCTGCTCGGCAATCGCAATCTCAGCGTGCAAGAAGTCGCGCTACGCCTCGGCTATAGCGACGCCGCAAACTTCCATCGCGCGTTCAGACGCTGGTTTGGCGTGTCGCCTGAAACCTTACGCCGCGAGCTCTCGGACTGATTTCAGAGGGCACTACGACGCACACTCACGGACGCAGGCTCGGCGTGTTTTTGGGCGGCGTCTTGCGGCCTGCGATGACTTCGATGAGATCCATCTTCGTCACGAGCCCGAGCAGGTGCTTATGGGCGTCGACCACCAACGCCACTTCGCCGCGTTCGAATATCTGCGGCAAGGCCCCCGCAGGCTCTTGTATGCCTACCGTTGAGACGCGACGCACCATGGCCTCCGCCACCGTGGTTTCAGCGGTGCAGCGCCCGGATACGAGCTGCTGCATCACATCGAGCTCGGTCAGGATACCCACGAGCACGCCCTGATCGACCACGGGAATCTGCGAGATGCCGTGGTTCTTGAACAACCCGGTCGCCTGTCCCACTCTTGCATCCACCTCGAGCGTGATGAGCTCACGCGTGCCGAGAGAGCGCAGCAAGTCGCCCATGGTGCCGAGTTCCCAATCTGATTGCAGAAACCCGTGCTGGCGCATCCACGCATCGCTGACGAATTTCGACAGGTAGTTTCGAATCGAATCGGGCAGCACCACGACCACGCGCTGCCCCGCCTTCATTTGCTTGCAGACCTGCAGCGCAGCCCACACAGCGGAACCGCTCGAACCTCCGCACAAAAGGCCTTCTTGGCGGATGAGCTTGCGCGCGACACGGAATGAATCGCGGTCGTTGCTCTTGATCCACTGATCGATGAGCGAGCGGTCGAGCACATCGGGGATGAAGTCGTAGCCGATGCCTTCCACCTTGTAGGACCGGATTTCGCCGGGCCCCGCGAGGATGGATCCCTCAGGGTCGACCCCGATGACCTTCACATGCGGGAGAACCTTCTTGAGCCCGCGTGCCACGCCACTAATGGTGCCTCCTGTGCCCGCTGTCATCACGACGGCATCGAGCTTGCCGCCGCACTGCGCGAGGATTTCTTGCGCTGTGCCCTCTTCGTGCGCGAGCGGATTGCCCGGATTTGCGTACTGATCGAGGATGTGCGAGTTCGGAATAACCTCCCGCAAGCGCTTGGCGACCCCGATGTGACTCTCAGGCGAATCCCACGCGGCTTCAGTCGGCGTGCGAATGATCTCGGCGCCGAGGGCCTCCAGAACCACTTGCTTCTCCTGGCTCATCTTCTCGGGCATCGTGATGATCACGCGGTAGCCCCGCACAGCTCCTGCCATCGCGATGCCCACGCCCGTGTTGCCCGATGTAGGCTCGATGAGCGTGTCGCCCGGCTTGATACGCCCGCTTTTCTCCGCATCGAGCAACATGCGTACGCCGATGCGATCTTTGACGGATCCCCCTGGATTCATGAACTCGCACTTCGCGAGCAGCTCACAGGGTAAATCTCGACCGATGCGAGAAAGCCGCACAAGCGGAGTCCCACCCACCGTGTCTAGAACCGATTCAGCGATTTCCAAACCTGTACGGGCGTCTGTCATAATCTGTCATCGTACCGCCCCTTGAGCCGGATGGGTCAGCAAAACGAAGCCGTTTGCGGCACTACGCGCGGCGTCGGCAGTTGCACGCGTGCTGAACCACTCCAAGGCGCGTTACGATGAAACTGCGTTGCAGCTCGCACACAAACGCCGCACGGCCAAGGCACTCGAACATGCATCGTCCCGCAAAACCCCACACGAGCCTCCACAGAGCCGCGGCCTTCTCACCCTACACGGTGTCCCTGCTCTGGAGCGTATTCGCTACGTTTTGTACGGCGTGCGGCCCGAGTCTGCCCGCACGCTACGTCATCGAACAGGACGTGGCCGCGTACCGCTATCGCCGCTACCAACAGCTCCTGGATGTCGAGCTGCAAGTCGAAGGTAATCCTGCCATCTCGCACGCCGCAACCTACGTACGTTCCGGCGAGACGGTCCAGATGGTTCCAGTCGTGCTGACCGCTTATGAAAGCGCAAACGGCCTTGCAGAGGACCTGCGCCAGCGTTTACGCGGCATCGAAGGCTACACCCTCGGTGCGGCGAACGTATCGGGCTCTGACGTGTGGCACTTCCGCGGTGAGGATGGCGATGCCTGGTGGCTTTGGGTGAGCGGGCCCTACTTCATCAAGCTCGGTGCAGCTGAAGGCGAATCCGAGCCACCTGAAGCGCTCGCCGAGGCCTACCTCAAGCTCTACCCAAGCGCGGTCGCCCACCACGGAAAAGTCGCAGCGCCGCGCGTGGAAAGCGCCCCGTGACGGGATAGGAGCTGTCGAGGTTCGGTGGCAGCGCGCTGCCGCGGACACGCTCCGTATTTCTCGAGTCAGCACGGAACTATCTGCGGCGACTGAAATTTGGGCACCGAAAGGCAGAAAGCACGGACAGTGCGGTCATGCCCGCTTGCGAGGCATCCGCGGTAACTTCGCCCATCGATAGGCTCGTTACGCCTTCGTGAGGAAGTTTTTATCATGCCTGTTCGTCGACTTGGCTTCTCTTTAAGCACGCTGACACAGCACGTAAGTCTCCTGGCGTTGGGCTCGCTTTGGCTTGCCTGCGGCGAAACCGCGCCTGTGGCTCAGCGAAACGACTCCCCATACGTCCCCCCGAGCGCAAACGACGCCGGAGGCGACACAGATTCCGGAAGCCAGCCCGACCCTCAGTGGCCGTTCCCTGGAACTCCTGGTGACGGTGACGGCGAAGTAGATGCCGAAACGCCTGATATCGACGGCGGCGACCTCACGCCGGATTCGGGCGTGCTCGAACCCGACGCAGGCGAAGAACCCGAACAGCCCCCACCCAACTATGGGCTTCCTCCCTTCGTCGCGGAAGGCGCTCCTCTCACGGCGCCTGACCGCAAGTGGACCTATATCGAATTCCCCGACACGTTCTGCCGGGACGGCTCCGCCGCGGGCATCGCGGTCAGCCTCAACGCCAGCTCCAAGAATGTGATGCTCTACCTCGAGGGAGGCGGCGCATGTTTCGACGGCATCACCTGCCTAGCTAACCCCGGAAATACCGGCCTGATGAAGGGTGAGAAAACCGCAGGGCTGTTCAACCGGAACGAGCCGGAAAACCCCGTCAAAGACTGGAACTACGTCTACGTTCCCTACTGCACGGGCGACGTACACATGGGCACGAACGACAAGGGCAGCGTTCCGGGTGTTCTCGGCACGCAAAAATTCGTGGGCTACCGCAACATGGAAACCTTCCTCAAGCGCGTGGTGCCCACGTTCCCTGGCGTGGAGAAGGTGCTGCTCACGGGCATCAGCGCAGGCGGCTTTGGCGCCGCGGGAACTGCTGTGCTTGTGCAGCGCGCCTTCGCTGGCACAGCGGTCAACCTGATCGACGACTCGGGCCCGCCGCTCCCCACCAAGGCGATGCCCGCGTGCCTTCAGACCAAGTGGCGCGACACCTGGGGCCTCGCGGAATCGATCCTGAAAGACTGCGGCGCGGACTGTCCCAGCAACACAGACTTCATTTTTGATTATGGAGTCATGCTCGCGCGAAAGTTCAATGACCGCACATCTGGCCTGATCGAGGCGGAAGGGGACAGCATTATTCGTGGATTCTTCGGCGCAGGCGTGAACGACTGCAAAGGTACAGCCATTCTCGATTCCGTCCCCGAAGCAGACTTCAAAGCAGGCCTGCTCGAGTTCCGCGACGCGACGAAGGCCTACCCGAAGTTTGGCACCTGGATTCCCGCAGGAACCCGGCATACCTGGGTGAGCAGCGACGACATGTTTACCGCCAAGATTGGCGACACGCGCCTTGTCGACTGGGTCGCGGATATCGTCGAGAACCGCGGCGCTTCGCACGTAGCGCCCTGAACAGGGCGCTCGAAAGAGGGCCTTTGCGGGCCTCCTCTACTCTGCGGAAATCGCAGACTCTGCAGCTGGGTAGCGCATGCGCTGACCGCCCTTGAGCTTGATGATGCCAAGGGCGTTGAAGATGCGGATGCCGATGTAGGTCGGGTCGACCTCAAAAGAACGCGCCGCGAAGTTCGGGCTCATCGCGAACTTGTGGTGGTTGTTCTGGAACAGCTCACCGGCCGTCAAGAAGTCGACGAAGAGCGTGTTGCGAGAGGCATCGCCGTTGTCGAAGTTCTGGTAGCCGTACTTGTGGCCGCACCAGTTGACGATG
>CAZEWA010000221.1:0-9018 GCA_964515685.1 uncultured Polyangiales bacterium | reverse complement strand
AGGATCTCGAGCGCTACTGCTACTACGTGGCCGGCACCGTGGGCCACATGCTCACGGAGCTGTTCGCAGAGCACATGGGCGACAAAGTCGACGCGCGCACCCTGGGTGAGCTTCGACACCACGCCGAGTCGTTCGGCGCGGGCCTCCAGCTCGTGAACATTCTGAAGGACGTAACCGACGACCGCGCCCGGCATTGGTCCTTCGTGCCGCGCGCAGCCTGCGAGCGCGTGGGTATCAGCATCGAAAATCTGGTCGACCCCGAGGTGCGCGACCGCGCCCACCTGGCCGTCGCACCCTTGTTCGATCTCGCCAAAGACAAGCTGGACCGCGCGCTGACCTACGCCCTGACCATCCCGCCGGACCAGAAGGGCGTGCGCCTATTCTGCCTCTTGCCGCTGTGGATGGCAGCGCTCACTTTGGTCCACGCGCGCGGCAACGACGCGATGTTCCTGACCGATGAAGAGGTCAAGATCTCCCGCAAGGAAGTCGATCAGGTCATCGCGGATTGTCTCACCCACGTTTCAGACGACGCGACGCTCAAAGCGCGCTATCGGCAGCTGTGGACTGGGCGCGAAGCACGCGAAGAGCGTCACGCCTAATGTAAGAAAGGGCCTCCGATGGAAACGACGAGTACGACGACCGAGAGCCCACACCTAGGCGGGGTTTCTCCCCCGGGCGCGCTCGACCTTTCCATCGAACGCGCGCTCTCCTACCTCGCGTCACAGCAACACGCGGACGGGTCGTGGCACGGTGACTACGGCGGCCCGATGTTCCTGCTGCCGATGTATCTCGGCACTTGCTACGCCACAGGCACGCCTATCCCGGAAGACGTGCGCGCCGACATGGTGCGCTACTTGCGCAACACGCAGAACCAAGATGGCGGCTGGGGTCTGCACGTGGAGAGCCACAGCTACCTCTTCACCACCACCATCATCTATGCGGCGCTGCGTTTGTGTGATGTGCCGGCCGACGACCCTGCCATCGTGCGGGCGCGCGAGTTCATCGCGGCAAACGGCGGGCCACTGGCTTCGGCCCTCTGGGGCAAGTTCTTCTTGTGCCTGCTGAATCTCTACGATTACCGTGGTATGAATCCCACGCCGCCTGAGCTGTGGATTCTGCCCGAGCAACTGCCTGTGCATCCATCGCGCATGTGGTGCCATTCACGCATGGTGTCGCTGCCCATGTCGTATCTCTACGGCAAGCGCGTGCAGATGCCGGTCGACGACCGTGTGCGCGCGATCCGCAGCGAGCTCTACGCCGAGCCCTACCGCAGCATTCAATGGGAAAGCTCGCGCGACCGCGTGGCAAAGAGTGACGACTACGTGCCCGTGCATCCGCTCATGCAGGCGGCGAATCGCGCGCTTCTCGCCTACGAAGCGTTGCCGCTCAAGCCACTGCGCTCGCGCGCCCTTTCGGTGACGCTCGAGCAGATCGACCAAGAAGACAAGAACACCCAATACGTCTGCCTGGGCCCGGTCAACAAGCTCTACCATCTTTGGGTTTGGCACGACGTGCGTCCCGAAGGCCCTGAACTTACGCGCCATCGCGAGCGCCTGCCTGAGTATCTGTGGCAGGGCAAAGACGGCACCAAAATGCAGGGCTATCACTCGTCACAGCTCTGGGACACGGCTTTCGCCGCCCAAGCAGTCCTCGCCACGGGTGAAGCCGACGCGCACGACGCCATGCTCAAGCGCGCCCACCAGTTCATCGACGACAATCAGGTGACCCAAGATCCGCCCTTCGCGCGTACGAGCTTTCGCGACCGCACGAAAGGAGGCTGGTGCTTCTCGGCCAAGGACAACGGCTGGATCGTCAGCGACTGCACCGCCGAAGGTTTGCGCGCAGCGCTGTCACTCTCCCCGCGCGTATCGAAGCCCCTGTCGCGAGAGCGCCTGCTCGATGCGGTGGACTACCTGTTGTGGAGCCAAACCAAGACAGGCGGTTGGGCCAGCTACGAACCCACGCGCGGCCCGCGCTGGCTCGAGAAGCTCAACCCCGCGAGCTGCTTCGGCGACATCATGATCGACTACCCGTACGTGGAATGCACGGCGGCCTCGATGCTGGCGCTCGAGCAGTTCCGGGAAGCTTACCCTAGCGAACGCGAAGCCGACATCGCGCGCGCCATCGAGCGCGGGAAGTCCTATCTGCTCCGCGAACAGCGGCCCGACGGCTCATTCGAAGGCTCATGGGGTATCTGCTTCACCTACGGCACCTGGTTTGGCATCGAAGGTCTCAAGGCCGCAGGACTCAGCGTGAAGAGCACAGAGATTCAGCGCGCCTGTGCGTTCTTGATCGCAAAGCAGCTGCCCGATGGTGGCTGGGGCGAAACCGCAGAGAGCAACCTCAAGCGCACCTACGTGCATGCAGAGCGTGGCCAAGCTGTGATGACGGCTTGGGCGCTGCTCGCGCTGCTCGCTGGCGGCGAAGCCAACTCACGCGCCGTGAGCCAGGGACTGCGCTTTTTGGTCACGAGCCAGCGCGAAGATGGCAGCTACCCGGACGAACACATCGCAGGCATGTTCAACAAGAGCTGCGCCATCCACTACGACAACTACCTCAAGGTCTTTCCGCTGTGGGCGCTCGGGGAAGCGCGACGCCTACGCGAAGGGCGCAAGTAGCCTCCACGCGGCCTGCCATGCAAGCCTGTGTCGTCGGTCTTCAAGACACTTGGTGGCCGCACTTCGCCTAGCTCGCGTCCCTCGTGGTCGAGCAGGGACGCTTGCTTGATCGACTCCACAGTGAGGTCCACCTCGTCCCAGGTGCGGGTCCCCGACTGCGCGACATCGCTCGGCCTTAGCGCCTCATCCGCCGTGCGTAGCCATTGCGCGCGTAGCTCCCGGAACGTGCCGGGATGTCTATCGGATCGACTGGGCTCCTTGGCGAGCGCGCGCAACATGGCGCGTTCCCAAGTGCGAAGCGTTGTCTCATCCGAATCGAGGTCCAGCGCATCTGCAAGCACCGCATGCTGCTCGCCTGGTGCCGCTTCCTCAATGAAATCCCGAGGCCACTCGGAGTTCCCTTGGTCGAGCGCCGTTCTCAAATACTGCATTCCCAAATCCTCCGGATCGACCGAAAGCCCAGACTCGGTCGACTCCTCCGCCCCTTCGCGCTCCGACACGTGCGTGGGCTGCGCGCTGAACTGAGGCGATGTCCGAGGTGCTGGCATATTTCAATCTGTCCCTATCGAATCGGCGCTGCCAGTCTCACACGCGAAACATGTATCTTGAGGCGCGGCACGCGGCCGAAATTCGCGATTTGAAACATCGCAGACGTGCACACGAAAACCCCAGCGGCCACATTTGCGGAGGTGCTGATGCGCAAGCGACTCTTCGCTGTCCGGTTTCTCCTGTGCGCTTGGGTGCTGCCGGCCTGCGCGGGCTTCAAGGAGGCTCCACAAGTTGAGCTCCCGGTGTTTGCGGATGCGAGCGGCATCTCCGTCGTGACCACCGACCTCGGCTACGTAATCGAGTTGTCGGAGGCACGAGTCAGTGTTGAAAACTTCGAGTTCACCGTTGCAGGTGAGGTCCACGCCGCGTCGATTTGGCAGCGCGTCTCAGCCCTCCTGACCGCGCGCGCCTTCGCACATCCGGGCCACCTGCAAGGGGGCGATGTCACGGGCGAGCTGCCGGGCCGCTTCATCCTGCACTGGCTGCCCACCACGGACACGGACCTTGGCACCGCGACGCTCCTCACCGGCCTGTACGAAGGCGCCAACTTTAGCTTCGTACTCTCCGAGCTTGAAGACGGCCTAGTCGAGAACGATCCTTTGTTAGGCCACACGGCCTTCTTGCGCGGACGCGCCACCAAGGACGGTGATGCGATAGATTTTGTGGCCGCCATCGATGCCCCCATCGGGCGCGAGCTCATCGGTGCGCCGTTTACGTTGGCGGTCAAAGAAAGCAGCCGTGAGAGGCTCGGAATACGCCTTTTGACCGAGGTCTCGCGCGGGGGCGCCACGCTGTTCGACGCCCTCGATTTTGCGGCCTTAGATGCGGATGGAGACGGCCAACTGCGCTTCGCGAGAGACGCGAGCGAGCCAGCTGTCGTCGAGGCCTACTCCCTGCTGCGCCGCAGATTGCAAACCCATGACCACTTTGATGTAAAGCCCTCCCGTCCCTAGGAAATCGACCATGCTTAGATCCCATTTCGGCCTGCTCGCCTTGGCCTTTCTCGTTGCATGCGGCACGGAGGACAAAGGCGACGGCAGCGTAACCGTGAGCGCCTACGGCGAGTCGTTCATCGAAGACGGCATTCCGGCTACCGATGTCGACGATGGCTGGGCCGTAGAGTTTACCCGCTTTGAGGTCCGTCTCCGCGATGTAACGGTCGCGGGGATTCCGATCGGCATTTCAGAAAGCATCGATCTGGCCCGCCCATCGTCAGGCGCAGGTCACATACTCGGCTCAGCAAGGGTCCCTGCAGGCAAACACACTGGCTCAAGCTACACCATCGCGCATGTTGAGCTCGAAGGCCGCGCTGTGAAGGGCGAGACCATCAAGACTTTTCACTGGGTGTTCGATAGGCCAACACACTACAGCGACTGCGAGACTACGAGTGAAGTGCTCGCTGACCAAAGCACCTCGTTCCAGATTACGGTCCACGCAGATCATCTGCTGTACGACAGTCTAGTCGCAGACGACCCGCAGCTTCTGTTTCAAGCCTTGGCCGACGCCGATGCCAACAACGACGGCTCCATCACGCAGGCTGAGCTCGCCGCGACCGACATCGGCGCCTACGACCCGGGCAGCGAGAGCGGCACCAACGACCTGTGGGCATATCTGAGCGCCCTGGTTGCGACGCTCGGACACGTAGACGGCGAGGGACATTGCCACGCAGCGTTCGCCCCATAATCGTTTCAGCTGCGTGACCTGCGACTGCACCGCGCAGACGAGCGCACGCTCAATCGGGAAGGATCAGATCCTTCTCGTGCATCCAACCCGTGCTGCCGTCTTGCGCCTTCACCTTGAGCCACTCGCCCATGGTGTCGAGGACCTCCACTTTGGCTTTGCGTGGCAGGGTCGTGACGCGGCGGCTGCGGGCCTCCGGGCCTTCGCGCAGCTGCGAACGCGTGCTGGAGATCACGGCCATCTTGGGCTTGGGAGCTGGCGGCGGCTCGGGTGGCGGCGGTGGCGGTGGTGGGGGAGGAGGCTCAGGCTTGGCCACGACCGGCGGCGGAGGGGGCGGCTCCTTGGGTGCTGCCTTGGCCGTGAACGCCTTCTCGCGCAGAGGCTCGATCAAACGCAGCAGAAGCGCGCTGACTGTCTTGTCGAGCGCAGCTTCCGTGGTGAGGTAGTCCCCGTATACGAAGGGCTGCTGTTCCTGTATGCGGCAGTCTTCGTCGAGCTTTGCCACCCAGCTCTCAGGCAACACGTCGAGGCTCGTACCGCGCCCAGATCCGACCCACAAAACGTCTCCGTTTTGCACGTCGATGAGCTTGGCCTCGAGGCGCACCTCGTAATACGGCAAGCGGTAGAGACAGTTTTCTGAGTCGCGATGCAGGTAGTTCCCCTTCTTGTCCTGCACGCGCTTACCGGGCTCCACCTCGGCAAGATCGTCGATGTGGTAAAATTTCTCGCCGCCCTGCACGGAGATCGATTGCACCGCCAGCACGGCGTCTGCCTCGGTCTGCTTGCCCATGATCATCGCGCGCTCCGCTGCAGAGCGAGAGGCGAGCCCAGGGGCCGTCCCAGCACGCGCCACGATCTCGAACGAGACCACCGAGAAGCCCTTGGCGAGCATGGCCTTCTCGAGCTGCGCCACGTAATAGCGGGTGTCCTTCTCTGCGACGATGGGCGCTTCGATTCCCTGCGCGACGCGTACAGGCTGTTCCGGGGGAAGCAGCAAAATGCGCTTGTATTGCCGCTGGGAAAGCTGGGGTGCGGGCGTCAGCTCCAATTGCGCCGGCGTGCTGGGACGTACGGTCAGGGTGGAGACTGACGAGCAACCTACTGTCGCCGTAACGACGCCCATCAACCCCACTTGCAAGAGCCCAGGTTTCATGGCTCTAAGTCGAAATCGCTGCATCCACTACCCTCCCTCGGGGACAGGCTAACACTCGCTCGTCCGCGCAGGCTACGCTCCATTGCCTGCTTGGGCTAAATCGCCTTCCGAGCACTCCCGCGAGCTGGGCCATCACAACGGCGCGCCCACGGAGCCCCCTGGATGAGCTTGCGGGCCATCTTCGAGATCGCGCCAAGCCCACGCGTTTGGCCCCAGATGTAGCGAAATGCACCGTTTCAGCATTGATCCGCATATCCTGGGCAGGGGTAAACTTTCCCTGCCCGACGCGGCCATTGCGCTTTTCGGCCGTTCGTATTAAACAAAGTTCAATAACGAGCTCGGAGCTATCGCCCGAGACTGGTTCAAGAAGGAAGGTGCGCGATGAAACGCGCGGTTGGAACGTCTCTGAAAGTGCTCAGCCAGGTTGCGGGCTCGCCGCTCTTGCAGAAGTTGGGCGTCACCGATTCCCTCGAGAAGATCCTGTATCGGGGCTCGAAAATCAGCGTAAAAGCTGCCACCGAAGCACTCAAGCGCGCTCGCCCCGTGGTGAAGATGCTTGAGCCCACGCGCATGAAGACGGAAGGCGAGGCGGCTCCGAGGCCCACGCTCTTCGATCTCACGCTCACCGAGTCCCAGGAGCTCGTGCGCGACACCATGGTGCGCTTTGCGAAGGAGCGCCTGCAGCCTGAAGCCTTGCACGCCGACGAAGCCTGTACGCCGCCTGCGGGCCTGCTCGACGAATCGCATGAGCTGGGGCTGACGCAGCTCGCGGTACCCGAAGCCTTGGGTGGCGCAGGTACGGAGCGCTCGGTGACCACCAACGCGCTCGTGTGCGAAGACCTGGCGCGTGGCGACATGGGCCTTGCGCTGGCTGCGCTGGCACCGCTCGCGGTGGTGAATGCGCTGGTCGATTTCGGCACGGCCGAGCAACAGGGCAACTACCTGCCTGCGTTCATCGGCGACACGTTCTACCCAGCAGCCCTGGCCTTGCTCGAGGCGCGTCCGCTGTTCGATCCGGAGCGGCTCGTCACCCGCGCTTCGCTGAACAACGGCGAGTACGTGCTCAGCGGCGAAAAATCGATGGTGCCGCTCGCGGAGGACTGTGAGCTGTTCCTGGTCATCGCAGACCTCGCGGGCAAGCCCCAGGCGTTCTTGGTCGACAAGGGCACACCGGGTCTCAGCGTAGAGCCTGAGCCCACCATGGGCCTGCGCGCAGCCAAGCTCGGCCGCATCAAGCTCGAGCAGGTGCGCGTACCGAAGGGCGCAAAGCTCGGCGGCGACGAGGGCATCGACGCGCAGCGCTTGATCGATCTTTCGCGTATCGCTTGGGGCGCACTCACCGTGGGCACCTGCGACGCCGTGCTCGACTACGTGAAGACGTACGTCAAAGAGCGTCACGCCTTCGGTGAACCCATCGCCAATCGTCAGTCCGTGGCGTTTGCGGTGGCCGACATCGCACTCGAACTCGACGGCATGCGCCTGATGGTCTTGCGCGCAGCGAGCCGCGCGGAGCAGGGGCTTTCCTTCCACCGTGAGGCCGCACTCGTGCGCATCCAGTGCGCAGAGAAGGGCATGTACATCGGCACCACGGGCGTGCAGCTCTTGGGTGGACACGGCTTCATCAAGGAGCACCCGGTGGAGCTTTGGTATCGTCAACTTCGGGCCATCGGCGTCGCCGAAGGCGCCGTGAGCGTGTGAGGAGGCTGCCATGATCAATCTCGAAATTCCGAAGAAGATGAAGCCCCTGATCATGCAAGCGCATCAGGTGGCCGAGAACATGTTCCGCCCCATCTCGCGCAAGTACGACAGCCTCGAGCACGCGTACCCGAAGGAACTCGACATGCTGGGCGCTATCTTGCGCGGCATGGGCGAGGGCGGCGCCAGCACCGGCGTGGGCTCGGGTCAGATGACCAAGGGCAACAAGAAAAAGAGCAGCAGCGGTGCAGACGGCGAAGGTAAGGTCCGCAACGGCGGCAACATGTCTACGCTGCTCGGCACGGTAGAGCTGTGCTGGGGCGACGTGGGCCTCTTGCTCACGCTGCCGGGTCAGGGCCTCGGCAACGCGGCCATCGACGCGGTCGCCACGCCCGAACAGATCGCGCGCTTCGGCGGCAAGTGGGCTTCCATGGCCATCACCGAGCCCGGTGCGGGCAGCGATTCGGCTGCGATTCGCGCCACGGCGCGGCTCGAAGGCGACGAGTGGGTGCTCAACGGCGAGAAGATCTTCGTCACCGCAGGCGAACGCTGTGAGCTGGTGGTGGTGTGGGCTTCGCTCGATCCGAGCCTCGGCCGCGCTGCCATCAAGTCGTTCGTGGTCGAGAAGGGCCGCCCCGGCATGCGCGTGGCGCGCCTCGAAAAGAAGATGGGCATCCGCGCATCCGACACGGCAACCATCCTGCTCGAAGACTGCCGCATCCCGAAGGACAACATCCTCGGCAGCGCAGAAATCGATGTGAAGAAGAGCTTCGCCGGCGCCATGGCGACGTTCGACAACACGCGTCCGCTCGTGGCCGGTATGGCCCTCGGCGTGGCGCGCGCTTCGCTCGAACACACGCGCAAGATCCTCGAAAAGGAAGGCGTGCGCGTCAACTACGGCGGCAGCCGCTTCACCAAGAGTGCGGTCGAGTCCGAGCTTCTGCGCATGGAAGCCGAGCTCGAGTCAGCCTATCTGCTCACGGTGCGCGCGGCCTGGATGGCCGACAACAAGCAGCCCAACTCTATGGAAGCTTCCATGGCCAAGGCCAAGGCAGGTCGCGTTGGCAACGAGATCACGCTGCGCTGCGTAGAGCTGTGCGGCGGTCTCGGCTACGGCGAGACCGAGCTGCTCGAGAAGTGGGCGCGCGACTCCAAGATCCTCGACATCTTCGAAGGCACGCAGCAGATCCAGATGCTCGTCATCGCACGGCGTCTGCTCGAGCTCAGCTCCACGCACCTGCGCTGAATAAAAGACGAGTTCGAGCGTCTACTTCCGATGGGCCCAAGGACGCCGCGTGAGAACGCGGATGGACTTGGGCTCTT
>CAZEWA010000220.1:0-9051 GCA_964515685.1 uncultured Polyangiales bacterium | reverse complement strand
CTAAACCTTGCTGCCCGTCGCCTTGAGCAAAACGATGCAATTCGTCTCGCTCATGCCAAGTTTTGCTCGCGCGCGAGCTCGTGCGCTTCGACTGACCATTGTCTTCGCATAAGCGAGGACGGCTTCGAGCGTTCAATCCGGGTGGATTGGCGCGAGAGCCCTAAGGCCCCCTGCGGGCCAGGCCCGCTATCGGGCTGCAGTAATGCCGACTGGACTGGCAGTGAGTCTGGTATTGCCTGCAACGTTTCCTCGGACGGAGTTGCCCAAATGACCGCAGCTTTGGGGCTGCATCAGGGTAGCCCTTCCCCAACCAAGGTTTTTGCGGATTGGAATCCATCCGCTAGCCGCGTCGCGCCTACGTTCACCGTTCCGTGCTCCGATCTTGGAGCGCTGCTGCCTGCGAGCGAAGGCCGGCGTTTGTCGTTCTCCCATGCACAACACGTTGGTTATCAATATCGATATCGGCGAGACCAGGGTCGCGCTGGTCGAAGAGGGCGTGCTCGCGGAGCTATTCCTCGAGCGTGAGCAAGACCGCAGTCCGGTCGGAAACATCTATCTCGGTAAAGTGACTCGCGTTCTGCCAGGCATGCAGGCCGCATTCGTCGATATCGGGCTCGATCGCGCTGCGTTTCTGCACGTGGAAGACATCGTGCCCGAAGAGGACCTCGAGCAGCTCCTCGCGGGTGCAGCCGACCATGGCGAAGAAGATCACGACCATGACGATGAGCATGGCACCAAAAACAAGCGCATTTCCCGTAAGACGCCGATCCGCGATGTCCTAAAAGAAGGGCAAGAGATCGTCGTTCAGGTCTCGAAAGGGCCTATCAGCACCAAGGGTGCACGCGTCACGAGCCACGTCGCGATGCCGGGGCGCTACGTCGTTTACATGCCCACGGTCGACCATGTGGGCATCTCGAAGCGCATCGGCAACGAAAAGGAACGTAAGCGTCTACGCGAAGCCATCGAGGCGTTCAAGCCACCGCAGGGCGGGTTGATTGTCCGGACGGTGGCGCAGGGGCTCACCAAGCGTGAGCTCAAGGCGGACGTAGGCTATCTCGTCAAACAGTGGGAACGGGCCGTAAAGAAGCGGCAGAGCGTTCGCCGCGCCCCGGCCTGCCTGTATGCCGATCTCGACATCGTGCTGCGCGCCGCGCGCGATCTCTTCACGGAAGACGTTCACAAGATCGTGATCGACGACCCGAAGGAGTACGAGCGCCTCGTGGAATTCGTGTCGGTGTTCATGCCCGAGCGCGCCAAGGACATCGAGTTGTACCAAGGCGATTCTCCCGTCTTCGACGAATACGGCATCGAAGACGAAATCTCGCGCGCCCTTTCGCGCAAGGTACCCCTGCCCTCCGGCGGATACCTGATCATCGACCAAGCCGAGGCGCTGACGGCCATCGACGTCAACACAGGTCGCTTCACCGGTCGCGGCAAAGACCTCGAAGAAACTATCCTGCAAACCAATCTCGAAGCCGTAAAAGAGATCGGCTACCAGCTGCGCTTCCGCAATATCGGCGGCCTCATCGTGCTCGATTTCATCGATATGGAGCGCGCGTCGCACCGGGAGAAGGTGTACCGGGCGCTCATCGAGGTGCTGAAGCAGGATAAGGCCAAGACCACCGCCGTTCGCTTGTCCGAGCTCGGCTTGGTCGAGATGACCCGCAAGCGTACACGGGAGTCTCTCGGTCGCACCTTGCACGAGCCGTGCTTCTACTGCGACGGGACGGGCGCCCTCGCGAGCAAAACAACGATTTGCCACGAGATTCTGCGGCAGCTCCGGCGCGAGAAAGATCAGCTACCGGGCTACAAGATCATGATCAACGCTCATCCAGCGATCTGCGACATGCTGTCCCGCGAGAAGAAAGCGCATATCGAAGAGGCGCAAGTACGCTTTACCCGGCAAATCGTGCTGTCGCCGCGGCGCGAATATCACCTGGAGCAGTTCGATCTCACGAGCGCCTGAACGTGATAAGCTGCGCCGACCATGCCCGACGGAGATTTACAACCACGCGAAGATCGACTCACGATCAACAAAGAATTTGAGTCATTCGACGCGTTTGTTCACGAATACGTCACCAATATCTCGCGGTCCGGTGCCTTCGTGCGCTGCCAATCGCCGCTTCCGGTGGGGACCGAGGTGAACCTCAAGTTCACCGTAATCATGGACGATGTCGAGCATATCGAAGGGCTCGGCAAAGTCGTACGCGTGGAGACCGATCCGCCGGGAATGGGCGTCGTCTTCACGGAGCTCAGCGAGTACTCGCAGAAGCTCATCTCCCGCTTGCTGATCGCGCCCGGGACTCCCGCCTAGGACGACTACGTCTCTGGCACTCCCACCTAGGCCCCCTGAGCGGCCCTGGCTGCGTCCGCAGGCAGCATCTCCCGCAAGCTTGTCGCTCGTAGGCCGGCGCTGTCCGCCTAGCCGCGCACAGGATGAGTCTGCGCGGGCAAAGCCCACACACGCTTCCTACTTGCTGCTCGAGCAGTGCTCGCGCCGTTAATCCGAGCGTAGGTAGGCGGTCTTGAGCAGCTTGATCAGCACTTCACTCGTGTCGAGGTCGCTAGCCAGGCTCTTGTTCAAGACGGTCTCGATGGTGCCGTAGTTGATGACCAACTGCAGCACATCGAGCTCTTCCGGCGAAAGGTTGCGCAGCGGCGGCAGAACCGGACGCGCCAGCGCAAGCATCGCGTGGTGCGGGGGCAGATCCGGCGCGATGCGCCTCAGCTCGTCGATCTGGCGGAAGCCCTCCATCAAGATGCCCTCGGTAGACATCTCGAGCCGCGCAGGAAACTCTCGCTCCTCCAACGGCTCCATATCGAACGTGCCGTGCTCCCAGGTCAGAATCCGGATGAGCGCCTTGAGCGGCGGCACTTCCTCCTGGTCGTTCACCGACGAGAAGACCACGTTGCCCTTCTCCAGGAAGATCTTGCCCTCCGACTCCTCCGTCCGTACGACCAACACACCGCTCTTCTTGCTCGTGGAGAAGAGCTGCATCAAGTCAGGCAGCGGCACTTCGTCGATGGACCCACTCATGGTGCGGGCTTGAGTCGGCCGACTCTTCGCTTGCGCTTCCATCTTCTGCGGGCTCGCGGCTGTCGAACTCGGGTCGGCCATCACCAGCTTGATAATGCTGGTGCCGATCAAGATACGGTCGCCCTCGTTAAGCTTCGCGCGCTTGATCTTCTCCCCATTCACGAAGGTTCCGTTCGTGGAACCCAGGTCCTGGATGAAGATCTGATCGTCGGCGACGATGATCTTGGCGTGACGCCTCGAGACCATGTCTTCGACGAGCACCATGTCGAGCTCACTCGACCGGCCGACCACGATTTCACGGTTCGCAGGTAGAGAAAACTCGCCACCCTGGTACTTGCCAGAGATGAAACGAAGGGCGTAGCCGTCCTGCGGGGTGGGTACCGGAGTGGGCGCTTTTCTCGGGGCTTGGGGCTCCATCAAACCTAATGCGCGGCACGGCGCGGCGCTGCTAAGCGTATGAGTTTTTAGGTGCTTTGGTCAAGGTAGTGGGAATCCCTCAAACAGGCACGAAAACTACAGACGAATGGTGTAAACGAGCACCGAAATGCTCGAATTGAGCTGGGCAGAGCGGGAAAATTCTCGGCATTACGCGGCATTTCATGGAGTCACCCCACACCTTTGCTGTGTAGCGACACCTCTCGAAATTTTGGTCAAAGTGCGTATTTGCAGACCCGCCACTACAAATTCCTCGACCTCTAAAACCTGATCGGCACAAAACCTCGAGTGGGGCTCTCCTGAGCTAATCCCGCCCGCTACGCGTTGACGGCTTGAGACGCCGAAAACGTTCCTTCCACCCTAGCCTACTCTGCGCAGAAACGGAGTGGAGTTTCGCCTTCAGGGTGTCCTAGGACTGTCTCGGAGGAAACGCGCCGGTCAATGCTCTCGCTATGGGTAGCGCCGCACCCCTAGAATGTCTCCGCGCGGCAGCACCAAACCAGAGCCCGCAGTTCAGAGATTTGGAGCACACAGCTTTCCCAAGAACACCGTAACCGCGCCAACATCACGCCGGGGAATCGCCGGCGAGTACGCGTACCGTTAGTTCCTCAAGCGGCGGAGACCAGGATGCAAGCTCGATGGGCTCCTGGGCGCCGATGCGGATGTCGCGTACCTCGGCCTGCGTTTCGCCGAGAAACAGCACGTAGGGAATGCCTTTGCGCTCTGCGTAACGGATCTGTTTGCCGAACTTGAGCGGCGCATGGAACACCTCGACAGGGATATTCCGCGCGCGGAGATCGCGCGCCGCGGCGTAGGCCTGCGGGCGGGCCTCCTCGCTATTCAGAGCAATCAACACCACCGTGGGTGTAGGACGCGAAGGACGCAGCGCGTTCTTGCCAAAGAGCAGCCCTAGAATGCGCGAAATGCCGAGCGACACCCCGACGCCGGGCAGCTTTACCTTCTCGTCCGAAGCCAGGTTGTCGTAGCGACCGCCCGAGCACACTGCACCGAGCTGTGGGTAGTCGAGCAGCACGCCCTCATAGACGGTACCCGTGTAGTAATCGAGACCGCGAGCGATGTGCAGGTCGGCTATTGCGGCATCTGCGGGCAGATCGCGCAGCATGGCCATGACGGCGTCGAGCTCACGGAGACCTTCTTCCAGCAACTCATGGGTCTGTCCCAGCGCACGCACGCGTGCGACCGCCTCGCTACCGGGACCACGGATACGTGCCAGTGCAAGACAAGCCTCGGCCTGTTGCTCTGAAAGGCCATTCTCGGTGGTCAGCGCCTTGCGGACGCCGTCCTCGCCAATCTTGTCGAGCTTGTCGACACTGCGCAGGACCTCAATGATGTTCTCGAGTCCAAGCGCCCGATAGAAGCCCTCGAGTACCTTGCGGTTGTTGATGCGGAGCTGCACCTTGGGAATGGGCAGCGAACTCACAACTTCGTGCAACAAAAGCGCCATCTCGGCATCGAAATGCACGGGCAGCTCGCCGTCGCCGATGACGTCGATATCCGCCTGATAAAATTCGCGATAGCGCCCCTGTTGCGGTCGCTCGCCTCGCCACACCTTCTGGATTTGGTAGCGCTTGAACGGAAACGTCAGCGAGCCACGATGCTGGGCCACGTAGCGGGCAAAGGGCACCGTGAGATCGAAATGCAACCCGAGCTCGGCCCCCTCGTCGTCCTCTGCATGGAGCCTCCGCAGCACGTAGATCTCTTTGTCGCTGGCTCCCTTCTTGAGCAGGACATTGAGCGGTTCCACGGCGCGCGTCTCGAGCGGGCTAAATCCAAACAGTTCGAATTTGTGCCGAACTTGGTCGAGCAAGCGCTGCTCAACGAGCTTTTGGTCGGGCAGCCATTCGGGAAATCCAGTGAGTGCAGTGATCTTGGCCATCGCTACGCCAAAACTGGCACGCAACCTGCGCGGTTCAACCTGTTTCCAAGCCCATGCAGTGCTTCGCCCTGGGAGCAGCGCGAAACACTAGTCGTCACCTTGGTCTTCGAGATCGGGAAATAGAACCTCAGTGAAGCCGAAGCGCGAAAAATCGCGAATCCTCATCGGGTACAGCTTCCCTATGAGGTGGTCGCACTCGTGCTGCACAACCCTTGCGTGAAAGCCTTCCACCTCCCGGTCGATAGGCTTGCCGTTAGGGTCAAAGCCCCGATAGCGAATCCGCGTAAAACGCGGCACGACGCCCCGCATGCCTGGCACCGAAAGGCAGCCTTCCCAGCCGTCTTCTTCCTCGCTCGACAGGGGCTCGATGATCGGATTGAGCAGCACGGTTTGGGGCACGGAGGGTGCGTCTGGATAGCGCTCGTTGTGCTCGAAACCGAAGATCGCAAGGGCCAGGTCGACCCCAATCTGCGGCGCTGCCAAGCCCACGCCGCGTGCTGTGTGCATCGTGTCGAACATATCGGCGATGAGCACCTGCAGCGCAGCTGTGCCGAACTGCTCAACGGGCTTGGCGACTCTCAGCAGTCGGGCGTCTCCCATCTTCAAGATCTCGCGCACAGCCATGCTTTGCTCCTATTCCTAACCACAGCGTGATGCATGGGAGTGCCGCACTCAAATCGACACGCCTCGTCGAAATGCCCCTCGCTTGCTAGCCTGACGGGTATGTACAGCGGTATCACACGCGGTCTGTTTCCGGTGGTAACCCTCGACAAGCGCGAAGGGGTGAGCCAGTTCTGCGTCGAGCTCAGCTCAGACCTTTCACGTGACGTTGAACTTGGGGCGAGCATCTCGATAGATGGCGTGTGCCTTACCGCGATGCATATCGACGGGCCTCGAATCGGATTTGAGGCCATTCAGGAGACCCTCTCCCGCACGACGCTCGGCGAGCTGCACGTTGGGCGGAAAGTGAGCGTCGAGCGCTCATGTCGGGTGGGCGACGAGCTGGGCGGACACGACGTGTTCGGACATGTCATCGGCACCGCGCGCGTGCTCTCCAACACCTACGTGGGCGAGCAGCTAGACCTCACGCTAGAGGTCCCTGTCGCCTGGATGAAATACATCCTGCCCAAGGGTTTCGTGGCGCTCGATGGCTCAAGCCTCACCGTCGGAGACGTGGGCAGTAACCATTTCGATGTGCACCTGATCCCTGAGACCCAGCGCCTCACCAACTTCCAGAACAGGCGATCCGGCCAGCGCATCAACGTGGAGCTCGACCCGCGTACGGTCGCCATCGTCGATACCGTGGAGCGCGTCCTTCGGGAGCGTGGACTCAGTCAAGGCTAGCCGTAGCTGGCTCCACATCCGGCATCCCAGCCGAAGGCTCATTCAGTCGGCGGAACCTTCGCGCGACTCATGCAGGGCAGCATGGAGCTTCTCGTGGTCGAGTTCGCCAGTCCAATGCGCAACGACCAACGTTGCGACGCCATTTCCCACCAGATTGGTCAGCGCACGCGCCTCGGACATGAAGCGGTCGATCCCAAGGATCAGCGCCAAGCCTGCCACCGGTACTTTACCGACCGATGCGAGCGTTGCCGCCAGGACGATAAAGCCGCTTCCTGTGACTCCGGCCGCACCCTTGGAGGTCAAAAGCAGCACCGCGAGCAGGGTTAGTTGTTCACTCCACGAAAGCGGCGTGTTCGTAGCCTGTGCGATGAATATCGCCGCCATCGTCAGGTAGATGGAAGTGCCATCCAGGTTAAACGAGTAGCCGGTTGGGATTACGAGACCGACCACGGATTTCTCGGCACCGAGCTTCTCAAGCTTGCTGATCATGCGCGGAAGCACGCTCTCCGACGATGACGTCCCCAACACGATGAGCAGTTCTTCCCGCAGATAGCGAACAAACCGGAAGATGCTGAAACCGTGCGCGCGCGCGACGAGGCCGAGTACGCAGAATACGAAGAGAAAACACGTAAGATAGAACGCCGCCATCAGCTTGCCGAGAGCCAGCAACGAGCCGACGCCATACTGGCCGATCGTGAAGGCCATCGCCGCAAACGCGCCAATGGGCGCGAGACGCATGATGAAGCCCACAATGATGAAGAGCACCTCAGATAGGCGCTCTACCAGCTCAAAAACAGGCTTTCCACGCGGGCCGAGGCGCTGCAGACCAAACCCAAACAGTACGGCAAACAGCAGTACTTGAAGGATGTCGCCCTTGGCGAAGGCGTCGCCCACAGTGGAAGGAATCACGTTGAGGAGAAACTCCGTCGTGGTCCCCAAGCCATTGCCACCGCGCGTGTAGACCTCGACCGCTGCTGTATCCAAGCTGCTCGGGTCGACATTCATGCCTCGCCCCGGCTCCACCACGTTGACGACCACAAGCCCCACGATCAGCGCAACGCTGCTGATGATTTCGAAGTAGAGCAACGCCAGCGCGCCTGTCTTGCCGACACGCTTCATCCCCACCATTCCGGCAATACCCGTGACTACGGTGCAGAAGATGATGGGGGCGATAACCATCTTGATGAGCTTGATGAAGCCATCGCCGAAAGGCTTGACCGCCACACCCGCACTCGGAAAGAAGTGTCCGACGAAGACGCCCACGACGATCGCGGCCAGCACCTGTGCATAAAACGTTCGATAAAAAGGCGTTTTGGCCATTCACGTCTTTCCGATTAACGCAGTCCGAAACACAATTCGCCAAAGCTTAAATGAAAACGGCCGCCCGAAAGCGACCGTCCCGTCATGCATCAGCTTGCTGAGAGGACTACTCCTCTTCGCTCACCGCTGCAAAGTGGTCCTCGTGGGACTGCGCAGGCGGCAAACCGCGGAAGTCGCGGTCTTCGAACGCCACGTCGAAGCGCTTGTAGGCGGAGAGGCCCGTACCAGCAGGGATCAAGCGACCCATGATGACGTTCTCCTTGAGGCCGCGCAGCTCGTCCACCTTTCCGCAGATAGCGGCCTCGGTGAGTACCTTGGTCGTTTCCTGGAAGGACGAAGCGCTGATGAAGGAGTCGCCCGAGAGCGCCGCCTTGGTGATACCGAGCAGCAAGGGCTCCGCCACGGCAGGCTGACCGCCGCGTGCGATGACCTTCTCGTTCTCGCGAACGAACTGCGTCTTCTCCACGGTCTCGTCCATCAGGAAGTTGGTGTCACCCACCTCCTTGATACGAACGCGACGCAACATCTGACGCACGATGGCTTCGATGTGCTTGTCGTGGATGCTCACGCCCTGCAGGCGGTACACCTGCTGGATCTCGTTCACAAGCCAAGCCGCCAGTTCCTTCTCGCCCTTTACGCGCAAGATATCGTGGGGGTTTGCAGGACCGTCCATCAGGGCTTCACCCGTCTTGACGCGGTCACCTTCCTTCACCGTAAGGTGTCGGCCCTTGGCAATCAGGTACTCGCGAGGCTCACCGACCTCGGGGTTGATGACAAGCTTGCGCTTGCCCTTGGTGTCCTTGCCGAAGTTCACCGTGCCATCGATGTCTGCAACGATGGCGTGGTCCTTGGGCTTGCGCGCTTCGAAGAGCTCGGCAACACGCGGCAAACCACCGGTGATGTCCTTCGTCTTCGTGGTCTCGCGAGGCATCTTCGCGATGACCTCACCGGCTTCCACAGCCTGACCTTCGGTCGGAATGATGTTCGCGCCGACGGGCAGGAAGTAGCGAGCCATGTG
>CAZEWA010000219.1:0-9127 GCA_964515685.1 uncultured Polyangiales bacterium | reverse complement strand
AGGCCCAAGGTCGCCGCTGCCATCGTCAGAACCTGTGCACGCAACTTGGAATCCATGATGTCCCCTCTTTTATGTACTGCTCGGATCTTGCCGGCGCAGTCGACCGCGATTGCGCTTGAGGGACGAGCCACGCTCCCCCCTAGGCTCCCGACGGTGCGCCGCACATTAGCAAACAGGTTTTTGGTTGGAAACAAAGAAAACTCGGATGCAACAGGGCCCTGAGCGGGGTACGTTCCGACGCTCAGCGGGGAGCCGAGTGCTCCGAGCAAGGCTGTGAGAAGTCCCGGAACATGACCCGAATCCGCGCCGTACCGAGCGATAAAAACGCCGTCGAAAAACTCATCGGGCTCTGTATGTGGGCGCCAGGCGTGACCTGGCTGTCCAGCATGATGGGCACGATGATGCTCGTGCAGCGCTTCGTACCTTCCGATCGCATCGAGCCTTTGACGCGGCTGTACACACGCGGCCAGGTGCTCTTGACCGGCTCGAAGGTCCGCTACGTGGTCCATCCCAAGGTGGATCCGAAGCAGGTCTACATGTTCGCGCAGAACCACGTGAACATGCTCGACCACTGCACCTGTTACAACGGCACCTCGCACTTCAAGCAAGGTATCGAGCTGGCATCGCATTTCGACGTGCCCTTCTACGGCTGGTTCATGCGGCAGCGCGGAACCATTCCGGTCGTAAAAGACATAAAAGATCGCGTACGCATGCTGACCGAAGGCGTCGGAGCAGAGCTAGAGCGCGGTCATTCCATCCTGGTGTTTCCCGAAGGCACGCGCACACGCACGGGTCGTGTAGGCAAATTTCAAAGCGGCGTGTTCCGCGTGGCCCATCGGCTAGGCTTGCCTGTGGTACCGGTCGCAGTCACTGGCATGTTCGAAGTCATGCGCACGGGTGAGCCCTACATCAACCCTGGCCACGAAGTGACCGTGTACTTCGAAGAACCCGTGCAAACCAAGGGCGTCCCTGAAGCGGATTTGCAGCGCATCGTCGACCGCGTTCAGCAAGCCGTCACGAAGCGGGTAGACGCGTACTACGAGGCGCGCGGCGGCTATCCCGAACTCGAAAACTCCAAGGGCTCCTCCGACATGCTCTCAAACACACGGACACCATGACCACTGGTCAGCGTAAGAAAAAGATTAGCCAGCGTACGGAAAAGGCTCGCGCGACCCCTGGGCGCGAGACCTCGGACAAGAAGCCAACTCCCGCTGAGAAAACGCGCAAAGTGCGTGAGCAGGGACCGCGGCAGCTCGACCTCGAGAACTCACGCAAGCTGCTGCGCGCCATGGAGCAGGAGCTCACGCGACAGATCGCAGGGCTCAAGCAGCCTGGTGAGCCGTCGCCCTTTTTCATGTCGTACTTGCTGCACGCCAAAGAAGGCCTGAGCGTGTGGGGGCGTTACGGTTCCGTCTTCCGCTCGGAGCCCCAGCGCGACACGGATCTATACGCAGAGGTGCGCGTCGGCTCCCATCGACTCGACAACACCATCGATGGCGGCATCACGTCCGATCCGTCGCAGCGACAATCGGTGAACTGGGTCGAAGGTCCCGAAGACCTAGACCCGGAAGTGCTGCGCTACGCATTGTGGAAGCTCACCCAGCACAAGTACGACGAGGCACTGCAGGAGTACTACGAGAAGAAGAAAATCCTCGTGGAACAAAAGCTGCCCTCAGGTAGCCGCTGCTTCAGCACCGAGCCCGTACTGCAGCACTTTGATGCTGTAAAGCCCGTGGTATTCCCCAAGGCGCGCTGGGAGCGCTTCGTGCGCGAAGCGGGCAAGCTGTTTCGCAGCTACCGCTACATGCTGGACCCCTACGTCCAGATCCGTGGCCTCAACAAGGTGCGCATCTTCGTCAACTCGGAGGGCACGCGCTTTATCTGCCAGGACACCTACTACGAGATGTCTTTGCAGGGCTGGCTGCTGGGCGACGACGGCGTGCACCTCGAGACCACGCGCACGTTCTACGGGCGTGATCCAGAGGCTTTGCCTTCGCTGTCCAAGGTGGCCGCTGCCATCGACAGCATGGCGAGCGAGCTGCGCGATCTAAAGAGCAGTAAGCCCCTCGACCCCTACGCGGGACCTGCGCTTTTGTCGGGCTTTGCGAGTGGCCTTATCTTCCACGAGGCCATCGGCCACCGCCTCGAAGGCGAGCGCATGGGGTCGCGCAGCGAGGGCCACACGTTCGCTTCCAAAATCGGTCAGCGCATCCTGCCCGTCAATGTCGACATTGTGGACGACCCCACGCTGACGCACTTCGCGAACGTGCCACTTCACGGCGCCTACCGCGTCGACGACGAGGGCGTGGCATCCCAGCCGGTTCAACTGGTCAAAGACGGCGTGCTGAAGAACTTCCTGATGAGCCGTCAGCTCGTCAAAGATGGCAACAAATCGAACGGTCACGGCCGACACGAACGCTTTCAGGATCCCATGGCGCGCATGGCCAACCTGGTCGTAAGTGCGCGTGACGCCAAGAGCTGGGACGAACTCAAGCGCATGCTGTGCGAAGAGACGCTCAAGCGCGGCCTGCCCTACGGGCTTATCATCCGCGGCGTGTCCGCGGGCGAGACCCGCACCGATCAATACGATTTCCAGGCTTTCAAGGGTGTGCCCACGGCTGTTTACACAGTGGACCCCAAGACCGGCAAGGAAACCCGCGTCCGCGACGTGACCTTCATCGGCACACCGCTCGCCGTGATTCAGCGCATCCTCGGCTTCGGCGATACCCACGATGTCGACAACAGCTACTGCTACGCCGAAAGCGGCGCGGTTCCCGTCGCGACCGTGGCGCCGCCCATGCTGGTGGGCGAGCTCGAGTTGCAGCGTGCGAGCACGCGTCGCTATCGACCGGCTCGCCTAGCGATGCCCCCGATGCGCAAGGCGTAGCTGGGCACAGCGCATGCGCACTGGCCCAACTCGCCTCAGGGGTCTCGGGGTTGGCCCCTAAGCTCGCTAAAGTGGCACGGTAGGGGCTTCGAAGTGGCGCTGGACGAGGTCTTTGATCGTCGCAAGCTCCACATCGCCCACTTTCCCGTCCGAACCGGCGAGGGCAATGGCTTCCCGCAGGAACATTTTGATGTGTTCTTCGGGCATCCTGGTGTCGATTGGTGGTGGTCCTGAGCGCACCCACTCGTCGAGCTCCGAAAAGCCCACGGCGCCATTCGCCATTCGAGTGAGCATGTCGAGGAGCTGTTCGTACTCCGCCGAGCTTACTTCTCCATCAGACCGAGCCACCACACAGAACATCGCGAGCAGCGCGCGACGCTGGGGTCGATTGAGCTCCATGCTCCTGATCACAGCCTGTAGAGGCCGGTCGGTCAAGGGTCTCCACGTGGGGAACGGACGTTCCTACCTGCACGTAGGCCACACCACACTGGGGTTATCCGTGACAGGATGCAGCCTAGAACTGCTCCGTGTTGTGGTCCCAAGGGGGGGCCTGCGCTATGAACAGCCGCCGCGGAAAGCATCCCCGCGTCTCTCGCGAGCTATGTACAGCGATTACGACACGATGAGAACCATGTTGCGGCTTGCCCACGGCTCCGCGACTTTCTCCCTACGACGCACTCTGTTTGCCGACGGCCTGGTCTCGTTGGTCACAGGAATCGGAGCCATCAACCGACTCGCTGCCCGGCTCGACGATCGTTTGTATCCCGGACACCGTGATCAACCCGTAGGAAAGCCTATTTACATCGTGGCTGCCCCGCGCTCGGGAACCACGTTCCTGCATCGGCTGATGTCTCGGGATCCGCAGTTCACCACATTCAAGATGATGGAGACCTTCTTCCCGACCATTACGGGGCACAAGGTCATCGATCGCTTGACCAATGTCAATGGCACCACGGGAGCGCTGTTCGACCGGCTGCTGAAGGCCATCGACAGCTCGTCGTTTGGTGCGTGGGAAGGCATCCACGACACCGGGCTCAACCAAGACGAAGAAGACGAGGCCATCTGGGCTCTCGCCTTCGCGACCCCCGCCATCTGGTTGGTGCTGCCCTTCCCCGAACAGTTCGACCACCTACGCTTCGTAGATGCCCTGCCTCGCGAAAAGCGTGAGCGTCTGGTCAGCTACTACCGCGACGTGGTGCAACGCCATTTGCACACGCGACCTGGCAAGACACTGCTCGGCAAGAACGTGTTGCTGCCAGGGCGTTTCGAGATCGTCACCGGGGCTCTACCCGATGCGCGCTTTGTTCACGTGCTCAGGCATCCCTACGAGGCTCTGCCCTCGATGCTGAGCCTGTTCACGATACCGTGGCGCTGGCACTCGCCGGAGATTCGGCTCGACGGCCCCGAGACCCGCGCGCTCACCCAGCTCACCATCGACTACTACCGCTTTCTCCATCGGCAAAGCGTAGAGAGCGAACAGCGCGGCGAGCAGCAGTTCTTCAACGTCACCTACCAGGACCTGCTCGCAGACCCGCTGCGTACGGTGCGTCAAATCTATGATCGCTTCAGCCTAGAGCTCACGCCCGAGGTCGAGACGACGCTGAAGAACGAAGTCGCGCAGCAACGCAGCTACCGCAGCGACCACAAATACAGCCTTGAGCAGTTCGGCCTCTCGAAAGAGTACGTGTACGAGCAGCTCAAGGATCTTTTCGAGCAGTACGACTTCGCGCGCTGAGCGACTCGCATGCGCGCCCACTCTTTCGCGCGTACCCGCTGCAAGTCAGAGCCACGCGATGAGCAGAGCGAAGCCGAGCGCCAGAATCGGCGCGACGCGCTCGAGGGGGCTCTGCGCCTGAAACCATTCGTCATCCCAGTTTTCGATGTTCTTCATGGTGCGGGCCTCCATCAAAGCGACATTCGGTAGGACGTAGCGAGAAAGTAAATCGTCACGGCAATCGGTGCGGATGGCTAGAAAAGGACCAAGTGGCTAAACCCTTCGTACGCGCCACCTCGCGCTTATTCGCCCTCAACAATACATCTGGGCCTGCTGATTCCGTGCGGTGTGTGCATTATGCGTGCGCATCCGCACATCGTTCAACCCGGCAGGAGAGCTTGCGTATTGCCTCTCTGGGACACCGCAACATGCCGCGTGATCGTCGCGTCGTCCCTCGCCGGAAGTAGACGCTCTGCGCTAAGACGCAGCCCTCTCTCGGTCACTGCCTGTGAGGCATGCAACGAAAAACCTGCCTAAAGCGTGTCCAACTACGCCTAAATGCACACCACCCGATTTGGGGTGTGCGTGCGGTCACGCCCTCCGTCTCGCACCGCACACCGGATATCGCAAGGGCTGTCAGATTTCTAACTGGGCTCTGACGACTTTCATGAGCGTGTCGCAGGCGCCATCACGCACAGAATTTCCAGAATCGAGAAACTGCTGCGGGCTCACTAAACTCTCCCCCCTGACCGATGAGCCAACGCGCCTGCTCTGGAGCCGACCACGGTAGAAAATCGAGGTTGGGTTTGCTGCGAAGCCGCCGATTCTGCCCCTGGACTCGCGTCGCCCATCTGCGTGCGGTTTGCTAGCATCGCGCCGTGAACGATTCCCCCGACCTCGCGACGCAAATGCGCAACGTGACGGATTGGCTTAGCTCGGTCTGGAACGGCCGAGGACGCATTCTCGTGCTGACCGGTGCGGGGATTTCTGCAGAAAGCGGCATCCCGACTTTTCGCGGCGAAGAAGGCTACTGGCAGATAGGTTCACGCAACTATTTCCCCGAGGAACTCGCCACCCGTGCCGCCTTCTCGCGCATGCCGGACGAGATTTGGGGTTGGTACTTGTATCGGCGCAGTGTGTGTCGCGCAGCGTCGCCGAACGCCGGCCATCTCGCGCTTGCGGAACTCGAACGGGGTCTCGTCGAACGCCACGAAGGCGACCGCTTCTTGCTCGTGACGCAGAACATCGACGGCCTGCACCTACGCGCCGGTAACTCGCTGGCTCGTACCTATCAGATTCACGGCAATCTCGATTTCATGCGCTCAGTGCACGAGGCCGATACGCGCTGCTATCCGTTGCCCAAGGTATTGGGCGAACGTTGGGAACGTGGCCGCGCCATCGGCAGCGAACAGCGAGAGCTCTTGGTGTGCCCGCACGATGGCAGCCCCGCACGCCCGCACGTTCTGTGGTTCGATGAGAGCTACGACGAGGAGCGCTTTCGCTTTCGCAGTACGTTGGAGGCTGTGGAGCAGGCGAGCCTCGTGCTCGTCATCGGTACATCGGGCGCCACCAACTTGCCCTCGATGATCGTGCACCGCAGCGCGGAACGCAACACGCCCTTACTCGTGATCAACCGCGAGCAAAGCCCGTTCTCAGCCATGGCAGAGCGCCTAAAAACCGGCCTTTTCGCGCAGGGTCCAGCAGGCGTGATTTTGCCGCCGCTCGTCAACTACCTGCTCGACGGCGAGCTCCCGTAAGACCGCGCCTGGCTTCAGTTCGGCAACGCCTTCTTAGACGACGCGGAGCCGCTCCAGATGGCGTCCCAGTTTTCGCGATAGATCGGGGTCGCAACTTGCGCGGGCCCATGATGCGGCGCACTCGACGAAGGCAAGGCGGCCCTGTGATCGCTCCCGCCCTTGGCGTTGAGGGTGTTCTTCGGCAGCTCGACCTCGACGTCGCAGACCAGCGGGCAATCAGGACGCGGAGCGAGTCGGACGAGTTCACCCTCGCCCTGCCCGACCTCCCCTTCCTTCACCGCACGCACGATGCCCGCTTCCACGCGGTTATCTCGCGCGCGAAGCACGGCCAGCGAATCGCCATCGGCGCTGACCCCGTGGATCAGCACAACGTCTTTGCCCTTCTTCGGCGCCGCATCGGAAGATTTCGGCTTGCTTCGGGGTTTTTCGCTCACCCGTCGACCATAGCAAGACTGGGCGCCGCGCACACGGGAACACGCATGGGAGGTTTATCGAGCGTCGCGACTTGCTGAACGCGTGGGCTCGATCGGTGCTGCCGAGACTCGCTCACAGGCCATCGCAACGCCTGCACCACAAGCTTTACCGAATAGTTCCGCAGCCCGAACCGGGTCTCGGTTGACCCCTTCGCCTGAAATCGTCAGCTCGCCCAAACGCATGCAGCTCGTGGCGTGACCGCCGTCGCAGGCCGTTGTGTAACGCAACGCCATCTGCGCTTCGTCGCCCTTACCCGCCCCGTCGCCGCGGCGCAGGGCGTCGCCTAGGAGCGCACAGGCTTCGCCATCCGAGGCCCGGCAAGCACGCTCGAGCAACGCGCTCTCACGCTCGCCATCCAGGCTCTGATGGCGACGTTCGAGCTCCATCAAGCTGCGGCAAGACTTCGCATATCCGCCGTCACACGCGCGCCCCAAGTAATGCGCACTTTGCTCGAACTGCTGCGGGTCCTGCGCCATGCGACGCCCGTACATGTCGCACGCGCTTACATCACCGCGATGGCAGGCTTGCGCCAGCAAATCCGATACGCGCGCGGGATCCTCATTCTTTTCCTGCAAAAATTTCGCAAGCTGCGTGCAGCCCACCGCATCGCCGCCGTCGCAAGCTTCCTCGTAAAGCACACGCCCACGGGCTTCGTCACGGTCTAGGCCCACGCCCCGCAGGTAGAGCGACCCCAAACTGCGACAGCCCGGCGCGTAGCCTTCCTCGCACGCGTAGCGATAGAGCTCAGCCGAGTAACTCGCACCCGCAGCACCTCGTTGCTCGAGGTCACGCCCGGCGATCACACAGTCGTCGAGATGCCCCGCCACGCAGCGTCGCTCAGGACGCACGGGCATACATTGGTTCTTGGCAGGCACATACTCGCTGCCCACGTTGCAACAACTGCCCTGGGAAGACCACATGCCGCTGGGACAGTGGGGCACGGCTTCAGCGCGACTTACATAGCCCAAGCTGAGCGCAAGAAATCCGTATCTCAGTAGCCCTCTCACCAGTACATCGACGGGTTTCTTCATGAGGCGTGTCGACTCTTTCCTGGCTTCGCAAAGACAGCCACGGCGCGCGTTTCGATAACGCCCCACTCACGCGTGTCACCAGGACGAGGCGGGGACCGACTCCCAGAGTGCCCGCGAAAAGCGCTGCACGGCAAGGCCTGATCGCGATTTTGGTGGGAGAAACGCGGCCTCTCGGCGTGTCACGATCACGCTGTGGGCCCTTCCCCACTTGCGCTTAGAGGTCCATGCGCGCACCCTCCACTTCCATGAACTTCCCCCAACTCGCGTACGGCACGCCTCGGAAGCTTCCTAAGCCGCAAACGCTGCGGGGAAGAGTCGTTGTGCTCGATGTCGCCTTCGCTGCGCAGGGTGCAGGTGGCGCAAGCTTCGAGCGCACGACCAAGCCCTTTATCGACGGTCTCGGCGACCGCCTCGCTATGTGGGTAGACCACCACGATCACGCGAAACACGTGCTTTTCGCTGATGATCCGCGCTTCGTTCTGCGCACCAAGGCTCAACACGGCGCGTGCCCCGAGATGGTCACGCCGGAACTTGTGGAACGCGCGGGGCCCGTGGACACGGTGTGTTGTCACACGGATTTCGACGGCTTGTGTGCAGCTGCAAAATGGATCCGCGGTGGCCACGAGCCCTACCCCGGCGCCGATGCAGACGCCCGCGCCATCGACACGCGCCTCGGAACACCATCGGAGCTCGCCGATACCATCGACCGTGCGCTACGCGGTAAACCGACCGACGAAGGCTTGCGCGGACTCATCGTGCGCTTCCTCGCCGAAGGTGCAGGCGACAAAGGGCTGTTCACACCTATCGAATCCGCAGCGGAGATTTTTCGTAGCCACGAAGAAGAAGCGCGCCGCTTGTCTGCCCGCTACGAAGTGTACGGAAACGTTGCCATCGTCGACGCCAATGAGGCACGCACACACTACGACAAGACCTTGCTCCTGCTCATCGGGCAAGAACGCGCGACGATTTCTGTCGTCTACGACCGCACCACCGTCACTGCGGCAGCACGCTTCGACAGCGGCGTGGACTTGCTGAAGTTGCTGGGACTCGAGGGCGGTATGCCCACGCGTGTGAGCGTGCCTGTGGGCAAGCTCTCGTTCGTGTTGGACTGCTTAGGCGTAAAGCGTCCGCGCTGACGCATCCGCGTAGCTTCGTAGTTCAGGCTTGCGGGGAGTTTTGCTATACTGAGATATGGCGCTTCCGCTTTCGTTCTTCGAACGTCTCCCCAAGACAGACCTCCACGTCCATCTGGATGGTTCGTTGC
>CAZEWA010000218.1:0-9164 GCA_964515685.1 uncultured Polyangiales bacterium | reverse complement strand
CTCGAAGGGGTAAACTCCACCGCCACTCGTCAGGCACCCAGTGAGGTCGCGCAAATTGGGTTTGTCCATCGTTGGGGACGGGATGGTTGTCTGTCGTTCTCGTCCTTCCCGTCAGACGCGACGTGGTACCTGTCGGTCTACGTGCTGCGCTAGCGACGTGATTTCCTAGTCTGCATACACTGCGCGAAAGCAGATTAGTTCTCAGTTGGGGAGTGCAAAAGGTTTTGTTTTGGGAGGCCGAAGTATTGTTGAGTTGAGGGCGGTGTCTTCGATGAGGAATCAGTAGACTGATTTCTCTGCGAGATGCTTGCAGAAGAGCGGCCCGTTCGGGATTTGACCGGACGCATTGGCCGTGCGATGGAGGGATCTAGAACATCGTGAACGGCCGTGTACCGGTCGCACAGTAGCTGTCGCCCCGTTTCGTTTCACGTGTGTCATTTTGATGACGCACGTGACGACTTCGCAGCGTAACCCTGCGAGATCGAAGAATCAGGGCATAAGGGTGCCAAACACTACGGAGTGGACATGTTCCTCACGCGGCGCAGCGACTTCGTTCTCGACCAAACTTCGGCACGAGTGATGGCTACCTTCTCTCCTGCTCTGGCACGTGCTCCTCATACGAAGCGGTTGTTCGGCGTGGACCGAGTGATTCTCGAGCCATTCGCGCCACGAGTCCCTGGAATCGATTTCGTGGTGGGATGGGGAGTAAAGGCCACTGCCAAACCGGCGCAAGCGTTCGCCGAACGGTACGGGTTACCTTACGTAAGGGCCGAGGACGGATTCGTGCGCTCGCCTGGACTCTCTGTGCTGGGTGACCCTGCGTGCTCGATTGTCCTTGATGATCGGGGCATCTACTACGATGCGACCCGTCCTTCTCGTTTGGAGCACTGGCTTAACGACTCGACATTCTTCATCGGTGAGACTGAGCGGGCGCGCGCTGACCTCTGCATCCAGCGTTTAGTAAGGGAGCGGCTCTCCAAATACAACCACGCGCTAGACGGCCTCAAGCTGCCCGACGATGGACGTCCGATCGTGCTGGTTGTCGACCAAACGCGCGGCGATATGTCTGTCCAGCTAGGACTCGTCGGCGCGAATGTCTTTGTTGACATGCTTGAGGTCGCGCTTCGTGAGCACCAGGACGCTTTGGTTTTAGTCAAACTCCATCCAGACGTCATCGCGGGCAAGAAGCCAGGCTACCTCGAGCACTTGACCAGTAGCGGTCGCGTTCTGGTGCTGCGCGAGCACCTCAACCCGATTGCTCTCTTGGAGCGGGTGTCTCGGGTCTACGTGGCGACGTCCCAACTCGGATTCGAGGCGCTACTGTTAGGAAAGCCGGTCAGCTGCTTCGGCGCACCTTTTTATGCGGGGTGGGGCATGACCGATGACCGGATAGCGATTCCTCGTCGACACCAGCGCCGCACTCCCCAGGAGGTGTTCGCCGCAGCATACTTTCACTATGCTCGCTACGTGAGTCCACTGACGGGTGCTCGCTGCCAGCTCGAACATCTCATTGATGCTCTAGTGGCCATTCGACAGGGGCAGGCTCAATCTCTCTCGCCGTCAACGCAGATATCAAAGACACGCGGGACCTCCATGATTGCCAGATTTGCCTCGATGGCGCTCGAGTCCGTTTTACTTCGAGCCGGAAAATCCAGAGGGGTCTCTGAGCCGCTGCATTCTGAGGCCTAAGGGAGCATAACTTCGTGATCAACCTCTTCGAACGGACCGGCCAGCGCACGGCCATCTCCTCCGATAGCTCCCCTTTCAGTGCGGCTCAGCATGACAAGACTGCGGATCGCCTGGCGGCGCTGCGGTCCTCGGCAGCACGAGACGACCTGACGCCGTATCCCGACGACGTACTCCTTGAGGCGTTTCAAATTGCCCTGGCGCATGGAGGATATCAATCGGCCTCCGAGCTGTGCGAGTCCCTAGAGCGTCGTGGATCTCTCGTTCGAACGCAGCGGCAATACAAGAAAGCGCGCGCGCAGCTCGACGTGGTCTGTGGTGTCCAAGTCGAAACGCGAGACGGACTGATGGGGCTTGGGGGTGCTTGGGCATCTCCCGGACACTGGCTTCGGCGGGGCCGACGGATCGCAAGTGCCGAACGCTGGCTGTCTGTTCATAACGTTCGCGTACCGTCATGTCCGAGCGACCTGCGCGCGTTCAACTACTACTTGCGCCATTTCTCGCCGCTGCGAGCGATCCACGCAGGCAGCGCCAAGTCATGGTTCCAGGGCTTGGCGTTCTCCGGCGCGCCGTGTGCAGAGACCGGGCCTCTGGTCTCCGTGTTCGTCGCAGCTCGCAATGCTCAAGCGACCATCGAGTATGCGGTGGACTCCGTTCTTCAGCAGACCTACGCGAACCTCGAGGTGCTGGTCTGTGACGACGCAAGCTCCGACGATACGCGATCCGTGCTAGTGCGCCGTTACGGTCGAGACCCCCGGGTGCGTCTCTACCGCTCGCTTGCGCAGCAGGGGCCCTACAACGTCAAGAACGCGCTCCTGCTGCACGCCGCGGGGGAGTTTGTGACGACGCACGATGCAGACGATCTCGCACTTCCCACGCGCATTGGCTCTCAAGTCGGGATGGCGCGACGTCCTGGAATGGCGGGCAGCATCACGCGCTGGCTCCGATTGCGAGAGGACGGAAGCGTCGTCTTCTTTGCCGACGGCAAAGCGCGTCGTCTTTGCATGGCTTCGCTGCTGGTTCGTCGGGAGTTGCTGCAGGAGATCGGAGGCTATCCCCCCGCCCGTGTGGGTGCGGATCTCGACGTCTATGGACTCCTGAAGTCCAAAGTGGGCCCGCAGGCCTTCGAAACGCTGGACGCGCCACAGGTCCTTGGGCTGTGGGAGGCCGGGTCCCTCACACGCACTCTGGGCCTCGAGGCCCTCGAAACGGGATATCGCTCACCGCTTCGCCGTGCTTACTCGGAGCGCGTCTTTCGGCGCGATGTTTTGGGCATGAATGTGGAGCAGGATGACCCGATTCAAGTGTTCCTTTTGCGCACCGGAAACCTCCTGGCGCCCCAAGGTATCGAGTCGATGAGGTAGGTGCTGGCCCGTCTGCTCGAGCGCGTAGGTCGCGCCACGAAGGCCCATAGTAGGAGGAGGACTCCCGTGAGTGATACTCAGGCTGCGCGCATGTTCCGTTACCTATGGTTGCCGATCGGAGTGATTTACTGCTGGTTCGTGATCCGCTTCTATCGCGTGTTCATCTACGCAACGGACAAGGGCACGATTTGGGGATTGGCCGACGACATATACATCTCGGCGGCATTCGGAAGGAATCTATTCAATGGACACGGTCCGCTCTGGTATCCAGGCGCTCCTCGCGTTGAGGGGGTGACGAACCCGCTTTGGACCGTGGTCCTCGGGGCGATGCACCTGCTTCCGGGTATGACAGAGGAGAACCTCGGCCTCTTCGTCATCTCACTGAACGCGCTCCTGCTGTTCGTCGTGGCATGGGCGGCGTGGAGGGTCGTGCTCGGTAGTCTTCCGGCCGGTGCGCACGTTGCGCCAGAGTCGACTCTCCTTTGGTTGTGTTTTCTGGTTAGCACGCCCGCACTCAGCTACTGGGCTTCGGAGGGCTTCGAGACCGCTCTCATCGGAGCACTGGCGCTGACCTCGCTAGGCATCGCGATGCGTGATCATCCTCGCGCGCCTTTGTGGGTAGGGGGGCTGCTGGGACTCGCGCTTTGGACGCGGATGGATGCCGCACTCTACTTTGCGGGGACGTTGATTGTCCTGGTGACGGCGAGCAGGAACAGACTCCGCGATCTCTTCAAGGTCGGTGCGATTTCAGGAGCGATGCTCGCGGTCCTGGTGCTCGGTCGGTGGTTGTACTTCGGGGAGACCGTTCCGAACACGTATTACCTCAAGGCCACAGGATGGCCTCTGAGCAACCGAATCGCACTCGGACTGGAGCGTAACGTCGCGACGCTCCCGACTGCTGTCATCGCCTGCGTGGCGCTCGCGCTCCCCGCCGTGCGCAGGCGCCTGAGAGGCTCTTTTCCATTGGTGGCAGGCTGTGTCGTGACCTTCAGCGCGAGCGTGCTCTACAGCGTAAACAATGGAGGAGATGCATGGACGCCCCGCTTCGGGTACGACCGCTACACGGCGGTCGGCGGGATGTTTCTTGCCACAGGCCTGGCGGTGGTCGCGGCTACGTTCGTCGGTGAGTTTTGGTCACGGTTTGCAAGCCTCTCCGCCTGCATGGCTATCGCGTTCTTGCCGACGCTTTTGACGCCAGACTGGGCCGCAATGGTGGCCGAGACCTTGGTCGCGGAGGAGGTGACTCCAAGGCGCTGGGAACGGAGGTGGATCGAATACGGCAGGGCCTTCGAGGAGATCTCTCACCCAGGCGCACGTATGGCGCTGTGTCCGGCAGGCGCGATCGTGTACTTTTCACATCGGGGCGGCGTGGATCTCTTGGGCAAGATGGAACCGATTGTCTCGCGGAGCAACACCAGGCTCACGGCCCCGAAGCCCCGCTTGTGTTGGCGCGGCTTTGCGGGTCACAACAAAGAGGAGTCGCACGAAGTCTTCAAGCAGCGTCGGCCCGAGTTCAGCAGGGTGCAGCCGCCCGAGCCATACGTGGGGGACTATGTCGCGGTGTCTTACGGTAAACAACAGTTCTACGCCCTTCGCTCGAGCCCCTACGTGCGCTGGGAGAAGCTGAGCCTTCAGGAAGAGAACGCCGCGGCGTCCGCGGAGGCGACTTCGAACTGAACATGTACGCGGCTAGAGGGCCAACGCCCTTTCAACTTCGCCCACGTGTTCCGGGAGCCGGTCTTGGGCTTCTCTCCTCACTTCCTCGACGAGCTCAATCCAGCGATGCCGGAAGTTGGCGAAGCTTAGCTGGGATATCGACGCTGGCGCGGCCACACGGAGTCGCAAGCGCAGCTCACGATCTACGATGAGGCGCTCGAGCGCATCGGCAAGTCCGCGCGCGCCAGCGTCGCGAGAGATCGTGAGCCCGTTCACCTCGTTGTGCACGAACTCGTTGATGCCAGCGCAGTCAGAGAAGACCACGACCGGCAGCCCGCATGCGAGGGCTTCTGCCGCCGATAGCCCAAACCCCTCGAACAGCGCAGGGTGGCAGAAGATTTCCGCCGACGAGTACACGGGTCGCATTGCGTTGCACTCGCCCATGAGTCGTACTTTGTGCTTGAGATCGAGAGTGCGTATCTGGCGTTCGAGCTCTGCGTGCAAAGGACCCACGCCGTAGATGCTGACACGCCAGTCCGGATGGCGAGCGGCGATAAGAGCCCATGCCTCGATGAGCAGACCGTAGTTCTTGACTGGAGCAAGCCGTCCTACCGCCAGTATCTCTTTGGAGCGCGGTGCGCTGAGCGGTACGTCTTCAAACTCGGGAGGAACATAGTTCGTTAGGGCAACGACCTTGGAGCGAAGCCTTCGAGGGAACCAGGCCGCAAACGACGGAGTCAGGACGTGCACGCGCGCGGCTGCATACAGCGACCAGAGCCTGAGCGAGCGATCGATCGGGTTTTGATCCCAGCGTTCGGTCGAGGTGAAGTCCTGCTCGGGGACGTTGTGGTTGGTCGGTATGACCGGCACGCCAGCGGTCTTTCCGGCCAGCAACGACACCGTGTTCGCTGGAGGCATGAACGAGATGACGACGTCGGGTTTGGCCGTGCGGAAGACCGCTTCGAGTCGCCGCAGGAAGTACAGGTTCTTCGAGGCCCAGTCGACCGGAGCCAAGAGTGCTGTGCCGTCGTACGTCTTGGCAAGGACATCGAGGAAGCCGTACCAGGGAGCCCGACGAGCGGCTCGGCCCCAGAGATTCAAGCGGGTTACCTTTGGGTCGAGAAAGTAGAAGGGCGGCTCTTTGGAGGCCTCGCAGGTAAGGCAGGTTACATCGTACCCGGCGTCCGCGAACATATTCGCCATCTCGCAGAACAGGCGCTCTGCTCCTCCGCTGCGATTGCTCAGGCGGCGAATCACCAGAAAGACGCGCCCGCGAGGTTCCCATGTCTGCCGGGAGCCTTGGGGAGTGGACGCTTCGATTGATGCTGGTTTTCTCATGTTCGTCCTACTAACTCTGCTACGGGTCTGCAGACGGTATGAACAGCCACTGGCGTTTCAATAGCTCCTCGCATTCGCGAAGAAGATCGCCGTGTGTGGTGTCTACCTTCAAGCGCATGCCCTGCCGATCGAGCGCGTCCGCGATGAGGGTGGGGCGGTGGCCGGGTTCGAACACGCGATCCTGGTTTTCGAGCACCGACGACATCGCGAGCCGGACCGCGTTGTGGGTAAAGTTTCTGCGCATCGCATCGAAGAGCGGAGAGTCAGGCGCGCACGTCAAGAGGGTGGACTTTGGCGGCTGCGGCGCAACGGCATGCGGGTTCTCGATTTGAGCTAGTAGGCGCTCGGACCCGTGCCCGAGGGAGAGACGAGCCAGAGCGACCGCGGTCTCTCCGAAGCGCTGCCGTAGCGCGTGCGTGAGCGACGCGTGCCGATCGCGGTGCGCGGGGGATGTGGCCGGACCATGTGCCGTGGCGGATAGCGAGTCATCGGGAAAGAGAAGCACGATGGGGGTGCCCGGTTTCGTGGTGTCCTCGAGATAGGAGGACAGGAGCGTCGTCCTGGCGGATACCTCGCCTTCGACGAACATCGGGGTGTGATAGGGCTGAGCGAGTGCCGAGGTTTCGGCGCTGAGCATCCAGGCGAGCTGAGGGACGTGCACCTGGCCCTCTTTGGCAACGAGGCCGGCGAAAGAGGAGATGACCTTCGGATAGAAGTACTCGGCGTAGCCGGTTACGATGTAGATCTTCATAGACGCCATCCACTTTGGTTCATGACGCGTACGAAGCGAACGGGATTGATCGCAGCGGCTGTCGCGAGAAAGAGCGCTGTCTTCGCCGAATCGCTGTTGTTCGAGGTGAAGCGTGCAGCGTGCATGTACATGTGCTGCTTTCGATTACGGCGGAAGCGACGAGACCTGGCGAGCATGAGTGCCGAGTGCTTCTCGAAGATGTAGTTGTAGCAGCGGAGGACTTCGTCTCCGCGGCGCCCGATGTCAGACTTGTGATAGACGCAGAGCGCCTCATCGGTATCGGGGAGCATCAGGAGCCCACCCTTCTCGGCGAAGCGTAAGAAAAAGTCGAGGTCCTGCAGTCGTGGAAGTTGCAGATCGAAGTAGCCTACGGATCGCATCGCCTCAGTAGGTGCCAGAATCGTCCAAAGATATGCGCTCAGCTCGCCCAGCAAGAGACTGCCGGCTTGATCACCTGTCACCTTCTGCCGACGCGGTAAGGGTTTACCGTGGGTCCACTTCCAGTGGTAGTTGCAGGTCATCCAAATGGGCTGTTCGAGGCCCTTGAGGCGGGCTCGGTAGTACCCGTTAAACTGGGATTGGAGTTTGGTCGGATACCACTCGTCTCCCGCATCCAACCAGGCTACGAATTTGCCCGCGACCGCGTCGAGCAAGACGTTTCGAGTGTAAGGTCGGCCGCGGTTCTGGCCATTTCGGAGCAGGCGCACGGGAAGCTGGCTTTGGGCGATGATGCGCTCGGCCTCGCGTAGGTGGTGCGCGCTGGAACCATCATCGCAGACGAGAATCTCTTGACTGCCTTCCCACGTCTGTTCCGCGACGCTCTGCAGCGAGATCGCGAGCCCGGAACTGTCATTGTAGTGCGGCAGAAGAATGGAGAGGGTGGTCATGATTACGGTCGCTCTGCGCGGAACACCAGGTGTCCGCAAAACTGTAACTTTCGGAGGTTGACGAGGCCCGGATGCCGCGAGGTGTGTTGTCCCCAGGCGTCAATTTCTTCGTTGAGCGGGGAACTCTTGAACCATGCCGCGGCTTCTTTGGGCTTACCCTGATACTGACGAGTGATCAGGGCAATCGCATCGATGCCAGGACGGATCTCGCTGAGCTTGAGGCCCGCAGATTCCAGGAGACATCGCCAACCGTACGGGGTGTAGTTCCACAGGCTAAAGGAATGATATGGCTCGAGATAGGAGACGGAACCGGTGAAGGAGCCGGAGCGTTTCAGTACACGTGTGACCTCTTTAAGGAGCTGTTCGGGGTGTCGTACATGCTCGAACACCTGATGGCTGTAGACGAGATCGAAGTGACCATCCGGGAAGGGGATGTGAACGCCGTCATAGGTATGAAACGGGGCATCGCCACGGCGCCGCCGGGCAACCTCTGGGGATGACTCGATATCCAGCCCCTGCCAATCGACGTTCGGTGCGAGTGTGCGGAAGAGGTCGACCGAGTTGCCCTCCCCGCAGCCGAGGTCGAGTACACGGCAGATAGACTGGCCCCGAAGGGCAGACTCGAGATAGTACGTGGCGTCGACTTGCCTCGCGTGATCTCTTGGAATGCAGTCGCTAAGGAGGTCCCACACGGTTGAGTATTCCAGAAGAAAGGTGGTTGAAGCTGAATGGGTCGGGGCGGTGAACCGTTGCGGCGAGTCTGTAGATGATTTGCCCGGAGAGATTAGAAAGCTTGTTCGCGGCGAGCAGATACTCCAGCAAAGAAACGTTCTTGTCCTCCCGTGAGCGGCACTTTGGAACGATGTTCATGCGTTGGCAAGGACGCTTAGCACGCGGCGCGGTTCGCGGTGGAAGCTAGGACTCCGTCTGTGTGGCGAGCCGGTAAACACTTGGCAAAATCTGTGGCGTGCGTTGAGGCCGGTTCACGCTGCGTATTTGTAGGTGTCGATGCAGAAGGGTAGTTGAAAATGTTCCCATCTTGGAGCGGAAACTTAGTTGGCGTGGGCATCGTCGAAGGCGCCATCGAGCGGCGACCAGATCGTGCTGCTGGCCTTCGCGGATAGAGTCGCGTTCGAGTGCTCTGCTGGCTCGGCAGAGTATCAGACGATTACAATGGACTGTGTCGCGGCGCGAATGGCTCGGTCGAAGATGAGGACGTGAGCGGCGCCGAGATGAACGCCTCAGCGTTTTGCTCACGCGCGGAAAGGGCACCTCGACGCGTTGCTGAAGGTCGGCTTCGGACGCGTCAAGCGCTTGGCGCAGTCTGGCACAGCCCAATCCGCGCGTATTTGTAAGAGAAAATGAGTGGCACGATGCGTGCCATCTGTCACAGCTTGGAGGATGCCGATGAAGATGAAGTGGATTGCGCAGTCCTGCTTGGCTCTGGCGCTTCTCGGTTGCGGCGACAGTAAGGGGGCCGAG
>CAZEWA010000217.1:0-9168 GCA_964515685.1 uncultured Polyangiales bacterium | reverse complement strand
AGGGAGCGCGAGGACGTTCGCTTTGGCGGCACCACTCGCTCCATGAGCCCACGTACAGTTTTGCGCCGCGCAGGCCGGCGTGTTCGAGCGCCAGCAGCGTGTGGCAGGCAGTTACGCCTGAGCCGCAATGCACAATGAGCGAGTCCACCGGCACGGGCCCGAGCAGCGACGAATATTGTTCGCGTAGTACCGCGGGCGACTTGAAGAATCCGCCATGGAGATTCTCACTGAAAGGGACATTCTGCGCGCCGGGGATGTGGCCTGCGACCGGGTCGATGGGCTCTTGCTCGCCGCGAAAGCGGGTGGCGCTTCGTACATCGAGCACGATGCGGTCGGTCGACTGACGCGCTCTGTCGACTTCCTCGACCTCGGCCGTTGGCCACAGGTACGCGCTGACCGGGTAGGGCGCCGAAGACGTAGGCGCTGCGACATCCGTGCTCAGTGACATGCCGTGTGCGAGTGCCGCTTGAAGTCCGCCGTCGAGGATCTGGACACGCTCGTGTCCAACCGCGCGCAGCATCCACCACAGGCGCGCTGCCGCGTTTGCTCCGCCTTGGTCGTCGTAGAGCACCACGTGCGAGCTTTGGCCAACGCCCCATGCTCCGAGCGTGGCCGAAAACGCCTCGATGGGCGGCAGCGGGTGGCGCCCTCCGTGCTCCGGCGTGCTCGTGGGCGCCGCCAGGTCTAGCTCGAGATTGGCAAACAGTGCGCCCGGCAGGTGACCTGCCTCGTATTGCGCGCGCGCTTTGGGGCCCACGCGGCAATCGATGAGAACTGGCGCCGGATCGAGGGCCTTTAACGCATCAAGAGTAAGCACAGGGCTTGGGGCCATGGGCTTACTCTATGTCAAACGCGAGCGGTCTGTGTACTCAAACGCGCAAGGCTCAGTTGCGCTTCGGGCGGCGATTGCACTCGAGGATCTTCTTGCGAATGCGTACCGCGTCGGGCGTGATTTCCACCAGCTCGTCGCTGTCGATCCACTCCATGGCCAGCTCGATGGTCATGGGGCGGGGCGGCGTGAGAATGATGTTCTCGTCGCGGCCTGCTGCACGGATATTCGTGAGCTTCTTCTCGCGGCAAGCGTTCACGTCGAGGTCGTTCTCGCGATTGTGTTCGCCGATGACCATGCCCTCATAGATGTCGACGCCCGGTTGGACGAAGAGCACACCGCGAGGCTGAATGTTGAACAGTGCGTAGGGGATAGCCGTGCCCTGGCGATCGCTGACGATGGCGCCGTTGGGGCGAAGCTGCATGGCGCCGCCGAAGGGCTGCCAACCGTGGAACTGCGTGTTCAAGAGGCCCATGCCGCGGGTCTCCGTGAGGAACATGCCGCGGAAGCCGATGAGACCGCGAGAAGGCACCACGTACTCGATGCGCGAACGGCCGAAGCCCAGGTTCTGCATCTTGTCCATGCGACCGCGTCGCTCGCCTAGGCGCTGTGTGATGGCGCCCACGAACTCGTCGGGGACGTCGACAATCACGCGCTCCACGGGCTCGCTCTTGACGCCGTCGATATCGCGCGTGACCACCTCGGGCATCGAGACGGCAACTTCGTAGCCTTCGCGCCGCATGTTCTCGAGCAAGATGGCGATCATCAGCTCGCCACGTCCGTACACCTCGAAGGCGTCCGGCGTGTCGGTCTCTTCCATCTTCATCGCCAGGTTCTTGCGCATCTCGCGCTCGAGGCGATCGCGGAGGTGGCGCGAGGTCACCCACTTGCCGCTCTTGCCCGCGAAGGGCGAGCTATTCACGTGGAAGCGAATCTTGATCGTGGGCTCTTCCACGGTGATACGCGGCAAGGCCTCGGGAGCCTGAGGCGACGTGATGGTGTCGCCGATGTTCACTTCGTCCATACCCGCGAGCAGCACGATGTCGCCAGCGCCGGCTTCTTCGAGCGACGTGCGCTTCACGCCGCGCACGCCGTAAAGCATGACGACCTTGTGCTGCGTGTTGCCGGTCTCGCCCATGCGCGTGATCTGGTCGCCGGGACGCACTCTGCCGCGCTTGATGCGGCCCACCGCGAGGCGGCCTACGTATTCGTCGTACTCGACATTCGTGACCAAGAGCTGAAAGCCGCCGTCGAGGTCGACGTTGGGAGGGGGGACGCGCGCGAGGATCGTCTCGAGCAGCGGAGAGAGATCTTTGCTCTCATCCGTGAGTGCGGTCTTGGCGATGCCCTGCTTACCGATTGCATACACGGTAGCGAAATCGAGCTGCTCTTCGGCGGCTTCGAGCTCGCAGAACAGGTCAAACGTCTCGGTGAGCACTTCGTCGGGACGCGCGTCCGGGCGGTCGATCTTGTTGATGACCACAAGGACGGGAATGCCGAGCTCGAGGGCCTTGCTGAGCACGAAGCGCGTCTGAGGCAGCGGACCTTCTGCGGAGTCCACCAAGAGCAACACGCCGTCTGCCATGCTGATCGTGCGCTCGACCTCGCCGCCGAAATCCGCGTGACCGGGCGTGTCGATGATGTTGATGCGCGTGCTCTTGTAGAGCGCAGACGCGTTCTTGGCGAGAATCGTGATGCCACGCTCGCGCTCGAGATCGTTCGAATCCATCACGCGCTCGTTGACGGCTTCGTTGTCTCGGAAGGTGCCCGTCTGTCGCAAGATGGCGTCGACGAGTGTCGTTTTGCCGTGGTCGACGTGAGCGATAATGGCGATGTTTCGCAGGTCAGAACGGGGCAGCGTGGTCATGAAGGCGCGGTCTTTGCCACAGCTGTGTGGATTTCGCAACCTGTAGAATGTGCGTTGAACAGGCGAAACACGACCGAAATCTTCGCTTCCTCTAACCATCCCGGAGGGTTCGGGCTGAGCTAGAATAGCTGAGATGCCTGACAGCCTAAACCCGCTCCTCACCTACTCGTTCGATGTCCCGTTTGATCGCATCCGCGCCGAACATGTCGAAGTGGCCGTGGACACTCTGCTTTCTCGCTCACAGAGTCGCCTGTCCGCCATCGTTCAGGCGGCGGGAGAGCCCAGCTACGAGGCGACCTTCGGTGCGCTCGACCAGGCTACCGAGGAACTCGAGCATGTCATGTCCATCGTCGGCCACTTGGAGGCCGTGGCGAATTCGCCGGAGCTTCGCGAGGCGTACAATGCCGTTCAGCCGAAAGTCAGCGCTTTCTACGCGAGCATTCCGCTCGACGCAGCGCTGTACGGCGTGCTCAAGGCCTACGCAGAGACGCCTGCAGCCAAGACACTCTCTGCCGAAAAGGCCCGCTTTTTAAAGCAGACGCTCGAGGACTTCAAACGGCATGGCGCCGAGCTCGATGCGGAGAGGAAGGCCGAACTCTCCGCGCTGAGTGTCGAGCTCACACGCGTGACGACCCAGTACTCGCAGAACCTGCTCGACGCCACGCAGGAGTTCGAGCTGCTCATCGAGGACGAGGCTCGTTTGCGCGGCTTGCCCGAGAGCGCCCTCGAGGCAGCGCGGGAAGGGGCCCAGGCTCGCGGGCACGACAGGGGGTATCGTTTCACGCTCCAGCAGCCGAGCTATGTCGCCATCATGACCTACGCGGAAGATGGGAAGCTGCGCGAGCAGGTGTATCGCGCATTCAATACGCGAGCGACCGCGGCCCCCCATGACAACCGCCCGCTCATCGCGGACATTCTTCGGCTGCGCGCGCAGAAAGCGAAGCTCTTGGGCTTCGAGAGCTTTGCCGATTTGAATCTCGAAGACCGTATGGCCAAGACTGGCGGTAAGGCGCTCGCGTTTCTCGATGAATTGCGCAGCGTCACGCTGCCGCATTTCGAGCGCGAGAACCAGGAGCTGTGGGACTTCAGGCGTGAGCTAGAAGGCAGCGATGCACCTGCGCTCGCGCCGTGGGATATCGCGTTCTACGCGGAGAAATTGCGCAACAAGCGCTACGATTTCGATGAAGAGCAGCTGCGTCCGTACTTCTCGGTCGACGGCGTGCTCAAGGGGATGTTCGAGCTTGTGGCGCGAATCTACGGCATCAAGGTCGAGCGGCGCTCAGAGGTGCAAACCTATCATCCGGATGTACGGTACTACGAAGTGACCGACGAGGAAGGGCGTGATATCGGCGCGTTTTATACGGATTTGTATCCACGTGAGACCAAGCGTGGTGGTGCGTGGATGGCGGATTTCATCACCGGAATGCCCGGGCAGCGCCATACCAAGCACCTAGGCGTGATGTGCGCCAATGCCAGTCCGCCTGTTGGCAACAAGCCCGCTTTGTTGACGCATGCAGATGTCGAGACGCTCTTTCACGAGTTTGGCCACTTGCTGCACCACTTGCTCGGAGAGGCGAAAGTGCGCAGCTTGGCTGGCACGCGCGTGGCGTGGGACTTCGTGGAACTTCCATCGATGATTATGGAGAACTTTTGCTGGGAACGCGCGGTACTCGATTCGTTCGCGCGTCACTACGCAACTGAGGAGCCTATCCCGGAGGCGCTCTTGACCAAGCTCTTCCGTACACGCACCTTCCGCGCCGCCAATGCCCAGATGCGCCAGCTCGGGTTTGGTCTCGCCGATCTGCGCTTGCACATCGTGTACGACCCCGCTCGCGACGGGGACGTCATGCAATATGCGCGTTGCATTTTTCAAGCGCATGCGTCGAGCGAATTGCCTGAGGACTACGCCATGATCGCCGGGTTCTCCCATCTGTTTGCTTCGCCCGTTGGCTACGCGGCGGGTTACTACAGCTACAAATGGGCCGAGGTGCTCGAGGCAGACGCGTTCTCGCGTTTCGCCGAAGCCGGGGTGTGGAGTCGCGAGGTGGGCGAGGAGTTCCGCTCGAAGGTACTCGCACGCGGCAACGAGGCGGATCCGATGGAACTCTACCAAGCCTTTATGGGGCGTAAGCCAAGTTCGGATGCCTTGCTGAAGCGCGCTGGACTGACTGCGTAAGCCGCCTGCGGCTATGCGCTCGTCGCGACCTCGACTAGCGTGGGCGCGAGCACGCGGACAAGGTCTTCTGGAGTAAGCTCGACCAAGAAGCCTCGCGCGCCGCCGTTGATATAGAGCGTGGCGAGCAGGGTGATGCTGCGCTCTAGGTAGATGGGCATCGCTCGGCGCAGCCCAAACGGCGAAGTTCCTCCGATCTGGTAGCCTGTGTGCTTATCCGCAATCGCCGGCGCGCAGGGGACAACGCTCTTGGCAAGCGTCTGGCGCGCGAGGTTTTTCGCCGAAACTTCGCGGTCTCCGTGCATCAAAATGCACAGTGGCGCCTTCGCCTCATCTTCGAAAATCAGGGTTTTGATGACCTGATGTTCCGACACGGAAAGCGCCTTGGCGGATGCCTGTGTGCCGCCATGGGGCGCCCACGCATAGAGGTGAGGCGTGAAGGCTATGCCGTGCTGACGCAACACGCGGACGGCCATGGTGACGGGATGCGAGAGTGCCACGAAGGCAAGTGTAGAGCGCGCATCGCGTGGCATCTACATGGTAGGATGGACCGCGCAGCGAAGGCGCATTCGCTGCATCATCAATGGGTCGGATTCAAGCTCGCGAGCTCGTGCGGCGTTGCACCCTCGCAGCCGGGCGAGCCGTTTTCAGTGGCTTCTGTAGAGCAGTCGGGTAGCTCGTACGCGACAAGCGTGATGTCGCCGGTCCAAGTTCCCTGGGCAGCCAGCTCGAGGTAAGCGCGCAGGACATGTTGATCGTAGGCCGTTACATCGACGCCTGAGAACCCGACGACGTTTGCCCGTTCCCCTTCGAAGGCCACGCTCTCAAGTGAGCCATCTGCCTTGGGCCTGGCAGCGAGTGTGCCTCGAATGTGCGCCTCGAAGGCATCGCTCTCGGTACGCACGTGCAAGGTGCCGCCGACACGCAGCGTGCCTACTTCGCTGTTTGCACCAGGCGGGGCGAAGACGCTCGGTTCCACCATTGCGCAGAAGCCATCGCTGTCGGGTACGAACGTGAGGGTAGTCTCGAATTGCTCTGCTTTGATCGCAGCTGGCGTGCTGGGATTTGCCTTGAGCAGTGCCAAAACATCTACGCCTGAGAAGTCGGCCACCGCTGCCTCGGCCGGAACCGGGATGGTCAGATTCTCACAGCCGCTCTGGCCCCATGAGGCGAGCGGCCTAGACGGTGCGGCACTGGCGGTATCGCCGCTGCTCTTCTCCAACATGGGCGTGATCTCGCCGCTACCGCCGAAGGACGTCAACGAAAGCGCGACCGTCAGCGAGTTAAGCTTGAAACCGTCTTGTGCTTCTACCTCGAGCGAGCCCGCGATTTTGTCCGCCGGCAAGCGATGATAGATACGCGCCACGTGCGCGCTGCGGGCGCTGAGCGTCGTCTCGATGCTCTCATCGAGTGCGCCCTGGGCTGAGCGCAGCTTGAGCGTCACCGGGACTTCGAGGCGGTCCGGGCATTCGCCGCCGATTTCAAAGCCATTCGCCTTTCGCTCGTAGTCGACGAGGCGTGCCTGGCCTCGGCTCGTGATCTCGAGGGTCAGGGCTTGTTCGCCGCTTTCAGGGCCCACCGATACATTGGAGAGGGCGTGCCAGTTGAGCGTTTGGTCCTGTGCGTTGTCGGCCAGGGCAAGCATGTCCGCGGCAGAAAAGCCCAGCGTGCTTTGCTCGTCGAGCTCCAGTGTGACCGCGCCGCGCTCTTCGCAGTGCCCGTCGTGGTCGGCAGCTTCACCACCGGTGCCGGGACCGTTGTTGAGCGGGTTTCCGGTGCTGGTGTTGGTGCATGCAAAGGAACTCAGCGCCACGGCGCAAAGCAGCGTGGATGGATTGCGGAAAGCGCTCATGACTTAGATCTCCTCGATGGATAACGGAAACAGTTGCAAGTTGAGTTGCACGACGCGTCGCGCGTCGTCGCCTGTGGCGTAGCGTTGCAAGAGGTCGCTGCGGAACTGAGAGAGTTCCTGCTTGAGCCCGAGTAGCTGCGCCTGACTCAGGCACAGGGTGAGCGAGGCGATTTCCCTCTGCTCCCGCGGCACGCTCTCGATGGACTCGGCCGCGCGCTCCATCATCACGCGATGAAACTGGGCGATGTGCAGGCCGAGAGGCTTGTCGTCCGGCGTCTCCACCAAGGCATGGGCAGGACGCAGCTCGCCCTGTTCGTCGGGCACCAGCATGCGCAGCTCCTGCAGTACTTCGAGCGCTTGAGCCGCTTGCCGTACACCGATGCTCGGCATCAACCGGCTCGCAATCCACTTCGGGTCTGCCGTAAAGTCGCAAAGCTGTGCGAGCTCTCGAACCGCCGGGATGTACCAGTGCGAGTAGTAGGCCGCGTAGCTCTCATCGAGCGGGTGCACTTCGCGAAATTTGCGCTGCGTCCTAAAGCGACGATACACGCGCTCGCGTTCCGTATGCGTCTTGGCCTGTGCGAGCGACACGAGCTCACAGAAGTGATCGGCCGCATCTCCCTCGAGCCCGCATGCGCTTGCGAATCGTGACGCCATGGCGCCGCTCAGGTTGCGGTCGCCGTCCATTACGAGCTTCAGGTAGTTGGGAGAAGTGAGCCCGGCTCGTCGCGAAAACACGCGCAACGAGAAACCACGGTTTTGGGCCTTGCGATGCTCGTAGAACGCCCGCAGGTAGCTGCGGTAGTTGTCGTGCGCGAAGATGTTGGGCTCGTCTGCCACACAGCGAGAGTGCTCGTTTCAGGGGGTGGATGTCTACCGGGAATGGCCAAAAACTGAATACAGTGAGTATTCGTATTGAATCGATATATGCTGTATTAAAGGCATTCGATGTCCTGTTTGTAGTGGATCTAGTATGCGGTCATTGGAGCCAGGCAGGACATCAGGCCTTCGCCGAAGGTGGTCGGCCCGGAGCTGAATGAGGTCAGGGGAACACGCTGCCTACCTGCTGCCACGCTGTGAGGGGCTTGGGTTACGCGGGGGGCCAGGGGTTGCGCGCTTCGGCCACGCCCAGTTGGGCGCTGTAGATGCTGCGCTTTCCGGTGAGGCTAAAGGTCACGAGGCACACCAGGGCGGCATGGGGCAGCACCGGCAGCCCAAACAGCTCGGCCGCCATGACTGCGAGCGCCAGGGGCGTGTTCGCAGCCGCTGCAAACATGGCAGCAAGACCTACGCCGGCTGCAAGTTCAAGGGGTAGCGCCAGAGGCTGCGCCAGGGCGTTGCCGAGTGTTGCGCCCACGAAGAACAAGGGCGTCACCTCGCCTCCGAGAAAGCCTGTGCTGAGCGTCACCGCGGTGAACAGCAGCTTGAGAGCAAACGCATACACAGGTAGGGCGGGATCTTCGAAGGCCTGAACAATCGTGGGCACGCCGAGGCCGAGGTAGCGGTCTGTGCCCAGCACCCAAAACAGCGCGACGAGGACGACGCCGCCCACGAACATGCGATGCGGGAGTCGCGGCACAAAGCGCTCGCCTGCGCGCTTGAGCGCCTGGGTGAGTTCGATGAAGCAAACGACCGTGAGCGCCACGGCGCCCGAAAAAATCAGCCATTTTGCGAAGAGAATGGGTGTGAGTGAAACGTGCGGAAGTTGAGGAAACACGATGTGGTGAAGCCCGTAGGCACGCGTCGTAAAATCGCCTACGAAGCTCGCGACGAGCGCGGGCACGAGTAGCCGGGATTCAGCGCGCTTGAGACCCGCAAATTCGAGACTAAACAGCGCGCCCGCAAGCGGCGTCCCGAAAACCGAGCCGAAGCCTCCCGCGACGCCCGCCGTGAGCACAGCCCGCCGTAGGCGTTGCGGCAACAGCAGACGCTGGAACAGGAGGTCGGACAGACTCGCGCCCATCTGTACCGCTGCGCCCTCGCGGCCGGCGCTACCGCCAAACAGGTGGGTGAGTACGGTACCGAAAAGCACCATCGGGGCCATGCGAGCCGCAATGGCGGCGCCGCCTCGATGCAGGCTCTCGAGCACCAGATTGGTGCCGCCTCGGATGGGGGCGCCCCAGCGTTCATAGCCGAGGCCGAGGCAAAACCCGCCCAACGGCAGGGCGAATACCAAGGCGACATGGCTCAGGCGGAGCTGCGTCGCCTCGTCGAGCAACCACAAAAACAGCGCGGACGCCGAGCCACACAGCACTCCTATCAGAGTGGAGAGACTGAGGCACAGGGCGCAGGTCCGAAGCGCTGAGCTTTCCTCAGGTGCAGCCTGCGCGGTCAGTGAGGACCGTCGCCGCTACTCGTGGGGTCGATCTCGAGCTCAGCTGCGTCGGCGCGTGCGCTGTCGATCTCTTTCTGGCTGGCCTCACGCACCTCGCGCACGGTGACGTCCC
>CAZEWA010000216.1:0-9169 GCA_964515685.1 uncultured Polyangiales bacterium | reverse complement strand
GTGGCTTTGCTTCACGGAAACCTCGTGGGCGCGCGCGGGTTAAATCCTGCAGTCGGAACCGAGGGGCGGGTCCGACTCACTTCAAAGGGCGCTTTTGTGATAACACACCCCTTTATCCCCATCAATAAGACCTGCTGGCGCGCTGGCAGGTCCATCAATGTGGGATCGCTCAGAAAACGTCCTGTCATCGTCTCAGTCGCTTTTCCTACTTCGTCGCCCGTCCCCCCTTCCGCGTTTCTCCACACGCGAAAAGCACAGGCGCTTTCTGCCATCCAGATACGCGACCACGTCCCCAGGCAGCCTCACTTCGCCGCCTCCCCCAAGCATACGCTCCAGTGCCATCAAATGGGTGCGCTGAATTGCATGTCCGGTGTTCTCGTGAACCAGGGACTTCAGCGCTGAACGCCTAACGTAGCCCATCCCTTCCACGCGTTCCCAAGTTCCCGAAAGGAGACGCTCGCGCGCACGCTTTACGTCGTTCTCGAGCCACTCCGCAACCTCACGCACATCGTCAGCAAGCGCTGAGAGTTGCTCGACAATGTGCGGGTTTTCCCGAGCTAGGGAAGGCAACAAAGACTGCCGCACCCGCACGCGTGTAAACCGTGTATCCCGGTTACTCGGATCGTGCGCGAAAGGCAGTCCATGTTCGGCTGCGTGCGCGAGAACATCCTCGCGCCGTACGTCGATGAGAGGTCGATTTACGCCGTCGGCACGCAGCGGAACGACGCCCTTGAGCCCCTCCATGCTCGTGCCTCGCACGACACGTGCGAGCACGGTCTCAGCCTGGTCGTCCAGCGTGTGCCCCACGGAAATTCGCTCTGCCCCATGCTCTCGAGCGCAGGCCTGAAGTGCTGCGTATCGCGCTTCCCGCGCGTGAGCCTGGAGGGATGCCCCGGCCCCGACCGTCACCTTGAGCCCGACGAAAGGGATGCCCAGCTTTTCGGCTAGCTCCCGCGCCAAACCGATCTCCCTGGCGGCATCCTCGCGCAAACCGTGGTCGACCGAGGCCGCCACCAACTCGCAGCCGTGGAAATCCCGCAGCAAGTGAAGCGCGTGGAGAAGCACCTGGGAGTCTGGCCCTCCGGAACATCCGACCAGCACGCGAGTTGCCCCACACAGCAGTCCGCGCTCTTCGAGCGTCTGCCGCACACGGGCAACCAGCCTCCCGCCCTTCTGCAGGCCCCGCGAGCTTGTGTCCTCAGGCAATGACGCCACCGGACGAGCTCTTTGCGGAACCCAAGCGACCTAGAACGATGGCGTCAGAACCGGCCCGAGAGCAGGGACACCTGGAATGCGTTCCGCTGACTGACACCATAACGCTGCTGCTCCGCGTGGGAGTATACCGGGGCGACTCCCATGTCGGGGAGGCCGACCTTCGTCCCGCGCTTGCTGAGGCGAATCGCGCCGCCGCCCTGCAAACGGTTCTCCATCGCTCGGTTGTTGCGACGATCTTTGATGGCCAGCGCCCCCACTACGGCGGGAATCACCAAGGCGAGTCCGACGCCAAGCAGCGTCACCGTCACCTCAGGCCCGGGGCTACGAGGGTCAAATGCGAGCGCGCCTGCCACGGCTCCACCGGCGGCACCCACCGTCGGCAACAACACCCAAGCCCACCAATGGTTTTGAAGGCCAAAGGTCGGCGTAAGGACCAAGCCGAGTTCGGCGCCGAGCAAGCCTAAGCCCACGGTACCGGCAATATTTCCTTTAATACTGTCGCCATCAGAGGCGACTACGGCTCCAGGAGCTCCCCCACCAGCTTGCGCCGAGGCAGAAGAAACTTGAAAAGTGACTGTGAACACCAAAACTGCAACCGCTAGTAAATTGAGCTTGAGCGAGCGCACTCACCCCTCCCCGTAGCTTATGTCCGCGAGAATACGTTGAAAGCAGAAGCACATCAAGGAAGCCTGGCCAAAGCGCGTCGGTTTGTCTGACGCCCCTAGCCTCGCGCTTCGCCTTCGAGTTGTTGAATCCGGAGCTCCACAGCCTCCCCGCCGCGGTACGTATCAGGACGTAAGTTGCCGTAAACCCGCGCCCGCGCCCCCACGCTCGGCTGTTGCGATGCGAGGTCGTAACCGAACGCCGAGAGCTCGCGCCCGGCGATACGCAGCACGAGCTTAAGATGCCCCGTGCCCACAGCATCCGCACGCGCGACCTCCCCCTCTGCCGCAAACAACGGCTCGGGATTCGTTTCGCCGAGCGGCTCTAGTAGCGTCAATTCGGACGCCTGAGGCAGGCTGTAAGCCTCCGAGTGGAACTCTGCATCGACGTGAACGTCTTCGACCTCGAGGCGCTCCGAAGCCAGCTCCTCACAGGCTTGTTCGAATTCCGTCCGCAACGCGTCGATGCGATCTGTGCGCACCGTCAGCCCCGCCGCTGCGTCGTGACCGCCAAACTTTTCGAGTAACGCTTGGCTGCGCGCTATCGCTTTGTAGAGCGGGAAGCCGGTGGGTGCCCGCCCGCTGCCATGCCCGAACTCGCCATCCAGGCCGATGACCAAGGTTGGACGCTGATAGCGATCTACAAGGCGCGCGGCGGTGATGCCGACGACACCCCGGTGCCAGCCTTGGCCTGCGGCGACAATGCCGTGGCGCTCATGGGCATCGCCATCGACTTGATCCACCGCAGCGCTGGTCACCGCTCGCTCGATGTCCTTGCGCTCGCCGTTGATGCGCTCGATTTGTGCCGCGAGGCCCCGTGCTTCTTCGTGGGTCTTTGCGCGCAGGAGCGCGAGCGTGACCGCCGGGTCCCCAAGGCGCCCGGCTGCGTTGAGCCTCGGCGCCAAGCGAAAGGCCACATCTACGCCCGACACATGGGCGCCCGCTCGGATTTTCGCCGCCTCACGCAAGGCGAGGACGCCCGGTCGAGCATGCTCAGACGCCAGACGCTCGAGGCCTGCTCGGACCAGCGCTCGATTGTCCATCTGCAACGGAGCCACATCCGCGATGGTCCCGAGCGCCACCAGGTCGAGCCACGCCCGCAAATCTAGATTGGCTTGAAGCTCCCCCCGCAGGGCGGCCGCAAGGGACAGCGCAAGCCCAGCGCTGCACAAGCCCTTGAAAGGGAACCCGCATTCCGGGCGATGCGGATTGAGGAAGGCGACGCACTCGAGCGGTTCGGGTGGCACGAGGTGATGGTCGACGACGATAACGTCGACGCCGGCCGCCTTGGCGCGCGCAATTCTCAAACCATCACTCGAGCCACAGTCGCAGGTCACAAGAACTCGAGGATCCCGCGCGAGGATCCGCTCGAGCGCCCGATCACTCAAGCCGTAGCCACCATCGAAGCGATTGGCGACCAGCGCTTCTACCTTCGCACCCACGGCTTCGAGCACGTCTGCGAGGATCGCCGTACTCGTCGTTCCATCGACGTCGTAGTCCCCGAAGACCACGATGCGTTCGCGCTTGCGTACGGCTTCCGCGAGGCGACTCGCAGCCTCTGAGCGACCGATCATGCTGTCGGGCAGCGTAAGACTTGAGAGCTTGGGTTTGAGGAAGCGCTGCGCAACGCCGACATCGTGGATGCCTCGATTGAGCAACACCTGCCCAATTACGGGAGAAACCCCGCAGGCGCGTGCAAGCTCGGCCGCACTCGTGGGGTCCTGAGGGGTAAGTACGTGACGCTGCGTCAAGCGGGATGGCGCGAACGCGCGCACATCCCTCGCTACATCTTGAGCGGGCGGGGAAAGCACGCCCGAGTAGAGCACATCTGCCGAGCTCACGCGGCGCTGAAAGAAACTTTCAGGCCTTGGCGAAGAGCTTGCGATCCATCCACTCGGTGAACGGTGCGGCGATATAGATGGTCGAGTACGAGCCCACAACCATGCCGATGACGAGCGCGAGTGCGAAATCCTTGATGACGGGCGTTCCCCAAATCAAGAACGGCAGAATCGAGAGCAGCGTCACGAACGAGGTGAGAATGGAGCGCGAGAGCGTTTGAGTCGTGCTCACATTGATGAGATCGAACATCGTGCTGTCGCGCATACGCGTCATGTTCTCGCGGATACGGTCGAAGATGACGATGGTATCGTTGATGGAGTAACCGAGAATCGTCAGCAACGCGGCAACCGTGGCTAGGTTCACCTCGCGCTGCAGAATCACGAACACCAGCACTGTGATCAGGGTGTCGTGGAGCAGAGCAATTACGCCGCCAGGGGCAAAGCGCAGATCGAAGCGCAACGCCACGTAGGCCATGATGAACAGCACTGCCCACAGCAGCGACTTGATCGCAGCGTCGCGAAGCTGCTTGCCGGCCTTCGGACCAACCCACTCGACGCGCAGGGGCGACGCGGGAGCGTCTTCGCCCAGCTTGTCTTGAAGGCCTTGAATCAGGGTATCCGCCACACCCACAAGCTGAGCTTCATAGCGGTTCTGGTCCTGCGCTCCGAATTGGTTGACGGCGCGAACGTCCGCTCCAGCCGCCTTGAGTGCGCTCTCAACGTCGGACGGGTCCACTGCATCACGCATGCGCAGCGTGATTTTGTCGCCACCCTGGGAGACGCGCAGCTCGTCGATTTTGACGCCCGCTATCTTCCACTGCAGCGCCTTCTTGATGCCTTCGATCTTCTCGAAGGACATCGTGCTGACCTGGCCGACGCGCACGAGGTATTCCCCCGCCCGGCCTTCCACGTTGACGACCTCGGCGTCGTAGCCGATCTCGCCAAGCGTTTCCCGCACGCGTGTGGCGTCGACGGCCTCGCCGAACTTGAGCTGGATCTCGGTGCCGCCCTTGAAGTCGATGCCGTAGTTCGGTCCTGGATAGAAGACGGAAACGATGCCCAGAAAAGCGAGGAAAAGCGAACCAGGGATGATAATTCCCCGGTACTTCATGAAGTTGATGGTGCCTTTCGGCTTGAAGAACTCCATTGCCTCACCCGACCTTGAGCGACTTCACGCGGAGACCGCGCACAAGCCAATCGAAAAACACTCGTGAGCAGAAAACGCCCGTAAAGAGCGAGGTGACGATGCCGATCATCAGGGTGACGGCAAAGCCCTTGATGGGACCGCTTCCGTACTGGAAGAGCACCACACCTGCGATAAACGTCGTGATCTGTCCGTCGAAAATCGACCAGAATGCTCGGTCGAATCCTTGGTCCACGGCCGCTCGAGTCGATTTCCCAGCGCGCAACTCTTCGCGAATACGTTCGTTGATGAGCACGTTCGCGTCCACCGCCATACCGACCGTAAGCGCGATACCCGCAACACCAGGCAGTGTTAGCGTGGCCTCGAAGAGCGCCATCAAAGCGAACAGGAACAACAGGTTCAGCAGCACGGAGAGATCCGCGACGATGCCCGCAACCTGGTAGTAGAGGATCATGAAAACCACGACGAGCATGATGCCCATCAGTGCGCCCATGCCCCCCTTGGCAATCGCATCCTGACCGAGCGAGGGACCTATCAACTGCTCGTTGGCCGGGCGAATCGGCGCAGGCAGTGCACCCGCACGCAACACGACCACGAGGTCCTTCGCGTCTTGCAGCGTCTCGTTGTAGTTGCGTGAGCCACCGAGCGTAATCTGACAGCGACCACCACCGATCTGCGTTTGGATGACCGGCGCGCTCTCAATGCGGTCGTCGAGCACGATGGCCATACGGCGCTTCACGTTGCGTCCCGTCAGTTCGCCGAACTTGTCAGCACCCTTCTGGGTAAAGTTGAGCGCGACGTAGGGCGCGTTGCTATCTTGATCGAATGCCGTGAAGGCTTCTTTCACGTCTTCGCCGCTCACGTCGGCGCGCGAATGGACCAAGTAGGTTCGCCAAGACTGGCCCTTCTTCGAGGGACCGTCTTCGAAATCTGCGTACTCGCCCAGCAAGAGTTCTCGCCCTTCGGGGAGCTTGCCGCGCAGCGAAGAAACGTACTCTGAAAGCTTCTGGCGGGCGCCTTCACCGCTGGCGAACAAGTAGGTGACGACCTTTTGCGGCGTCTGCACGCCGGACGAAACCACCTCGGACTGGCGATTCAACCCCTCCGGAAGCTCGCTGAGCGTCTCCATGAAGTCGCTGTCGTCGTCGACGACCTTGAATTCGAGGCGCGCGGTGCGGCTGATGATGTCGCGAATGCGGGCAAAGCTCGCTTCGTCGGCTCCGGGGATCTCGATGGCGATATCAGTCCCGCGTGCGGTGACGCTGGTCTCGCGAACGCCGAGCTTGTCGATACGATCCGCGATGGTCTCGCGGGCCTGACCGACCGCTGTATCGCGCAGCTCGTCGACCATGTCGGGGCGAATTCCCATCATTACAACGGATCCGTCTCGCGACTCTTCCTTGAGGTCTCCGAACTTGCGGATGAGTTCGAGGCTGAGCTTGGACGCATCCCCCGCGTTTTTGAACGTGGCGCGGATCTGGCGCTCACCTATCGTCTCGACCTTCACCTTGGCGCGCACTTCATCGAGCTGCTCGCGCGTGGGGCGTTCGTCGGCCTTGAATAGGCCGAACTCAACGCCGATGCGGTCGAGCACGTCTTCTGCCAAGCGGTCGCGGCGATCGCGAATGGCCTCGTCGACCTCGACTTCGTAGGTCAAGCGCAGCCCGCCCTTGATGTCGAGCCCGGGGGAAATGCGATTTGTAAAATTCTCGCTAACCCATGCCGGCGCCGGAAACCAAGCATCGACGCTTGGCCAGACCACGAGCAGCGAGCCAGCCGCGAGTAACACGACTACGCTGATGCGTAGGTACCAACCCTTGTCCATATTCTTTCTCAGCCTTCTTGGCGCTGGACGCGGGCGGCGCTCGGGGCGCTCCCGCGCACCCCTTCAGCTCTTCTGCTCTTGCTCAGCCTGCTCCAAGAGCCCGGCAACGTGGGAGCGAAGAATGTTGATCTTCACGCGGTCTGCGATCATGAGGACGACTTCGTCGCCGGACTCGGTCTTGAAATCCACGATTTCTCCGCGGATTCCACCAGTCGTGCGAACTTTTTGCCCCTTTTTCAGCTGCTTCAGCAGTGCATCGAGCTCTTTTTGCTTCTTCTGTTGGGGCCGAATCAGCACCAGCCAGAAGACGACCATCATCAGCACCATCAGGCCGATGTTGGTGAGGCCCCCGTCGAGCCCGCCGCCGCCCGCTCCACCCGAGGGCGAACTGGCCGGAGTTGAACCGGAACTCACGTCGGGCTGGAGCCAGCTCGTCAGAATGTGCAGAAGACTGTACAAAGGAAACTCCTCGAAGCGCGTGGTTGTTGTGCAGCCGACCGCCGTACAACAGCAAATCGCCCCCACCCCAGCGACCGCTCACGATGCGGACCGCTCGCCCCATCGACGAACACGCTAGGCGGGTCGCTGGCCCGTAAAAGGTCGTTAGAGACACCAACGCACCACGGACCTGAGGCCGCGCGGTTGTACTAGACGGGCCTTTCAGCGTCAACCGAGCCGCCGAGGTGCCCTACGCAGTGGACGTCTCGCGGCCAGCGTGCGATCACTTTGGTCGCTCGGAGGACTCGCGATGGTAGATAAGGTGGAGAAGATTTGGTTCGACGGTGCGCTCGTCAACTGGGACGACGCCAAGGTGCATGTCCTGACGCACACGCTCCACTACGGACTCGGCGTATTTGAGGGCATCCGTTGCTACCAGCTCGAAAACGGAAAAAGCGCTATATTTCGGCTTCAAGAGCACGTAGACCGGCTCTTCGAATCCGCGCATATCTGTACGATGAAGCTTGAGCAGAGCCGGGATGAAGTGGTCCAGGCCTGCCTTGAGACAGTGCGCGCAAACCAGCTGGCAGAGTGTTACCTGCGACCCCTGGCATTCCTGGGGGCCGGTGCCATGGGCTTGGGTGCCACGGAAAATCGTACGCACCTCACGATCGTCGCTTGGAAGTGGGGCGCCTATCTCGGTGACGAGGGGATAAAACGCGGCATCCGCGCCAAGGTCAGCTCCTTCGCTCGGCCTGGCATCAACTCGGTGATGGCCAAGGGCAAAGTGGTTGGGCACTACGTCAACTCGATCCTCGCCAAGCGTGAGGCCCTCGCGGCTGGCTACCAGGAAGCCATCATGCTGGACGGCCAGGGTTACGTCTCGGAAGCCTCTGGCGAGAACATCTTCATGGTGAAGCGCGGCGTCATCTACACGCCTGGTCTCGGATCGTCGATCCTCGGCGGCATAACGCGTGACACCGTGCTTCAGCTCTGCGAGGAACTCGGCCTCAAGCTGGTAGAGCGCTCCATCACGCGAGACGAGCTGTACGTCGCCGACGAGATCTTCATGTGCGGCACTGCCGCGGAGATCACGCCGGTGCGCGAGATCGACGATCGCCAGATAGGTATAGGCTCGCGTGGGCCGATCACCGAGCGCGTACAAAAGCGCTACTTCGAGGTCGTACGCGGTGCGGGCAAGCTTCACCCCGAGTGGCTCGCCACAATCTAGATCCTGCTAACTGAGGGGGCCGCGCGATACAGCGAGCGCTCGCCCCTCAGCAGGTCACTCAGGCTTTGTCGCCCCGCTCGCCCTCTTCGAGCACGCCGGCGTCTTCAGTCAGCCAGCGCCCCCAGTAGAGGTAACGCTGGCAGTGTGCGCAGCGCTCGATGCCTTCTTCGCGCTGAATCACGATGTACTGCATGGGCCTGATGGACATCCGGCAGCCCTGGCAGATGCCGTCGCATACCTCAGCCACCGCGGTTCCCTTGCGGTTTCGCAGTGCATCGTAGCGAGAAAGCACATCACGCGGGACGAGGACAGCCAGCTCCTCGCGCCCAAACTGCGCTTTTCCACGCTTCTCTTCGAGCTCAGCGATGCGAACCTGGGCTTCTGCATCGCGCTGGGCCAAATGCTCTCTCAACCCGGTCAGCTCGGCCTGATGCTGCTCTAGCGATGTCTTGACCTGCGTAATGGCGGCTTGGAGTCGCTCCCGCTCTGCCTCACGCTCTTTCTGCGTACGCCGCAAGACTTCGAGCTCGCGCTCTACGGCCTCCGCTTCGCGCGCAGTCTTCGCTTTCGCACCCTTGGCCTTGGTCCGCGAAATGTCATCGGCAGCCTCTTTAGCCCCGACGTCCTGCTGGTCGCAGAGACGCTGCGCTTCCTCGAGGTCCCGGCGTTCCTTCGCCAAAAGCCCTTCGAGTAAGGCCACGCTCTCTTTTAGCTGGTCTACTTCCTTTGGAATCTCTCTGAGTTCCTTATCGAACTCATGGGTAGACGCATCGATGCGTCCGAGCTTGGCGAGTGCCACCAGCTGTTCCCGTACGC
>CAZEWA010000215.1:0-9203 GCA_964515685.1 uncultured Polyangiales bacterium | reverse complement strand
GCGCGCGGACCCGCGCGCTTCGACGCGCGACCGAGAGCTCGCCCCGCTCCCCACCGGGCGCTTCGTCCGATGCCAGGCACGAAGCGGTCGCCAGCACACGCTTCTCGTGCGAGCAAAGCTCAGGGTTCGCTAATCGGCGGCGACGCGGCCCACAATGCACCGAGTTCGAGTGGTGTGCCTCGTTACGCGGACGCATTCCCTGGCTTGGCCAGCAGGTCGAAATCGAGGAACGCATCGGCTCCGAGGCGGAAGTGGCGGCAACTTGGTGCGAGCGCTTCTTTGAAGGCTTCGATGGGCGACAAACGCAGCGCAGAACCCGGCCCCAGAAGCACCGGAGCCACGCTGACTTGAACGCGGTCGAGCATGCCCGCTGCCAGTAGACGCGTGACCGTGGTCTTGCCGCCCTCGACCACGATGCGCCGTAAGCCGAATGCAGCCCTCAAAGATTGAAACAGACTGCGCGCATCAAAGCCGGACTCCCCCACGGGAATTCCTACGTAGTCCACATGACCGCGACTCTTGCGTTTTGGCAATACAGACTGGTCTACACAGACTATCGTGTGCGAGTCGGGATAGGTCAGCAGACGCAGGTCGCCCTCGAGTCTGCCCTGCGGGTCTAAGATGACGCGAGTCGGATTCGGCCCCGGCACCAAACGCGTCGTAAGCTCCGGGTCATCCCATAGCGCTGTGCTCACGCCGATGATCACTGCATCAAAGAGGGCTCGCATGCGGTGCGTGTGGATGAGCTCTTCTTTCGTTTTCAACAGGGGCTCGAGCATACCGCTCTGCGCGCTCGCATCTTGCGGGCCCATGTGCCCTACCACAAGCTCACGGGCCTGCTCTCCTATCACCAGCGGCAAGTACAGTTCAAAGACACCACGCACCTCGGGATGGACCGCAAGGCGGCGCCGCACCTCCACCTGACGGCCCGGCCGGGCGCGCGGATCGATGATGCACAGAGCCTCCTCAATGGGGACCTGCCGAAAGCCATCCCGAACGAGCCCGAAGCCCACCGCAGTCTGCAGCGGGCGAGCCTCCCGCGCCTGCTGCGCGAGGGTAAGGAGTAGGGCCCAAGCGAGCTCCACATCGAATACGCCGTCAGGTAACGCCGAGGTGTAAGGGTCTGACTTTGTCACACTCCACCCTACCGCGAACCGATTCGAAAGCCGGTCCGAGGAGCGCGAGACGACCCCTAAATGCCCGTATGGGGACTCAACGCGATGGCGTTCGACACATTGACGGCACAGCAACATGCGAAGCCCATGGCTTCTGTGCACGGCGCAAATAACCCCGGTGAATGTGCTGATTTCGCTTAGAACAGCCCGCGCTTCCCGGCTGGATGACACCGCGCCATTGCCCCCGAACAGTAGGTGTCGTGCGAAGCCGCGCGAATTGTTTCGAAACTGGTGGCGCGGCATCCATTTCAGCCGAAGCTCTTCTGCTCCGCATGTAAAAATACCTATTGCCCCCGCAAGCGTTCGGTGCGCGGTACCCCTCACGCGCTGGTCTTTCTCTGGCGGCCCGCAAACCGAGGCATTGGCACGACGGCCTCACAGCGTACCTAGTGGGGAGCGCGAGAAATCGCTCCACACAAGGAAGTCGACGGACTCGACACCGCTCTAGTCAGAATGCAAGGTAGCGGCCTCTCATGCTGCGCCAAAGCCTGTCTCTCACCCTCGTTCTGGCCCTCGCCTCCTGTGCGCATCGCCCTGCCCTTGCGCCGCCAAGCGCTGCGCAGCCGCCGGTCGCCGCCACTCCAAGTTGCGTTCCCCTGCCTCCGCTGTCTGCTGCACCAAGCGAAGCGCTGGTGGCGCACCATGATGCAAGCCTGACGCCTTATCAGCTAGAAGGCGGCCGATGGTATGCAGGCGCTATACTCCTCAACGAAGACTTCGACTTCGCCACTGCCATGAGTATGAACGGCATCGGAGCGGGTCTAGCTGCACACAAACGCATGGCCAACAATGAAGCGAAACGCGAAGCGCTGCAGTCTGTCAGCTTGAGCCCGCCCCTACTCGAGCGGCTTTCCGCTTTGCGCGATGGGGGCACTCACGTCTTCTTCTTGCTGTGGGGTCCAGCAGAGAGCGCGAGCCTCACGCTGATCGTGGACTCCGTGAGCGACTGTCATCACAGCGGCATCACCGCAGGGGCGTCGGTTGGCAGAACCAGGAATATCGCTGGCGAATCTGGCTGGGCTGCACCCGGCATTTTAGCGGCGGATGCCCTGGAACTCCTGCAGACGGCCACGGCCACGCACAGCAGCGAAGCACGCTAGAACGCGTCTATTCCGTCAATCCGGACGCCTGCACTTTGTGGGCGAGCGTTCGTCTCGGAACTCCGAGACTCCGGGCTGCGCGAGCCTGATTGCCTTGCGCGCGCTCGAGAGCCTCGCGAATCAAGCCATTTTCGAAGTCCCTGACGCGCTCGGGCAACGACTTGGTTCCGCCGCTCAGGCTTGCTTCTCCGTTCGAAGACACCGGAACTGCGAGCAGTTGCTCAGGCAGATCATCAAGCTCGATCGTAGTACCTGCACACACGGCGACCGCGCGCTCGATGATGTTCTTGAGCTGCCGCACGTTACCCGGCCAACGATAAGCGGAAAGGGCGTCGAGAGCGTCGCTCGCAATGGTCGTTACCTGAGTGTTCCACTCCATACGCGCTCGTTCCAAAAAGACATCGGCCAGCGCTTGTATCTCTTCGGGGCGGTCTCTAAGTGGAGGCACCGAGAAACTAAGCGCGTCGAGCCTAAACAACAGATCTTCTCGGAAGCTCCCCTGCGCAACCATCGCACTCAAATCTCGATGCGTCGCGGCCACGATACGCACATCGACGTCGAACTCCCGCGTTCCTCCAACGCGCACGATGCGCTTTGTTTCGAGCACCCGCAGCAACGCAGCCTGTGCCTTTTCGGAAAGCTCGCCCACTTCATCCAAAAAGACCGTGCCCCCATCGGCTTGCTCAAAGAGCCCCAACACTTGTTTGTCCGCACCCGTGAACGCGCCTCGCTCATGGCCGAACAGCACACTCTCGATGAGCGTTCCAGGAATCGTCGCGCAGTTGAGAGCGCGAAAGGGCCCCTTGGCGCGCGGACTCTGCTCGTGCACTGCCTGCGCAACATGTTCCTTGCCGCTACCCGTCTCTCCGAGCACGAGCACGGGAAGATTGGTGCGCGCGGCCCGCGCGACAATCTCATAGAGGCGAACCATGCAGGGGCTCTTCACGACGGGCGCTGCCAACTCATTTCTCGGGCGAAGACCTTCCGTCACTTCGCAGGCGCCCCCAAGCTTGGCCTGGCGAGCCGCCTTGATAGCGGAGCCGAGCAACGCCTCCGCGGACGCCCCGGCTTCGGGTGCGAGGGCTGCGCCCAGTGCACAAGGGACTGCACTTGTTTTCCGGAAGCGCGCGGTCCATGCCAACAGGTCCGCCTTGCGTGCCTCGGGCAGAAGCAAAAGGCTCACCTGTGGCGCATATCGGCAAGCAATATCGACTTCGCGCAGTGGCAGTGTGGGTGTGCAATCGTTTCCCGAACGAACGGCCATCACAGCAAACGCACGCCCGAACGCACGACTTCTCGCAAGCTCCGCGGTCACGTGCTGGGTCCATTCCGTGGGCGAGACCCATTGCGTTGAGGCGCTTCGCCACGCATTGAGCCCCGCTATCCGGAGCTCAACGCTCCCAAAGCGAATGAGGTCGTCCTCACCAACCAGGGCTTCGTTCACCAAAAGCCCGTTGACGCTGCTTCCATTCGTAGAACCGAGATCCTGCAAATGAAGATTGTTTTCACGCATGGTTAAGCGCACGTGGGTGCGCGAGAGGGACCTATCGTCGAGCACCACCTGGGCCGGTTCGGAGCGCCCCACCACCAGCGATTGCCCTTCACGCAGCGCCACCGCGTGAACCTGCTCCGCCCAAGAAAACACCAGCGATACCCGACGTTGCGGCTGCACGTGGTCGGGGCGGACCGGCTCAAACTTGTACGTGGCTTCCGTCATAGGCGTGTCGGCCCAGCGTACACGCTCTGAAACGCCGGAGCGAGGCACAGAACACGCGCCCCAATTAAGGACTCAGACGACTTCGCTTAGGACGCGTGTTGACACAACGCCCCCAATTCAATAAGTGCTTTAGAAGCCTGTTCTCCTCAACTGGCTGTACGGTGTCGTGTCCTTTCATTTTCCGAGCCAAGGCAATGATCTAGTTGACCGCTATCGGTTAGGACCCGTCCTAGGCGAGGGTGCAAGCTCTCTTGTCTTCGAAGCACAGGATCTCAAACTCGATCGAACCGTAGCCGTAAAAATTCTCAAGCCTCAACGCCGAGAGAACACCGCCGCGCAACGCGACCGCTTCCTCAAAGAAGCGCGTTTGCTCGCAAAGCTCGCACATCCGCATGTGATTCCGGTGTTCGACGTGGGGGAGTCTACCGAGGGGTCTGCGTTTTTCGTGATGGAGCTCGTGGGTGCCCGCAGCCTCTCTCAGGAGCTCGAGGCGCGTGGTTCACTGAGTCTCGAAGAGACCCTTGCTTTGCTTCTGCCTCTCATGGGCGCGCTCTCCATGGCGCACGACATGGGCATAGTTCACCGAGATCTCAAGCCCGCCAATATCGTGCTGGAGGGAGTCGAAGGAACGGCGCGCGCGAAGCTGCTCGATTTCGGCATCGCGAAGTTTTCAAATATCGCTAAAGGCGACACCAACTCCGAGCACGCGCTTGGAACCCCCGCATACATGGCCCCCGAACAAGCGCGCGCCGAGGCTGTTGGCCCGACCACGGACGTCTGGTCTATGGGCATTTTGTTGTTTCGATGCCTTTCGGGGCGCCTCCCGTTCGACGCCGCCACGATCACCGGAGTGCTGCTCAAAATCGTCAACGAACGCGCACCAAGCTTCCGCGAGGCGTGCCCTAACCTGCCAGCTCGGGTCGCAGTCGTACTCGATCAGGCCCTCGAGCCTGCGACATGGGCGCGGCCTCAGGACATGCGCGAGTTTGCGCGGCGCCTTGCCCAGGCCTGTCGCCAAGACAACGTGCTGGTGCCACGCGATCCTGATCCTCGTGCGCTCCCGCTCTTTCCTGTCTGGTTGCAGGAAACCGACGTAGAACAGACCGCGTGTGCACTACCGCCGCAACCCGAAGCCTCTGTCCCTCTGGCGGCGCCACAAATCGACCCCATGCCTCTATCTGCGCGGCCGAAGCGGACCCTAGTCGCGTCGATTGTGCTCGCGTTGCTTTCGCTCATTCTAACGTTTCACATGTTCCACTCGCATGGCGATGCCCCCGAAGCGCTGCGGGCTCCGGTCGTACACGCGGAAGCCGCGCCCGATCACACGAGCACGCAACCGAAATCCATCGACCGCCCCATCGCTCCCATCGCCTCAGACCTCGCAAGCGAGCCGCCGCAAATCGTTCCACCGTCCTCGCACGCGCCACAATCTGCAAAGCTCGAGCTTCCGCCCAAGCCGCCCTCAGAAAAGCGAACGGCTAAGCGTCCGAACACGGTTAAGGCGGGTAAGTCTCAACCGACCCCCCCTCAGCTCATCAAAGAGTGGGACTGGTAGTGCTCGTCCGATCCATCGTCGTATGCATGTTGAGCCTTCTTTTGAGCCGGAGCGTTGCCGCGGACGATTCGGAAGCAAGCCGTCTCTTCGTAACGGGAGTCTCGCACGCAGAGCGCAGTGAGTGGCCCGAAGCCGTGGCCGCATTTGAAGCTGCATTGGCCCGAGAAGACCGCGCGAGCGTGCGCTTCAATCTGGTCATGGCCTACCAGGCTCTGGGTAAGCCTCTCGAGACGCTGCGCCACGGCTTGGTGTTTTTGGAGCTGCCCACGGCCCCACACCGAGAGGAAGCACGCGCGCAAGTGGGGTCTGTGGTCGAGCGCGCACGGACCCAAGTCGCCTGCATTCAACGCGCATCGCTGCCCTTACACGGCGAGCTGCATATCGAAGACCAAACGGGCGCAGCCGTTCGCGATGAGCACTGCGTCTACGTCCAGGCCGGACGGACCCAGCTGACACTCAGGATTTCAGACCATCCAGACCTACCGCAACCACGCACGCTCCTGCTCGCTGCCGGAGAAGAGCGCCCGTGGCCACCTACTGCCTCTATCGACTCCGCGCAGGCCGGACGGCTGCCGGAATCGTTGCTGGCGCAGCAACTTGATGCCCCTGAAACAAGTCGGCTCGAAGGCGAATTCGCGGCATCCTCCGAGATCTCTCCAAACAATCTGCGTTGGCGGAAACGAGTTGCCTGGTCTCTCGGGGTTACAGGCGCGTTGAGCCTGAGCGTCAGCGCCTTCGCACTCGCGCGAGCCCAACGCGCAGCGCACCATTTCGTGAACAGCGACCCATACATCGAACGCTCTCCGCTTATGGCCTACGCCGCCCAGGTCCAAAATTGGTCTAACGCGGTGGTTGCGCCTTCCCTCTTGGGCGCAGCGTTGGTCGTAGCGGGCATTGTCGCAGGGGAGCGAAGCACCCAGCAGCGCTCATCGGCGTGGGCATGGGCCGCATTGAGCGTCGGCGTGGCGGGACTCGCAACGGGAGTCGGCCTGATGGTAGCCACACCTGATTCGCTCAACGGTTCTGACTATCGTGAACCCACACGCCATGCCGGCTGTCTTCTCACGAGCGCAGCGTTGCCGCTCCTGGGATATGCCATCACCTATGCGGTAAGGCGCCACCGACAAGACCGTCCGCGCGCGCTGGCATTTCAGCGAACATCACGAGGCCAGCCATGATCCGCGCTGCGCTTGTTCTTGCGCTCTCGCTCTCTGGCTGTAGTGCTACGGGTAACCCCTGCCCGAGGGGATCGGAGCCTGATCGCTCCGGCGATCGTTGCGTTCGGCTAGACCCCTCCAACGACTTCGACGCTTCGAGTCAAGGCAGCGATGCTGGCGCGCTAACGGATGCCGACCTGGACGCATCCCCCGGGCCCGACGGGTACACGGGCCCAGACGCGCACGCAAACGCAGAATTAGATGCGTGCACAGACGCAAGCTTTGACGCATGCGCAGACGCGTCTGACGGTGCCACGGACGACGCAAGCTTGGTCCCTGCGCCCAGGCCACTTCTATGTCCCGCTGAAGATGTGACCGCCTGGAGGAACTTCCACCTGATGCCAGGCGTCGTCGACACCATCAACGCATGCCTTACACCCTGTAGCGACGGTGACCTCCCCTGCAATGCGGAGCCGTGCCTGCGCGAGGCGGCCGGGCTCACCTCGTGCTTCGAATGCCCCGTACAAGAAACCACCTGTACCCTTGAGTTTTGCTGGTCTGCCTGCGGCCGAACGGGCAACGACGAGGCGTGTCTCGCGTGCGTGTGTGAGGCCGGATGCGTGGCGCAGTTCGATAGCTGTGCCCAGGCTTCCCTCAACCTCTGCTCCAATGTCCACGGGCGCGACGCCGCAGAACATGAGTTCAACGTCACAAGCCCCTGGCTCATTCGCATGAAGTCCGGAACGGGCTTTCTGCAAACCGCAATGCTGCAACCGAATCCGCCTGGGGATAAAGAGTTCACGTTCACATACCACCATTCCAAGGGCTTCACGCACGCCGTACCCTTCTCCATCGGAAGTCGGCACTTTCTCCTGCAGTACAAGAGCGTCTGCGGAAACGATCCCTGCCTCGCGCGCATTTCGCCGTTTCTCAGCGACGGATCCTTGGGTCGCCCCGTCTTTTCGGACACATGGTCGCGCGGATGGGACGAGCTCGAGACCTTTTCCGCCGGCACATCGATCTACCTGCTTCGCTACAAAACGGGCTCCGTCGCGGTCCAAGACGAAGCCGCCGACCATCTGCGCATCGACGAGATCAAGCTGTCGGCAGATGGAAACGCCATCAGCCTGCAGACTGTCCTCAACGAGCCCCCGAGCCACACGACCGCTCGCCCCTGGACCGCGATAGAGACCTTTTCCATGCATGGAACTCCCTATCTACTTCGCTACAGCTCGACCCGTGGTGGAGATGTTCAAGTGGTGCGGGTGAACACGACACGCACCCCGCTCGCGCTCGTGCCTGCTAGTAACAACCTGGCATGGTCACGCGGCTTTGATGTCGTGGAGACGTTTACGCACGCAGGCAGCGTCTATGTTCTGACGCATAAGAGCAGCAACGTCTTGCCCTCGACCGAGCCCCTCGGCAGCACGCAAGTGTTTCAAATTTTCTTGGCCAGTGCAGACACGACGAGCCTTCTTCCCATACTCCAAGCGACCTTGCCGGCGCAGTTCCGGCGCATCGTTCCTTTTGTTCACGATAGAGCCACCTACTTCCTGATGCAGGACGCGTTGCCAGGGCGGGTCGTGCTACGCCAACTCTCCGAAGACCCGCTGGGATGGGCGACAGATACAGCCAAAGACATCTGGACCAGCCGCTGGGGGACAAACCCCATCTGGGACATGATCGAAGTCGTGCAAGGCACGCAAGAAACACTTGAACCATGACACAGCGTCCCCTCTCACCATCTTTCTGGCTCGCATGCCTCAGCGCAGCCGCGCTCCTCAGCGCGTGCACGCCCGCGATTACCGACCCGTGCGAGAAGGGCAGTCGCTGGAGCTACGCGAAAAAACAGTGCGTCCGCGACCACAAGTTCGACGACGATGAGGACCCGACGGATACTCGCGACGCCAGCGTCACGCCGAACCATGGCGATGCGTCCATACCCATTGAGCCTCCCGAGATGCCAACGGATGCCGGAGAGGACGGGGGCGACGCGAACGCGCAGCCGGAAGCAGGCCCGAGCCCAACTGACCCGCCGGACGCAGCTGACATACTCCCGCCGGACGCAGGCCAGACGGACGCCAGTGTCGAAGACGCTGGTCTGCCACCTGGTCCCCTATGTACCGCCGAGGACCAAGCAGCTTGGGGCGACTTCCACCTCTCTGGAGCACTGCTTTCGTCCATCGCCAGCTGCTTCGAGCCCTCGTGCGTGCTCGGAGGGCCCTGCCCGATGGACGAGTGCCTAGCGAGCACAGCAGGGGTCCTCGGTTGCCAAGAATGCGTCACCGCCGAAGTTGAATGCATGGCCGCCCGGTGCATCGCCGCCTGCAGTGGCAGCGGATCGGAGGACCGGTGCCGAGCCTGCGCCTGCGCCAACGGCTGCGTCGACGCCTTCGACAGCTGCAACGGAGGCGAGGCCCTAAACGTCTGCGAGGGCTGCTACGGCCTGCAGTGCGGGTATTCGCTCTCTCCGGCCCTGATCATGGTGGTCGTGCGGGG
>CAZEWA010000214.1:3750-9237 GCA_964515685.1 uncultured Polyangiales bacterium | reverse complement strand
AGCCTGCGATCGTGAACAACGGAATCGTCACGAGCGTCGCAGAATCAGCAAATTTCTCGCTGAATACGTCGATTGCGACCGATGTCATGGTACCGCCAGCATCGGAGCTGAACAGGTACATCGACACGGAACCGAACAGCAAGAACAGAGGCAGGCCGATTACAGCCAAGCCGAGAAAGAACAAAACAAGGAGCAGCGTCATGGCTCAGTTGCCCTTCTTGTCGGCAGAAATGTCATTGGCCACTTCGCCAGCTACGCCTGCGAGACCGTGCTCTGACGGCTTGTCGCCATAGTCGCCATTTGCGAACTTCATGATGTCGTGGATGCCGTTGCCGATCATGCGGACGGACATGAAGATGAACATGATCGGAGAGATCAACTGGAACACGGCTCCAGGGGTTTGGAAATTCAATCCAAGCAACCCCAAGAAAGAGCGTATGCCGCAGAACACACCCTGACTCGCATCGGGCATTGCGGCGAGCTCGGCGGCCGTAGCGTCACACGTATGGATGCTGCCGCGCGTGTCGCTGAGCATCTCAAAATCCGACGACTTCTCTTCGCCATTGATGAGCACGGCGCCCCAGAAAGCGCGGGCCAGATAGAAGCAGAACACACCGCCTATCAGGTTCACCGCGATACGCATCACGAGGCGCACCTTCGGGGGCGAGAGCAACGGAACTGCATCGATCGCGATGTGTTTGTCGCCGTGCACCGCAAGCGAAGCACCGAGGAATGCGAGCCAAAGCGTGCCCTTCGAGAGAACGAAATCGGCCCAATCGATATAACCCAGCGCCGTATTCGCCCAAGCAAACCCCATGTTTGTCAGGTTGCGGAGAAACGCCTGGGAAAAAGCCACTACGATCATCAGCAGCAGCATGCCTAGGGCCAGGGCTGCCTCGCCCCTGGCCACACCGTCATTGAAGCGCTTCAAGGTCTGCCTTCCTTCTGCAGTCGCCCGATGCGAGCGGGGCGAACGTTACGCAGTAGAGAAGGCCCGTACAAGCAGAAAGGCCGCACCTTTTCGCTAAAAGTGCAGCCTTCCTCACCACAGCACGTAACGACAACCGTCTAAATCACTTGCCCTTCGCACTCCGGGAAAGCTGAAGAACCTTGGTGTAAAACTCCTTGGTCCAGAGCTTTCCCGTCAGACTTTCTTGGAGCTGCTTGTTAACCTTGTCCCACGCCTCGACCTGAGCCGGCGTGCCCTGCAAGGAAAACGACTTCAGCCCCATTTTCTCGGTCAAAGTCCTGTAAGACTTCTCGTCCTCGGCCTGGACTTGCTTGATCAAAACCGCGTGGGCCTTTGTCCCCGTCTCGACCAAGGCAGCCTGTTGATCGGGCGTCAGCGCAGTAAAAAGCTCTTTGCGGAGCAGTGTGGCGCCGACGATCGGGACCAGCGCCTCTTGGCTGATATGGCTCACGTGTCGAAACCACTGCAGAGCGACGGCTGCGATGGCTGAGCAGATGACCGTGTCCACCATGCCGGTCTGCAACGCAGGAAAAACCTCTGGAATTCCAAGAGGAACCCCGTTTGCACCGACGATCTTCATGAACTCTGGAAGTGCAGCATCGCCTCGCGGAACCCACGGGCGAACCGCCTTGTAGTCAGACGGAACCAGGACGGGCTGCTTACTGAGAATCCGGCCGAAACCCGCGTCTCCCCAGCCAAGGAGCTTGTAACCCTCCTTGTCGAACATCGTTTCGAAGTCACCTGCCAACTCGGTGCGGACCTTGTTGAGCTGATCGAAACTGTCAACCACGCCCGGCATCTGCAGCAACGAGATAGGTCGCACCACCTGACTCAGTCCGACTGCCGTGATGCCAGCTGCATCGAGCTGCCCTAGCTTCATCTTGCGGAGAATGTCGCGCTCATCGCCTGCGACGCCTCCGCTAAAGAACTGAAACTTGAGGGCGCCGCCAGTTTTTTCGCCGAGGCTCTTGCTCCAGGCTTTGAAGATTCGGTCCCAGCTGCTGCCCGCTGGCGCCAGAGTTGCCATCCGAATGACAACCTCTTCTGTGGCGGCCACACGAGCAAGCCCGGGCAGGGCAAGAAGCCCCGCCACTGCGAGCAGCACGATTGAAAGCACGCGCTTCATTTCGTTACCCTCCGCTTCTAGCCAGGCAAACTTCCCGTGGCCACGCCGGAGGATCGAACCAAGCACAATCGCGTCTCGAGACGCGTTAGGCGTGGGTTCCTCGAGATGCACCCGACCCTAGAGCTTTGCCCGGGGTCAGGCGCCTCGCAATCAAAACAACGTGTCGAGACGCGTCAGGTAAAAAGCTGCGCGGTGACGTGCGATGGCGTTGGGAAGACGCGTCTCCGGCCCAAGATCGGGAGCCTCGATGATCTCATTGAGAAGCTTCACGAACAGCTCCTTGTTCTGCGTGTTGACCGCGAGCGTGCGCGCCATCTGGAACTGGATCATCAGGTTCTTGCGACCCGACTTCTCAAGCGCTTCATCGAAATACTGCTTACCGCGCGTTGGGTTTCCACCCATTGCTTCAGGTAGCGCAGACTCTGCGGCGCCGAGGAACATGCCCGGGCCGTAGCTGTAGTACGAATCGTCCAGTTCCTTTGCGCGCGCCACGAGCGCCTTCGCGATCGGCAGGTCGACGATGAGATCCGGTTGGTCTCGCGACATATCGATAGCCGCACCCCAGCCCGCACCCGCCCAGAACAGCGCAGGCGCGTCCGACTTACGCTTGTAGTGCTTCTTCAGGAACTTTTCGGTCTCCACGTCGCCAGCCCTGAATGCATCTTCGATGCCCTTCTTGCGCTTGTTGAGGAGATGGACCGCAATATCGCGACCGCGGAGGTACAAATACCGAGCGCGAGCGCGGATGATGTCCGATTCTTCGAGCTTACCCGAATTGTCGGCCACTTCGTATTGGTGCTCGACCCAGCCTTGGCCGTAGCCGATGTACGCCTTCGCGAGGTTTACGCCCAGATCCGTGTTGTTCGGGCTAACGCGGAAGAACAGCTCAAGCTGAATGATCGCGCCAGGGATGCCGGTTCCGGCAAGCTCGTAATCACCCATCGCTTCCAGGGCAGGCGAGCCCTCCTGGATAAGCCCAGCAGTGGTGTTGGCAACCATGGTGTTGAGGCTGCAACCTGCGCTGGTGGTCAACAGAATCGCCGAGGCAATGCCGGCGAGGAGATCTCGAGGTCGGAACAGGACGGTCATGGTGCGGCGTTGTACGCGCCGACGCTCCTTATTGTCAATGGTAGGAAGGGCCGACCGAATGGGCCGTGTAGCCCCCTGCTCGGGAGGCAGAGCGAGAGGCTTTCGTGTAACCTTACGGTTATGCCGAAGATGAGCTTTACCACGTCGCAGACTGGCTCACACGGGGAGCCCAAAGGGACATGGATGCGTACTGCTTTTTTTCTGATCGCGGCACTTTTGACCTCATGGGTCGGATCCCAGACCGCCCGAGCTACCCTGATACAGGCCCTCGACTTGTCGGAGCTGGTAGCCGAGGCAGATCATGTTGTCGTCGCTCGAGTCATGCAGCAACGCAGCCTGTTCGACGAGCAAGGTCGCATCGTCACGGATGTGCAGCTGCAGGTGGAGAGCATCGAAAAGGGCAGCCTCGCCCCCGGAGCCAGCATGACGCTCAGGCGGCTGGGCGGCGAAGTCGACGGACTCGGGATGCGCGTCGAGGGTGAGCCTGCTTTCGACGACGGGGAGCGGATTTTGCTGTTCGGCACGGCGAACAAGCACGCGGTCGTCCGGCCTATCGGGATGAGCCAAGGGACCCTGCGCGTCTACGACGACAAGGGCGAACCTTGGGTGAAGGCGGCCAACAGCGGGCTTACCCTCGTCCGCAAGCATGCGGATGGAACCAGCAGCCAGACCCACACGTCCGCGCAGCCTCGCCGCCTCTCGGACCTCTTGAGTGAGATCCGCGGCCTCGTTGCCAAGGCGAAGCGCCCCTGAGCGGACGCGCCGCGCGCTTCAAGGCTCGCTAAGACGCCAAGGGCTGGGCGAAAGGCCGCGCTTACGGCTCTGGCGCAGCCCTTCGCCCGATGGCCTGACCGAAGGCCCCGTCCGTGAGCGCGTCCAGCAAGGCCTCCGTTTCCTCGATGGCAAACTCGAGCTCTTCGTCCGGGGCGGGGGAGCGCTTCTGCTCGCGCAAGAGACGACGCCGCTGAAAGTAGAGCTTCACCGCTTCGTCGAGCAGCTTCTTGCGGTCCTGCAGGAGCCAGCGCTCCACCGACAAAAGACGCACTTCTTCGGTCGCAAAGACCAGGCGAGGCAGATCGAAGCTCAGCGTGGCGTCGATGCTGACGTTGTCCCCGAGAGATGCGTTCGTGCGCTCGGTATCGCCGGCGGAAGAGGCCGTCAGGTTCTGTTTTAGGCCGCGATCGGCCCCAAGTCGCAAGGAAGGCATGAGACCCGAGAGCCGAGCCCGGCGAGCCAGCGCGCGAATGCGTTCGGGGCTCAGCAGGCGCGACGCACGGCGCACCATCTGCACAACTTCGTGCACGCTGGGTTCACGTTGGGCAGGCAGGGCCAGCGCAGGGGCGGCCTCGAGCGCTGGAGCGGCCTCGAGCGCTCGAGCGGCCTCGAGCACCGGGACCGGGGTAGGCACGAGCCCCGGGGCAGGATGTGCCTCCTGTGCAGCCCCTAGCGCAGCCATTCCGAGCACCCAGCACCCCACACAGGTGTCGATCCAGGGGCGGCGCCTCATTCGAGGTCCCCAAGCAGCTTCGTTACACCTGACTCGCCCTCAGAGAACTCTTCGATGCACTCGACCTCATTGACAGTGCAGGGAAAAGCCTCTGCCTCGGCGCGCATGTCTACACGAAGAGGTTGCTCTTGCAGTGCGACACGGGACTGAAAGCGGAGCCAACCGCTGATGCTGGTGCTGAGGCGCAAGTCCTCGAGCACGCTTGCCCGAACCTGCTTGGCCTGCAGCTGGATGTGCAGCGTAGGTACCAAGGAGGACAGGCTAGATCGATGGCAGGCGCTGTTCGCCAGGAGGCAACAGACAAGCCCACAGAAGGCCCAACGAGTTTCTGACACGCCCACTCTCCTTTCGGTCGCGGGTATCGGCCCTCGTCAGCGAAAGTTGCGAGAGAGCGAAACGTTCAGAGCGTGTGGTGATTGATCGACACGAAGCGCTCGCCTGCGCGAAGACCGATGGCGACGACGGCTGCGCCATCAATCTGCCCTACGTCACAGCTACCCTGTAGGTCGACCCCTGGACGATCACGGACCTGCCGCAATACATCGTCGCGCAGCGGTGAAAAGGCTACGACGCGTACACACAAAACCGCATCGGCATCGAGGAGGGCACGGGCCTGGGCAACGTCCGCTTCGGCAAGGGACCAAGCGAGCCGAATACTCGCTTGCTCGGTGCGCGTCACTTCAAGCCCCTTGGGGCCAGCAGCTCGCCACGTGGCGCTCGCGTCCGGGCTTTCAGGGATGGACTGGTTTGGAGCGACCTCGGCCGCAGCTCTTGCCTGGCGTTGGACGGACGCAG
>CAZEWA010000214.1:0-3650 GCA_964515685.1 uncultured Polyangiales bacterium | reverse complement strand
CGCAGGGGCCGGCGCCGCGGCAGCGCTCTCGCCCCAACGATGCTCCGGTGCGTACTGCTCTTCCCGCTCGTCTTCGGCGGTGAGTTTGGCGCGGCGCTCGATCTCAGCGCGAGCGAAGTCGACCACGCGTTTAAACAGACTTTTAGGTTTCATATCCACGCCCAAAACGCTTGAGGACTGCGTGCGAGCGCTGCCCGCCCCGCTTCTACATCACGAACGAGCTGCGCTCGTAGCTCGCTGAGGCCCGCAAACTTCTGCTCGCTTCGTAGCCGCGCGACGAAGCCCACGCGCAGCTGCTTCCCGTACAGGTCGCCCGTGAAGTCTAGCAGGTGAACCTCGAGCGAACGCCCTCCACGGACGGTTGGCCGCACACCCAGGTTCGCCACACCTTGCAAAAGCGGCCCGGACTGCTCGCCGTCGAGCACGCGCGCCACCACTGCGTACACGCCATCCGCCGGTGTCATCAGGCCGCCTAGCTCCAGATTGGCCGTCGGAAAATCGATGGTTCGTCCAAGTTTTTGCCCTTGGATAACCTCGCGCGTGATGTCGTGAACGCGGGTCAGCATGCGCCCAGCAAGCTCCACGTCGCCTTGAGCGAGGGCTGTGCGCACGGCGCTCGAAGACACGATCTGCCCCTCCAGCATGACCGGTGGCACGGTCAGCACCTCCGCGCCCTCCCCGCTGTGCACACCCATGAGCTGCTTCAACAGCGCAACGTCCCCTACACGCTGGGCCCCGAACCGAAAATCGTGACCCACCACCACGGCCCGTGCGGACAGCTCTTGTACCAAGACCTGTTCAACGAAGGCCTGCGGCGTCAGGCTCGCAAAGGCGGCATCGAATGGACGCACGACCACTTCGTCGGCGCCTGCCGCGCGTAGAAGCTCTGCACGCCGCACGGGCGATGTGAGCAGCGGAGGCGCGCGATCTGGCGCCAGCAAATGGATGGGATGCGGATCAAACGTCATCGCAACCACGCGCAACCGAGGCTGGTGCCTTTCCGCAAGCTCACGTGCAGCCGTAACCAACGCACGATGGCCGAGGTGTACACCATCGTGGTTGCCCGGAGTCACCACGGAGGGCGCCTGCATTTCGAGGTGGTTGAACTCCATGAAGTGTCCGGGCCCGAGGTTGGGGCAAGTCGTCGCCAGGGTCAAACCCCGTCGTGACGCTGAGCCCAAACGCGCAACGAGCCGACCGGAAACCGCATGAAGGCGCCTCCTCCCCGAGCGGGAAAGGCGCTCAAGCGGCCCAGCTCAGTAGGGCTCCGCTTTGTAGTCCTTCAAGGGGACGGTCTTACCGGGCGTCACTGGCGTGACAGTCGTCGGACGGTCGTCGCGGGTCGGACGCCGCACAGGGATGGGATCCATGGGTGGAGCTTCGACCTCCAGGCGATCGCCGCGAATCTGTCGGGTCACGGTGAGGTCACGGTAGCCCTTACGTTGGAACCGGAACGTCACCTCGCGACCCACTTCCGCTTCCGCACCGGACCACTCGACTTGCGTCGGGGTCGGGCCGAACTCCTTGTCACCCACCACGACCGTGGCACCAGGCGGCGTCGAGCGCAGCAAGACCAACACGGTCGACACGACGGTGCCCACTCCTACGCCGTCTTGGGCTGTAGACGGGCTGCCGGGCTCGGCCACCGCCACAGGCTGCTCGACGGGCGCTGCACCGGTCGGCTCCTGGGTAGACGGGTCCGCGGAAAGGCTCGTCGCGACCACGGACACCTTTTCCTGTTCGGGAGACGGACGCAAGATGAGCGCCACCACCGCCGCCACTAGCACGCTAGCAAAAATCCACGGCCCCGCGCGCTTCCCTGAGTCCGGCGCTGGCTTCGGCTCCGCCAAGGGGCCCTGCTCCGCGGCGGCGCCTAGCGTCGCGCCCGCGAACGAGCGCGATGGCGTAGCCCCGTGCTGCAAGGTTCCGCCTCCGGGCGTGCCCTCATAGACGAGCTTGTGTTCACCGCTCTCGAGGCGATACTCGATACTCGTCGTGCCGCTAAACCCAGCACACTGCTTGAGAGCCGCAAGCACGGCATCCATGCTCGCGTAGCGCTCGTCCCGATGTTTCGCCATGCAGCGCCGCACCACCATCTCGAGAGCAGGTGGGACGCGCACCTCCGGATTGAAGTCCGACATGGGCGGCACTTGCTCTTGAATGTGCGCCATCAAGATGTTCACGGAGTTCGCGCGATCGAACGGAACTTTGCCGGTCAGCATCTCGTACATCATCACGCCGAGCGCGTAGACATCGACGCGTGCGTCTACCGGTTCGCCCCGAATCTGTTCGGGCGACATGTACTTCGGCGAGCCCATGAAGAGGCCGGTCTGCGTGAGATCTTCGCCCTTGTCTTCGACGTTCTTGACGAGACCGAAATCGAGGACCTTGACCAGCTCGCTTTCGTCGCCGTGCTCCACCAAGTACACGTTGGCCGGCTTTAGATCGCGATGGATGACGCTTATCGCGTGAGCTTCACGCAGAGAACGGCAGATCTGGCGCCCGATGTTCATCGTGCGGTCAGCCGAAAACGGTCCTTCATCACGGATAGCCCTGTGCAGCGTGCGCCCCTCGAGCAGCTCCATCGCGATGTAGTAGATCTCGTCGTCGGTTCGACCGTAGTCGAAAATGGTGACGGTGTTGGGATGGGTGAGCTTCGAAGCGGTGGACGCCTCCAAGAAGAACCGACGATGGAACTCTGGATCGCTTTCCCCGACGTAGTTGGGGTCCAGAACCTTGAGCGCCACGAGCCGCCCGAGCGGCTGCTGCTCGGCTCGGTAGACCTTGCCCATCCCGCCCCGCGCAATCGTGCCGACGATGCGGTAACGCTCGTTGATCACCCGGCCAATCAGCGGATCTGGCCCCTGAGGAGGCGGCACACGTGGGGCGGGCAGCGGCGCGCCGCGTGAGTCATCCATGAAAACCTCTTGCCTGGGAGCGCCCCACTACCTGCCTCCAACTCCGAAACGGGGAAGGTGACGGCCTCTTGGCAGTCCCCCCTTGCGGGCTATGCCATCGTAACACCCTCTGAGACCGTTGCTGTGAGGAACATCGCGGGCTGAGCAGACATGTTTTCGCATACATGCTGCGCTGGGCCAGTCTCTGGTCACTGGGGTCCCTGGCCAATGCTCACATAACCATTATTGGCCTGCCTGCCATCTTGCGCCCAGTACATACGGTCAATTCGTGCGACACTGATGTGAATATCGAAATTGATATCCACGACTCGTGTTAACCGTAATCACGCTTTCAGTTGGATCGGCGGAGCCTGGGTGACAGGTGATACGCCGCTTGTCGATAGGCCGAGCGCGGCCTGGGGTTATACTCGCAAGCAGTCCTGGGCCGTTGACCCTCCAGCGAGGCTCGGGCATGGTCACGCGCGGCGGGAGAGAGAAATATGGGACAATCCCAGCAGGCGGCCGCCTCGGATACGCCGCAGGTCTTCGAAGAGATTTTGTCCCGACTCAACGCAGTCGTGGAAAAGCTGGAATCCGGCGACCTTACGTTGGAAGATTCATTGGCTTTGTTCGAGGAAGGTGTGCAGCTCTCACGGTTGGGAGCCACGCGACTCGACGACGCAGAGCGCAGAGTCGAGCGACTCTTGAGCGAAGAGGGCGCAACGGTAACGATGATCGAAACGCGACAGAAGG
>CAZEWA010000213.1:0-9240 GCA_964515685.1 uncultured Polyangiales bacterium | reverse complement strand
CGAACCGTCCTCGGTAGGACTCGAAGGCCGTCCAGCATCTCCCGCCTCAGGCGAGTCGCTACAGGCTGCGCTGAGAGAGAGTATGAACACAGAAGCAAAGCAGACTTGGCGGTTCATCACGACCTCGCGTTCTAAGAAGGTGTTCCACAGGAAGTGGCTCGGATCGGCGTCAAGGCGCCCGATCCGACAAGGCGAAAAACCGCAAGGATACTGCCTGTATCTTGAGGTTTTTCAACGCTGGCGGTCGGGATGGATCGGCGTTGAGGCGGGCCACTTCCTGTGGAACACCTTCTAAGAGAAGGATCTAACGGACACAGGTCAATCTGCGGCCAAAGAACCGTCCTCAGAAGATCACGAACGCATCGCAGGGGAAGTTCGCGTTCAGCGTCGCGCCGACATCTTCGCGCAAGCGCTTGCAGGCCGTGCCGGTGAGCTCCAGCGTGCTGTCGTCGATGAGCCTGAAGCCGTTGGCGTCATTGCAAGGAACGGCCTCGCCTCCGAGGAGCACCTCACCCTGGCACTCCTTACCTGCCTCGACTTTGCCTTGCAGCGCGACCTCGCAGCTGACGGCGTCTGCAACCGAGCGCGCGATGGCTTGGCGGATGGCCTCGGCCTCGTACGAGGCGAAGGCTTGGCCGCCTCCGAGCTTTGCCAGCTCCTGCCCTAGCATCTGAGCCTCCATGTTGAGCCTTATGTATTCGGGCGCTTGCCCCATGGCGTACAGGATCACCACCGTCGAAACGGTCGCTCCTTGGTCGGCGAGCTTCTGCACTGCGACACGCTGTTTGTCCCGTCCATACGAGAAATCGCACACCGCGTCATATTCCGAGTGCACCAGCACGACCGTGTTGGCGGTTGGTTCTCGCTGGGCAGCGATGGCAGTAGAGATGTCTTCCAGAGCGGCCCAGGAGGAACCCGCCGAGAGAGGTATGTCGGCGAAGGCTTGGGCCAAGGCTTGATGGTTGTTCGATGCAGGCTTGATGGTGACCCCCTCAGGACAGCGGCCGCCTGCGAGCAGGACGTCGATGCTAGGAACGTAGTAGTGGGCCAAGCCAAATTGCACGACATGTTCCAGTCGCGGCACAATCCCTCCCGCTGCGAACAGCAAATCCCCAAGCATCTCGCGGTTGGTCTGCGGGTCCGGATTCGATGCCACCTGTCCCGAAAGGCGTCGCGGATCGAAGACAAACCACACGGCGGAGGCCTTGGGCTGCGGCCGCGCCTCAAGCCTGGCGCAGGTGCCGTCCGGGTCGGTGCCTGGACCCTCCGTGCCCGTGCCGGCGTCGCTGAAGCCGTTCTGGGGACCGCTCGACCCGTCCTCTGTGGAGGTCGAAGGCGGTCCAGCATCTCCCGCCGAAGGGGAGTCGCTACAGGCCGCGCTGAGAGAGAGTGCGAGCACAGAAGCAAAGCAGAATTGGCGGTTCATCACGACCTCGCGTTCTAAGAATGAAGGTGTTGCCGATCGACAAAGAAAGGCTCGGTCGCAAAGGACGCGACCGAGCCTTCCGGGAGTCGCAGTGTCAGGGGGCGATCGTTACCGTGACGTCGATGCCGTTGTAAGGACCCAGGCATCCCACATACCAGATGTCACCGTCGACCATATTCGTGCCGGGTTGGGTGACGATGGCGCCGATCCCCCCTGGGCCGCAAAGCGGAACCGCAACGTTGGTGTAGCTCGTGCCGAAGAAGGGGTTAACGCTCGTGATATCGGAGGCCGCGTACACGAGGTAAGAGTGGACGGTGAAGCCCACGCTCTTGGTGCCTTCAGTCGCTAGACCGGGCGCCTGGTCGAGCGCGCCCAGAACCACATTTCCGGGACCCGCGTGCGCGGAGCCCACACCCAGAACGAGCGCGCCGAGCGTGCTGCCGGTGGCGACTAGCTTCTTCCATACACTGTGCTTTGTTTTCATTGTCATGTCCTTTCGTGACGACGGCGACCTTGGCAGAGGTCGCCGAAGCTCAGTCGGCTCGCGCCGGTGTGTCCTCTCGGAGGCCCTGGCGCGGGCCCGGCTGGGCACCTACGGGGGGGAGGACGCGTTCGGCCAGGGCAAGCTCGACAAAAGTCGGTTCCTCGCCGGGCTTTACGTGTAGCTGGGCGCTGGCGGCCTGCCCGGTCGTGCTGGTGGCGAGCAGGCGGAACTCGCCCACAGGCACGCTGTCGATGGCGAAGCGCAGGCCGTCTGCGGACACCCTGCCCACTCGCTCCACGCGGCCGTCGACGCTCGTCGCCCGCGCCAGATGCACCCGCATGGGCGTGCCATCTCCTGCGCGCAGCTGGCCCTCGAGACGCCCGGTCGCGGGGAGCTTCAGCACGAGTGACTGCCCAGGCTGGACGCCGTCGAGGTAGGTCTCGCTGCCGTAGGGATCCTGCGCAGTGACCAGGTACGTCCCTCGTCGCGAGAGGCCTTCCAGCACGAACTCTCCTCGGTCGTCGGTCAGCACTCGCCCGCGGCTCGATTTGGCCTTGCTCAACGGCCCCTCCGCTTTCTGCTGCCCGCGGGCACTCACCCACACGTTGGAAGCTGGCGCGCCCTCCGCGTCCGTCACGCGGCCCGTGAGCCGGGCGCCTCGCTCGACTCGCATGGTCCACTCCACTTGCGCCCCCGAGAGCACCCGGAGCGCTGCGGCTCGTTCCCCGCCGTCAAACATCGGGTTGATGCCATCGGCCGCTTCAATCTGGTAGGTGCCGGAAGGCAGCGGCTGGATGCGGTAGCGCCCCGCTCCGAGCGACACGGCGAACTGGGGGCGGACGGCGACCGTGTCTCCCTCCCGGGCGCTCTGCGTGGCACCGACAGGGCTCGCAGTGACTTGAAGGTCCTCCACAGGGCGTTCGCGCTCGTCCACGACGGTCACGGTGAGAGTCCCACTCCCGTGCAGCGGCACGGTGACCTCAGCCTTCAAGGCTCCGGCCGCGATCTCGAACTCCACATTGGCTCCCAGTCCGGGATGCGCCGGACCGATGGCGTAAGAGCCCGCGCGCAGGTCGGGCACCTGCACCACGCCATCGGCGCCGCTCACCATCTGAAGCAGGCCATTGCCCAGGCCGGGGGCAGGCGGCGGCACGCGCAAGTTCAGGACCTGCCGCCCCACCGGCTGGCCGCGGTCGTCCACAGTGCGAACCGTCAGCGTGGTCGCGGGCAGTACGAACCAGTCCAGGGGGCCGCGTCCTCAGCCTTCGCCGCGAGGGTCACGCTCCGGGGGCCCTCGACGAGGCGGTATCCCTCACAGCGCACCACGGCGTAGTAGGTGCCGGCGGGCACGCCCTGCAGCTCCACCGAGCCCTCCTCGCCGATGCTCGCCACCTGGGTCGGCACCGGAAGGGCACGCCTGCCGGTGGTCATAAACTCCTCCGGGAAAGGCTGCATCGGGTCGGGCATGCCGCTGAGCAACACCGAGCCCTGGGGACACGGTTCGCCGGTGTCCTTGCGCTGCACCCATCCTAGCACTCGGGTCGCGGGCTGGACCGTGATCACCAGACCACGCACGCGTTCAGCCAACCCGAGCTGCACGGTCTGATCCGCGACGCCCTGAGCGTGCGTGCCTTTCGCCACCAGGCGGTATGCTCCCGGTGGGAGCCCGTCGAGCGAGAACTCACCAGACGAGTCGGTGCGTGCAGCGAGGCGGCTGCGCGCGTTGAGCACTCCACCATGTTCTGGACGCACCTCCGCGTCCGACACGGGCGTGCCGTCAGGTTGCCGCACGATACCTTCGATGCGTCCTGCAGGGGTCAGCGTCAGCTCCATTCTGGCTGACGGCACCACGGTGCCCAGTTCGTCCGGCGCGTAACCCTCTGCCGTCGCGGTGATCACTGCAGGACCTTCCGCGAAGTGCAGCGTGAACTGGCCCTCTTCGTCGGTGATCGCCGACGCCGTCTGGATGGGGGGCACCGCCGTGACGAGGCGAACGCGGGCACTCGCCACCGTCCCGCCCAGCGCGTCGCGCACCAAGCCGCGTACGTTGGCCTCAGCTCGGCTGAGAACGAAATCGACGTCGCGAATTTCGTCGCGTGTGAGCAGTAGGGGATCGTTCCTCGCGCGCTGGCTAGCGTGGCCTTCTGCGCTGGCTCGCAAAGAGTACGGACCTCCAGACAAACCCTTGATGTCGTAACGCCCGTCGTCGCCGCTCCTTGCGCACTCCCTCCGCGTATCCAACATGTCGAGTTGTACCCTGTGGGCGCAGATCTCCGCGTTCGCCATCGGCGCGCCATCACCGGTGGTCACCCGTCCGCGTATGCGAGCCCCGCTCTCCGAGGTTGCGATGGCGCCCGCTTGCATCACACGAGGACTGTCATGCTGCGCACTCTGCACAGATCCATCATGCCGAGCCGGCAGCGGATCCTCGTCTCGTCGCAGCCACCAAAGGCCCAGCGAGACGAGCGCGATGGTAGCTACCGCGAGCAAGCCACGATGACGAGCCGATTTCCCTTGAGCCATTCGCCCCCACCCCTTCATGCACGACTGCTTGCCTCACATCGACGTTTGCTAGTGTCGAAAGAGACTCTCGAGAGCGCTACCCCAACGAAGTTGCACCTGAAGAGCCACTCAAGTCTGTCCAACGAGGAGCGTCTTTCTCCTGCCGACAAATCGATCCACGTGCTGGGATGCAAGCATCTGCGTGGCCCGTACAGGTTGTGCACGTCGGACCGTTTTGGATCGCTGACATGTGACTCCAATCTGATGACTGAGCTGACCGTTCAGCTCTCCACTTCGGCAAGTTCGCGGAGGATCTCACGCGTGCGTAGACTTAAAAGGTCGTCATCAGAGAGTCGACGTCGGGCGGCGTCCTTGATCAAGCTGCGCAGCCGCGTTCTGGCCCGCTGCAATCGACCCGCCACAGTGCCTGGGGAGAGCTGCAAATGCGTTGCGAGTTCACGTCGAGACTTCCCCGCGACGAACGTCAGCTCGAGCATTTTCCTCGCCGCATCGTCCATCAAGGTCAGTGCGTTGGCGATCACAGCGTCGATGACACCCTCGGAGGTTCCGGAAAACAAGTCGACTTCATCTGGAGATTCGAGCGTTTCGATGTGCTGGAGTGCTTGCTGCGAGAGAAGTCTTCTTCGTCGCCCGAGCACGCGATGTGCGATGCGAAAGACGAAGGTCCGGACGCTCGCCTCGCCCCTGAACGATTTGCGCGCGGCGAGCGCTGCGACCAGGGTTTCAGCGCTGCAGTCGTCCGCTTCGTCTGGAATTCTTCGATAGAAGAATCCGCTCAGCTCGGGTAGGAGATTCGCGACTTGTTCCTCGAAACTGTCCGCAACATTGCCAGACTCACTCATATCAGAAGCCGCGTCCTGTCAACACGCCGGTTACTCTGCAATTAAGTCCATTCGCGTTCACCCCAGGGAGAGCAATGGCTGCAAGTTTACTTGCGCAATGACATGGATGTTCAAGATCTCCTAGAGAGGCTGTGGAACGCATCGGCGAGACCGCCTGATAATTGTCAGCTTGTCTGAGTATTCGCTTGTGCGAACCTCGCTCGGCAGCGCGCAGCTCTATTCTCGCCGGATGGTGGCGGTTCGTGACATGGCGACATGATCTCGTAAAGGCCCTTGAGGCTGTCGCGCATGGACGCCGCAGACCCTACTTGTCCAATCCTTGGTGTTCAAGACCGTTCGTAACCATTCCAGATGCAAACCGGGGTGAGCAAGGACGATTGACGCGCAAAAAAGACGGTGGAGTGATCGTGCCGTGGATGGCGACGCTCTCTCCCGAGTCCACGCAGGATGGGCTGCACTGCCTATCGCAGGCGTTGTGTGTTGTTGACGCTCAGAAGGAAATTTTGTTAGCTGTGGCGTTTTCTTGAGCCATGGAGGAGCGTCCAATGAATGGAGCCGCGGTTTTGCTTCTTGTCGCTTTGTTCTCTGTGTCCGGCTGCGCTGCGGACGTTGGGGGCGAATCAGAGGGGGATGATGATTCTTCGGAAGAAATATCTGCTGGGGAGAGCAGACTTGAGCCTCCGGGTCTTGTCGCCTTTGACGATGGCGTGGGCGCTCTCGGCGAGGTGAGTCTTGCTCTTGGTCCGCCCGGAAGTCTTGGTCCTACGCCGATACGAGGCTGGAGTACCTCGGGTATTGCCTACTACCATGAGCACGGCATGATCTACGGTATGCGCGTGCGCTCGGATCGATTCGTGGATCAGATACAGTACGCTTGGTACCTACCAAGCAACGCTGATAATCAATTCCGCACGGGTGACCAATACGGTGCGTCGCCGATCATTGGTGGATCCGGCGGGTTTGATCGAGGTTGGGAATACTGCCCAACCGGATATGCCGCGGTGGGTATTTCGGGTGGGCACGACCGCTATATCGATAGAATCGGTCTGATTTGTGGACAGATCACCAATCGCGCCAATCGAGTGACCCTGCCAGTCTACGGAGGTTCGGGTGGTTTTAGCTTCTTTGACACCTGCGCTAGCGGCGGATTCATGTCGGGACTTCAAGGTAATGCTAATCGCTGGGTAGATAGCGTGCGAGGTTTGTGCCGTCGCCCCTAGAGCCGAACCGCATGACTTTCTCGAGGACGGCGAGACACGCGACGTGGAGCTGGCGACGCCGAGCTGCGGGTGAAGACGACGACCGGCAACGATCGATTGCCCGTTGCGTAGAGGCTCATGGTCGCGCGGCCAAACAGAGCTTGAACAGACCCGTGTTGTCCTGTCCGCTCGATTCGCTGCACGTGTCTCCCGGTGGACAATCTGAATCGCAGTAGCAGTACTTGCGACAAGCGCCGGCCTTGCACGTGAAGAGCGGTGGGCAGGTCGTGAACAGGCCGTTTTCGTCGCAACCTGCGGCCGTGGCCATCCCCGGGAACACGCAGCGCCCCGCGGGCTCCGCGGCCCCAGGATCCGCTATGCATTGGCTAATCCCTGGCGCGCAGTTCGTGCCGCGCACGGGATCGCAGCCGGGCACGGTCGCAGGTCCGCACGCTCCAAAAGCGGGCTCGTCATCAACCGAATCGGGCGGAAATCCCACGCTGGGTGGAGGCGAGACGTCGTCTTCGTCTCGCGCGTCTTCCCGGTCCTCTTCTGCGGATCCGTCTTCGCCCGCTTCAACGGGGTCGGTCACTTCGGTCGCGGTCCCACTTGGACCTCCAAAGCGACATGCCGTGGTCAACAACCAGAGTCCCGCAAGGATGTTCGCTCTCATAGCTCCACCGTTAAATAGATTCCCAACGTCGTGATCCAGCCGCGACTGGAGAATCCAGGCCAGCCGGGGTTGTTCGTCTGCAAGCCAGCGGCCTCTGCGACTTTCGTGCCGCCGATCTGACTGTCGTCCGGGACCTCGTCGGTGACCAGACTCCGTGTACGGTTGACCCCATCGGAAAAGGTGGGCGGCGTGAGTTTGGTTGTCTCGCGTTTGAGCAACCAGAAAGCCTGGCCTTGCACGCCGAGGGTCATCGGCGTCTCGAAGAGCTGAAAGCTGTAATCGGCACTGATGCTCGTCCCGATGCGGTCGTTGTCCAGGTAGTTCGTGCGCCCGTACTGAAGTGGAACGGGCGTGGGCTTGTACTGTAAATCGAGGGCTAGCCCGATGCGGTCGAGGCGCGCGCGCGCCCCGGCCGCCGCCGTGATCGTGTCGCGCCAGCCGAACTCCGGAACGGGCCGCTCCGCATGCCTATCGATGTACTGCGACCAACGCCCGTACACCGCCGACGCTGCGAGCGTCAGCGTCGTGTCAGCGGTCTGGACGAGGTCGTATGAAGCCCCCAGTCCGACTTGCCACGGCATGAAGCCGTAGACGAATCTGAGTGTCGCGGTCTGTTCGAGGCCGCTCGCGAGCATGTATTGCACGTCTGCGTTGACCTCGAGTTTTTGCGGCGCGTGCAGCGTGCCGGTGAAATGCAGTCGAGAGCCGGGATTCCAGGAGAGGCCGCCGTAGGGAGCCAAGCCCACGTAGACCTTGGCGTCCATGTTGATCACGAGGTTTTGCAGTTGCGACGCGTCTGCCACATACACAGGGGTTCCTGCGGCGGCACGCAAGTTCACCGAGGTGCCGAGGCCCAGGGAGAGCGAGTCGGTCAGGCGGATGCCGGCTCCCACACCGAGCGCCAATGCAAACAGTCGATCGCCGTAGAGCTCCGGGTGCAGACTGTTTGAAGAATACTGCTCGCGCTCGTCGACGTAGAAGCTCGACATGCGCGTGAAGGTGTTGTTTGGGAGCAGCCCGTAGAAGCCGAATGCGAGACGGTCCTGGAAGAACTTGGCGATCAGGCCGACGGCTAAGTAGGTGTTCGTCTGCTGACCTGTGCCGGCCCTCTGTCGCGGCCGTGCGGAGGTCGCTGTGGTGGTCGGAGATTCTTCCCGGCCGTTTTGCAGAATCTCCGTGCCGAAGGGGTAAGACTCCCAGCGGCTTCCATCTGCGTGGGCCGCATTCTCCAGGTTCGAGGGTACGTCGAATCGACCGTCGCCTCGACTGTAGAGGTCGACCGCGATCCTGCTGCCGAGCACAATAAATCCAAAGGTCAGCCCAGGGGGTGCTTCCACCAAGAGCGCGGGATTGAAGTAGGCCGCTGCCGCGCCGCCGGGGACGTGACGCCCTTGCAAGCCTCCGTGGCCGCCGAGTGTGCCCGCCATTTCGAGCAGCGGCGAGGCGTTCGCGCTCGAGGTAACAGTTGTCCACGCCGCGAGTACGAGCGCGGCGGCATACTTTTTATGCATGACGAATTATTTGGTCGCTGCGGGAGTGAGGGTGGGAGCCAGCTCGCGTATCTTCTTGCAAATCGTCGTGTCGTCGCCGCTGACCTGCCCCACTGAGAGCTTGGCGAATTCCACGAAATGCAGGCTCGAGTCGCCGTCTCGCGCACCGGTTGCCTTGAGGATGTCGGAGGTGACCCCGAGCACTGATTCATCTTGCCGCCAGTCACTTCGCAGCTTGAGATAGTCGGCGTCGGTCGCTGCCTCACCCTGCCAAATGGCCGACGTACGCGTCGTGCAATAGCGGTCTCCGTTCGCGAGCCCGCTCACGCGCATGGACACCGCGGGGTGCCCATCGTTGTCCCAGTCTTCCCAGCCCGGTGTCGCTCCCGCGGCCTCGGTGGTCGGAAGCGAGCGACTCGAGTCGGCGTAGTAGGGCATGGTCGCGCTGATTACGATGGCGGCGCGCTCGATGGAAACGCTGCATCCACTCGAGGTCGGGTTGATCGTGCCGCGGCGACCGTCATGTCGATTGTGCTGCAGCATCTTGGGCCAGGGCTATCGCATCAAATCATGAATGAATGCCGAGTAGACGGAGCATGTACT
>CAZEWA010000212.1:0-9243 GCA_964515685.1 uncultured Polyangiales bacterium | reverse complement strand
TTTTTCGGCGAGGGTTTGAGATGCCCAGCTTCAAGTTGGATGGCAAAGAGATTCCGTTCGAGCCCGGCGACACGATCATTCGTGCGGCGTGGCGTCAGGGTACGGAGATTCCCCATTACTGCTGGCACCCGGGGCTGAGCGTGGCGGCGAACTGCCGCATGTGCTTGGTAGAGATCAAGAGCGATCGGCCGATGATGATGCCGATCGTGGAGTGGGATGAGGCCAAGCAGGAGTACGTCCCGGCCAACAAGCCGAAGCTACAGCCGGCCTGTCAAATGCCCGCGGTCGAGGGGCAAGAGGTTTACGCACAGTCGACAAACGTGAAGCAGGCTCAGGGGGCGGTGCAGGAGTTCTTGCTCCTCAACCACCCGGTCGACTGTCCGATTTGCGACCAAGCGGGCGAGTGCAAGCTTCAGGACTACTACGAGACGCACCAAGCCACGCCCAAACGCAAGCAGACTGAGCCGGTTCACAAGGTGAAGGCCGAGCGTTTCGGCGACACCATCGTGTACGACGGCGAGCGCTGCGTGATGTGTACCCGCTGCGTGCGCTTCTGCGACGAGGTGGTAGGCGACTCCGTGCTGGACATGCGCGAACGCGGCAATAAGAACGAAATCGCGCTCGCTCCAGGCCGGACACTCGACCACAAGTACACCTTGATGACCGAGCATGTCTGCCCGGTGGGTGCGCTTACCAGCCGCGATTTCCGCTTCAAAGCGCGCGTCTGGTTCCTGAAGAGTCAACCGAGCGTCTGCGGCGGTTGTGCCACGGGCTGCAACATGTCGGTCGACTACGACCCGCGCTCGAACGCAGTCCAGCGTCTGCGCCCCCGCGACAATCCAGGCGTGAACCAGTTCTGGATGTGCGACGACGGCATGATGAGCTACCGGCGCTTCGTTGACGAACGCGTGACGTTTGGTCGCGTGCGGGCAGCGTCTGGAACGCGTGTCGATTGCGATGTGGCGGATGCCATCTCGGCCGCGGCCAAGGCCATCAAGGGCGTGTCCGCAGACCGACTCGGCGTCGTGCTCAGTGCGCAGCACTCGAACGAGGACAACCTGGCTCTAGTCAAGCTCGCGCGCGAGCTTGGCGTGCAGAAGCTCTATCTGGCGGCACTCGGCGGCTGGGAGGGTGACACCATCCTGCGGAGCGCCGACAACAACCCGAACCGTGCAGGTGCTGAGCTTGTCGCGGGTGGGGCGCTGGGCACGGTTCAGGACCTTCTCAAGGACGTGGCGGCAGGCGCCGTGGAAGGCGTCGTCGCCTTGGGTTGGGCCAGCGCTGAGAGCGCTGCCGATCTGGCGCCGCTCGCCGCACTGAAGGCCCATGTTTCGCTGACGAGCAACGAAGGCGCGCTTCCCAGCGTGGCCCATGTCGTGATTCCGGTGGCAGTGCATGCCGAGACGGCTGGCACCTTTGTGAACGGTAAGGGCATCGCGCAGCAGTTCAAGCGCGCGGTGTTCCCGCCGGAAGGTGTGAAGCCTGCGTGGGAAGTGATTGCCACGCTCGGCAAAGAACTCGGCAAAGACATTCGCTTTAGCTCGTTGAGTGAGGTTCGCGCTGCGCTTCCCGCGGTGCGTATGCAGGAGGCGCAGGTCTGATGGACGCCGTCGCTTGGATCTCCACAATCCTGAAGATTGTCTTCGTCCTTCTCATCATTCTGACCTTTGCTCCCGTGCTCATTTGGGCAGAGCGCCGTCAGAGCGCGATGATCCAGGACCGCGTGGGTCCCACGCGCGCCGGAATCAAGATTGGTGGCAAGACCATCACGCTTGCGGGGCTCTTGCACCCGCTGGCTGATGCTCTGAAGTTCGTCTGGAAAGAGGACTTCATTCCACCGAAGGCAGACAAGCTTCTGCACTCGCTCGCCCCCATCATCTCGCTAGTACCGGCCATCAGCGTGTTCGCTGTGATTCCGTTCGGCGGCGCGCTGTACCTTGACCATCTGTTCACGGTGCTCGAGCCTGGGCAGCTCTTCGACGGTCGGTTCGTCAATCTGCAGGTGGCGAACGTCAACGTCGGCATCCTGTTCGTCTTCGCGATTGCGGGTACGGGCGTCGTGGGCGCGGCCATCGCCGGTTACTCGTCCGACAATAAGTACGCTCTGCTCGGCGGCATCCGCGCTGCAGGTCAGATGGTGAGCTACGAGGTGGCCCTTGGGCTCACTCTCGTCGGCTGCTTTATGGTCTACGACACCCTGCTGCTGGCCGACATGGTTGCCTGGCAGCGCAATCACAACCTGTTCGGGATCCAAGGCGCGCACCTTTGGGGCATTTTCGTTCAGCCCCTGGCCTTCTTCCTGTTCTTCACGGCGGCGATTGCAGAGACCAAGCGCATCCCCTTCGACGTGCCGGAAGGCGAGAGCGAGCTCGCAGCGGGTTATCTTACCGAGTACTCGGGCATGAAGTTCGGCATGTTCTTCATGGGCGAGTTCGTGGAAGTGATCACGAGTTCGGCGCTCATCGCCACCCTGTTCTTGGGCGGCTACGACCTGCCTTTCCTCGAAGACTACGGCTTCGACTTTGCAGGGTTGTTGGTCGTTGGCATCCCGCACGTGGCCGTGATCGCACTCCAGGTGCTGGTCTTCGTGCTCAAGCTCGTAGTGCTCATTTGGTTGCAGCTCATGATTCGCTGGTCTCTGCCGCGTTTCCGCTACGATCAGATCATGCAGCTCTGCTGGAAGCTGCTCTTGCCGCTTTCGCTCCTCAACATCCTGCTCACCGGCGTCGCGATTCTCGCGCTCACTGAATAGGTTTCAACATGGGTAAGCCCGTCCACAAGCCTGGTCGCACTTTCGTCGAGCAAGCGTATATCCCCGAGATCGTCAAAGGTCTCGGCGTGACGATGAAGCACTTCTTCAAGAACACCTTCTCGAAGCGCGAAAATTCCGAGATCGTGACCATCATGTATCCTGAGGAAAAGCGGGTCTATCCTGAGCGTTTCCGCGGTGTGCATCGCTTGACCCATCGCGCAGATGGGACCCCGCGTTGCGTAGCCTGTTTGTGCTGCAGTACGGCATGCCCGGCCCAGTGCATTCATATCGAGGCCGGCGAGTATGAGCCGGGCGATCCCAGCTACGGCTACGAGCGCTTCCCGAAGGTGTTCATCATCGACGAGTTGCGCTGCATTTTCTGCGGCTATTGCGTTGAAGCATGTCCCTGTGACGCCATCCGTATGGATACGGGCGTACACATGCCGGCCAGCACGCGTCGCGATCACTTCATCTTCGACAAGGAGATGCTGATGTCGCTGCCAGGGCAGGACGGGACCTTCCTTACGGCAAATCCACGCCACGAACCGGGTGATCCAGGTCATCCAGGGCTCGATCGCGAACACAAGCACTAGCAGCGGCTGTCACCAACGGGGGGGCAGGCCGCTGTACGCGTTTGTGCCGACAACCCAGCTTGGTAACCTCGTGCTACAAGGGCGCGGTGACCGAAAAGAAGTTCGAGTCTCTGCTTACACGCTCTGTGCACGGGGGAGAACCCCGCGTCCATCCCTACGATGCGCTTACGCAGCCGATAGCCCAGACGGCTACGTACACGTTCGCCGATACGGCTGAGCTTGTGCGTTACATGTCCGGGGAGACCGAGCGCGAAGAGTACGGTCGCTACGGCAATCCGTCGGTTCGCGCGGTTGAAACCAAGGTGGCTTCGCTCGAAGGCATGGAAGACGCGGTCGCTTTCTCGAGCGGCATGGCGGCTGTGACATCGAGCATTCTGGCGTTGGTGAAGAGCGATTCCCACGTGGTGCTCTTCGCGGATTGCTATCGCCGCACACGGCAGTTCGTCACCGGGTTTTTGGCCAAGTTTGGTGTGACCCATACGCTGGTTCCACCGGGTGATTTGGATGCCTTGGAGCGCGTGATAACGGACAAGACGCGCCTCGTTATCAGCGAGATGCCGACCAATCCATATCTCACGTGCCTCGATCTCGAGCGGCTGAGTCGCATCGTCAAGAAGACCCGCGCCAAGACGCTCATCGATTCCACGTTTGCCACGCCCGTGAACTTGCGGCCTGCAGAGCACGGCATCGATTTGGTAGTGCACAGCGCCACCAAGTATTTGGCCGGCCACAACGACGTGCTTGCCGGCGTCGTCGCTGGCAATGCGGGCCTGGTAGGGCTTGTGCGGGAGCTTAGGCACGTGTTTGGCGCGGTTCTCGATCCACACGCAGCCTACCTTGTTTCTCGCGGCATCAAGACGGTCGGGCTACGCGTGAAGCAGCAAAACCAGAGTGCGCAAGCGCTGGCTGAGCTGCTGGAAAAGCACCCCAAGGTTCATCGCGTCTGGTATCCAGGCCTTGCGTCGCATCCGCAGCACGAGATAGCCAAGCGTACCATGAGCGGCTTCGGCGGCGTCGTGACGTTCGACCTCGCGGGCAGCATCGAGGACGGCGGCAGGTTTATCGACGCGCTCCAGATACCGCGCATTGGCCCGAGCCTCGGCGGCGTGGAGTCCTTGGTAGAGCAGCCCGCGCTGATGAGCTATTTCGAGCTCACCACGGCGGAGCGCGAAGCGGTGGGCATCAAAGATACCCTGGTCCGCTTCTCCGTCGGCATCGAAGGCACCGACGACCTGTTGCGAGATGTCGAGCAGGCGCTGACGCGGATGTGACTGCTCACTGGCGGGGCGCCCTTGGCCCCGTCTGCGTCGGGTCGCCGCCACCGAGGGCGGGGCGCGCAGCGTCTCCGCTAGGGTGAAGCGCAGGTTCTTCGTTCGTCCGCAGGCTGCGCCAGCCCGAAGGCCGAGCGCAGCCTTTGCAGACTCGAGTGCTACTGGGTCTTCGAGCGGTTCTTGCGCAAGATGATCTCACGCGCCTCTTGCTGACCAGGTCCTGCTTCGTCGCGGGACGCGAGCAACAAGCCCATCTCGTTCATCGCGCCGAGCGCTTCGGCGGCGAGCTTGCGGCGGGCATCGTCCGGTCCTCGCAGTGCATCGTAGAGGTGGGCGCGGATCTCGCGTGCACCGAGGCCACCGGGCCCGTTCCAGCCGGACTTCAGGCGCGCAATCACCTGCTGCCACGGGAGGCTGAACGTGATCTTGCCTTGGCCATTCTTGAGCGCGGTGGCGACCTCAAGACGGCGGAAGATCTGTCCGTTTTCGAACAGCTGCGCCGTGATCAGATTGAAGAAGTCGTTGTCGTCGGCCATCAAAACTTCTTGAAGGATCTCACGAAGTTCCCGGTCGGAATCAAGCAACGCGTAAAGTTCTTCTGCCAGTGCCTGGTTGCCACCCAGGACCACCGCGAAGGCCGCTTCGCGCTTGATCTCGGGGTTGCGCAGAAGGTCCGACAACAGAGAGTCGTTGGCGGGGTCGGCGAGGTAACCGAGTGCCAAGGCTGCGCTGCGGCGTACCGCGGGCGGGATGGAGGGCTGGAGGAGGTCTGCAAGCTTGCTGCCGGCGGGCGTCTTGCTCTGCCACAGGCCCTGAACGAAGAAGGTGCGCGTAGTCTCGTCGAGCGCGCTGTTCTTCGCCTTGGCGATGATGGTGGCGAGCTGCTCTTCGGTCGCGAGCTGACCTGCGACGGCGCCGGCAATGGCGCGCAGCTTCGCGCTATCTGCTTGGTCCTCGATGAGCGTGATGAGAGCTGGCACAGGCTCGGATTTGCCGTAGCGGCCTAGCGCCCGAATCGCGATCTCGCGATTGCGCACGATCTCTTCGGTGGGGATGCTGGGCTTCGAGAAGTCGACATCCTTGGGGCGCTTGAGCAGCGCGATCTGCGTCTTGTAGGCGGGCTCGTACTTGAGGTCCGCCAGCGCGTAGGCTGCGGTCTCACGATCGTCGCCGCTGAGCTCCTTCACGAGGGCCGCGCCGGCCGTCTTCGATCCGGACTTGCCGATGGCCTTCATCACGCTCGACTTGCGCCCAGGCGGCGTGTTGAGCAGCGGGAGCAGCGCGTCGGCGACGGCAGGCTTGGCGACCAGGGCGAGGGCATCCAGGGCATTGAGAGCCGTGGTGCGATCCTCGGACTTGGCGAGCTCGAGCAGCGGCGGCACGGCGCGGGCATCACCGAGCTCCGCGAGGGCGAGGGCGGAGGTCTCCTTGATATCGGGATCTCCGTCGTTCACGTACTTCGCGAACGTGTTCACGACGCGCGGGTCGTGGCTCTCGCGCAGGATGCCGAGCAGCGAGCGCTTGAGATCTTGGCTGTCTGTGGATTCGAGGAGCTGCGCTACGCCGGGCGCGCTGGTCGAACGGCCAATGGCGTCGAGCACGCTCTGACGCATGGATGGGCTGCGCTGCAGGAGCGCAAACAGCGGGCCTGCGCCTTTCGCATCCCCTGCGCGTCCGAGGCCAGCTGCTGCTGCTTTCACAACCTCCACATCGCTGTCGTTGAGGAGCTTGATGAGCGGGTCGACGGCGTCTGGCGTGGCTGCTTCAGACAGCGCGGCTGCGACCAAGGTACGGATCGCCTTGTCTTTGTGGGTGAGGAGCTCGTCGCTTGCGATCTTCTGGGGCCCAACGACGTCGATGATGACCTTGGGATCGAAGCTCGGGGATTTATCGAGTGCCTCAAGGTTTTGAAGCCGTCCGGCCGCGAATTCCACAAGGATGTCGGGCACAGCTGCCGCTTCCTTGAGGACTGCCAGGGCCCACACGACCTGCGCTCGGTCGCGGGCGTCGGTGCGCGGCAGGACCTCGAGCAGCTTGCTTTTGGCGCTGTCCGCAGCGGGAGAGCCAATGTAGGCGAGGGAGCGTGCGGCGGCTCGTCGAACGATGCCGTCGTCGTCGAGCGCTTGCACCATGAGCGGGACGGAACCTGCGTCTTTGAAATAGCCGAGGTTAAGGAGGATGCGCTCCTTCACATCGTCGTGGGATGCGCTCTGGAAGGCACTGCGAAGCGCTGCGAGGCGAGCTTCGCCGCTCAGCTTGCCTGCTTCATCGAGGAGCACATTGCGGTTATCGTACGCAACGCCGTTATTGTAGGCCCAATAGCCAATTCCGGCCGCACCGGCCAAAATGGCTATGCCGAGAACGCGGCCAAGCGGCGACGTCTTCCGGTTCATCTTGCGGATGGTTTCGTCGTCCGTGCCGCCGATGTCGGGCAGCGGCTCTTCGAAAGCGCTTAAGTCCGTCAAGGGCGCATTTTTGCGCGAAAAGGGGTCGTGTTCGGTCTCGTACGGATCCATGTCAGGGCCTTGCATGCTGGTCCTCGTAAATTGCTGGGCGACCATAACCAGAGTTTCACGAATACCGCAACGGGCACTGTGGTCTCCCCTGAACGACGAGCTGAAAAAGGTGCCATTTTTGGCTCAGGGAAGGGGGGGCCCCCTACCTTCCGAGCACCGAATACGCAGCTTTCCAGAAAGACCATTGACTGTGTGGAGTTACGCCGGTTACAACCATACTGTCGGAGGTTTCGATGACCAAATCTGAGCTCATCGATGCAGTCGCGCGACGCACTCAAATAACGAAGAGCCGTGCCGAGTTGGTCGTCAACTGCGTGTTCGATTCCATGACTGCGGCCCTAGAGCGCGGTGAGGGCATCGAAATCCGCGGGTTCGGTAGCTTTACCGTCCGCGAGTATAAGCCGTACAACGGGCGCAATCCCCGGACTGGTCGGGCCGTTCCCGTTCCAGAAAAGCGCCTACCGTTTTTCAAGGTAGGTAAAGAGCTGAAAGAACTCGTTAACGCCGGCCAAGGCACCATCGAAACAGACGATGACGATGATGACGACGGGGAAGACGACGATCTCGACGACGAGGGCTAGGGCGGCTTTGGGCCACGGAGCGTCAGGCAGCCCTCGCGCATCGCATCAGAGCTTTGCGTATTGCATGACCTGAGGCCGCAGATCGCGGGTGGGGTCTAGGCGCGCGATCAACGCGTCTGCGGGGGTCTCTCCTCGTTCAATAAGCTCGGCCAGTGGCGCCAGGAAGATGCCTTCGTGGTCTACGCCTTGTGCGCTGAATAGGCCGCAGCGGGCGAGTCCGCCCTGTGCAAGCTCCAGCACTTCAGCAGCCCAAGTTCGCATGGGGCGCCCTGCGAATGTGCCACCTAGGCCCAGGCGAGCGTACTCATCTCGGGATGCTTCGGCGGCCTTGAAGTCGACCTGGGCGAGCAGTCGTTCGGCCGCGTCGCGCGCCTCGGTGTCGTAGAGCAGTCCTTTCCACAGGGCCGGCAGCGCGGGCAAGAGCGCGGACGGCAGGCTGTCGCCACCGCGCAGCTCGATGGTTTTCTTCAGGCGAACCTCGGGAAACAGTGTCCCAATGTGCGACAACCAGTCGGCTGCCGTGGCCTGGGTGCCGCCGAAGCCATGGGCCATGAACGCGCGAAACGTTTGGCCCGTGTTGTGTACGACCTGGGCGCCGCGTTTGACCATGAACATGGGGGCATCGAGGGCCCATTCGACGTAGCGCTCGAAGGACATGTCGTCTCGCCATGCAAAGGGCAAGAGGCCGGAACGGTCGGGATCCATGTGGATCCAAACCTGGGCCCGCCTGCTGCGCTCTCCTGTGAGCTTGCCTTCGACCAGCGGGCTGTTCGCGAACATCGCGGAGACGATGGGAGACAGCGCAAGCCCGACGCGCAGCTTCTGCATAGCGTCGGCCTCGGACGCGTAGTCGAGGTTGGCCTGCACGGTGCTCGTGCGCCGCATCATGTCGAGGCCGGTCGGGCTACGAGTTGGGAGGTATTCCCGCATGACGGCGTAGCGAAGCTTGGGGACCCAGGGCAACTCGTCCTGGCGGGCGAACGGATGGAAGCCGAGGCCGAGCCACGTGATCCCGAGCTCATCGCCGACGTTGTGCAGTTCGTCGAGGTGCTGCTGCCACTCGGCGGCGGTGTCGTGGATGCTCGTGAACGGAGCGCCGGACAATTCGAGCTGTCCGCCTGGCTCAAGCGTGATGGATGCACCGCCGCGAAGTAGGGCGATGACCGGGCCACCTTCGTACTCGCGCTCTGGAAACCAACCGAAGCGCTCTTCGAGCAGCTCGAACACGGCCTGCACGCTGCGCGGACCCTCATAGGGCATTGGAGCGAAGGAATCGGTTAAAATACCGAACTTTTCAGCTTCCGTGCCGACGCGCCAATGATCGGGTGGCGTGAGCGCCTGGTGAAACGGTGCTAGTAGATCGTCCTGAGTAAGGCGAGCGCTCGACGTGGGCGGGGTCAGATTGGCCTCCATTCGCGTAAAGTCAGCAGAGTGCCCCGCCGCGTTACGGGGCCCGTAGGGGCGGGCACATAGCCGACCGGGCTTTGACGCACAACTCGCGACGACCAGCGTCGCGCTCATGGCTTGCGC
>CAZEWA010000211.1:3153-9248 GCA_964515685.1 uncultured Polyangiales bacterium | reverse complement strand
GCCCCCCCTCTGCCCAGGATGCAAAATTCGTCTAATGTCGATGGGCCTGTGGGGCCCGGAGATAGTATGACCGGGCCCCATGATACGTACCTTGCTTGTTGGTGCATTGCTCACTTACGCAGGCGGATGCAGTGAAGGCGTAACCGAAGCCTCTGCCGAAGCCTCAGACGCGGGATCGCTGCGCAAGGCGCCGGCCACGAGCAAGCTCGATGCAGAGCGCGTGCCGAAGACGCTTTCGTTTATCGGGTCCGTGGTCGCCCCCCGTGACGCCATTGTCTCATCGACCCGCGGTGGCCGCGTGGACGCCTATTACTTCGAGGTCGGGCAAGCGGTGAAGGCGGGTGATTTGCTGGTGAAGCTCGGCGCTTCGGAGCTGAATTACGCGTCGCTCGCGGCGGCAGCCGGCGTCACCCAAGCTCGCGCACGTATCGGCAGCGCCAAGGAGGCCCAGAACCTGCCGAGTGCCCTTGCGGCCAAGTCTGCCTACGAAGTGGCCGAGGACGCCGCCAAGCGCGCGGAGAAGCTGTTCGCGCAGGGGTCCTTGAGCGAGCAGGAGCTGAACCGGGCACGCTCCAATCTGAGCTCGGCCCGGGCGCAGTACGAGGGTGCACTGGCGCAGGCGCAATCGGAGTTCGGACGCCTGGCGGAGCTCGAAGCCACGTCCGCGCAAGCGCAGGCGGCCCTCGGTGACAAAGCCATTCGGGCGCCCTTCCCGGGGCTTGTGCTCGACCGTTTCATCGAGGTCGGCCAGATGGCAGCCCCCAACGCGCCTCTGATTCGCGTCATCGACCCGGCCGAGCTGCGCATCCGCTTCGACGTGCCCCAGTTCGACGCCCACCACGTGAGCCTCGGCAGCAAGGTCGCGATTCAAATCGGGGCGCAGATGCTGACCGCTCAAGTCGTGCGCTCTACGCCTGGCCTTATTGGCGAGGCCAACGCGCGTCTGGTCGAAGCCAAGATAAACTTCGACGATACGACGGCCGAGAGCCTCAAGTCTCAACTTCTGCCGGGTGCACGCTTTGCCGTCTGGCTCGAGATTGGCGGCGAGGACGCGGTTGTCCGAGTTCCGCTCACGAGCACCACGACCACCGCAGGGCTCTTGCGCGCCTGGGTCGTCGAGCAGAATCGCTTGAGTGAGCGCCTGTTGTCGGTGCTGCGATACGAGGGCGAGCACGTACTCATCCGCGAAGGCCTCAAGGCTGGCGACCAGCTCGTGCTGTTGCCTGAACCCGATTTTCGTCTCGGTGAAGAGGTGCTGCCGTGAGGTTGCGACCCCAATGGTACGCGTGGAGCATGTCGTCGCTGCTGGCAGCAGGCACCGCCTCCGCGAACGACGTGCCCAGCGTGAAGCGCGCGCAGGCAGCGCAGGCCGAAAGCCCAGTCGAAGCGCAGGCCGAAGACGAAGGCTCTGGTAGCGCCTTGCTCATCGACGAGGCCAAGGTCGTAGCCCTGGCGCTCGCTGACCATCCCCACATCAGCGCCGCCGAAGCCGATCACGAGGCCGCCCAGGCCGCCAGCAAGGCCGCACGCCGAGCGCTGGTACCGGACGTCCAGCTCTCCGGGCGCTACACGCGTTTGAGCAGCATTCCCGCGCAACATCGCACCTTCTACGGCTCCACATTTCCGCAGTTGCTCGACAACATTGGCGCGCGCGCGCAGGTCAGCGTTCCGCTCAGCGACATCTTCCTCGGTTTGGCTGCAAGCGCCCGCGCGCTCGGTCACAATTCCGAGGCGGCATCGCTCGAAGTGCTGAGCGCCCGTGCTCAAGTCACCTTCGAGGCCCGCGTTGCGTTTCTGAGTTACTGGCGCAGCACACTCGCGCTGAGTACAGCCATCGAGCTAAGGCGCGCCGCAGAGTCTCAGGTCACAGACCAGCGCGCACGCGAGACTGCCGGCACCGTGGCCCGCAACGATGTGCTAACCTTCGAGGTTGCACTCTCCTCCGCCGTGATGAGCGAGCAGACTGCGCGCTCGGACCTCGCAACCGCCGAGGCCATGCTGCGCAGCTTCTTTCCGCGGCTCGGCGAGCGCGAGCTTCGCGTGCCGGAGCTTCCGCTGAGCCGTGTCGACGAGCCCGCCCCCAAGGCGCCTACGGCAGCCGTGGTGTCACCACAAATTGCGAGCATGCAGGCCGAGGCCAAAGCAGCTGGCGAGCGCGCGAAGAGTGCGTCGCTCGACCGTCTACCCAAGCTCTCGGTCTACGCCGCCGGCGAGTACGCAGCGCCCAGTCCGCGCGTGTTCGTGCTCAATCGCCTACTATTTATCCCGACTTGGGAAGCAGGTGCGCGCGTGGAGTGGTCTCTGTCACAGCTCACCACCGGCAGCTCCCTCGCCCAACGTGAAAAGGCGCGCCATCGGGCCTTCTCCGCGCGCGTCGAAGAAGCACGCCGCAAGCTCGCAGCCGAGCGACGCGCTGCGGCAGACAACCTGGCCCTCGCCCACGACCGAACCCTACAAGCAAGCGTTCGCGTGGCCCAAGCTGAAGCCCTAGCAACGGCACGCCGTGGCGAGCTCGATGCCGGCACAGCCCTGCCCCTCAATGTGGTGCTCGCCGAGACCGATCTCGCGCGCGCCAAGAACGAACATGTCGACGCTGTAGTCGAGCGCGCGCTCGCCTTGGCCAAGCTCGACTTCGTAGATGGTCGCGCCGAGACCTCGAACACAATCAGGAACGCGCCATGAGAGCCCTCGCCGCACTCTGCATTCGCAGGCCCGTCTTCACCTGGGTGCTCATGTTGAGCACCGTGGTGCTCGGCCTTTCCGCGCTCGGCAAGATGCCCATCGAGCGCTTCCCCAACATCGAGTTTGCGTTCGTCTCGGTGGTCATTCCCGCGCCCGGCATGTCGGCCGAGCAGGTCGAGAGCGAGATCTCGACGCGCATCGAAAACGCACTCGGCACCGTGAGCGGCCTCGATCGCCTCGACTCCTTCTCGCAAGAAGGCATGGCGATGGTGTGGGCGCAATTCGTGCTCAGCAAAGACGCCGCAACCGCCGCCAACGAGGTGCGCGACCGGGTTTCGCGCCTCGGCGACGAGCTGCCGCGCGTCGCACGCCCGCCGCGTATCGAGACGTTTAATGCCAACGCGGCGCCGATTCTGCTTATCGCGGTAGACGCAGAGCCTGCGGGCGCACGCACGCCGCTCGAGCTCACCGAGCTTGCCGACACCATCGTGCGCCGCGAGCTGCAGACGGTCAGCGGCGTGGGCGATGTGAAGCTTGTGGGCGGAGAGATGCGCGCGCTCTCGATCGTGCTCGATCCGTTGCGTTTGCAAGCCCTGGATCTGACGGCCCAGGAAGTGCAACGCGCCCTGGAGCGCGAGAACCTGGAAGCGCCCGGCGGCAGCCTCGCCGACGGCGACACCTCCCTCGGCGTGCGCCTCTCCGCCAAGGCCTCTACGGCCACGGAGCTTGCCCAGGTCGTAGTAGCCAAGCGCGGCGAGCTCAGCGTGCGCCTGTCTGATCTCGGGCAGGTCATCGACGGCACCACGGCCTCAGACTCTCGCGCTTCGCTCTCGGGTCGTCCAGGCGTACTGGTCACGGTCACCAAGCAGCCCGGCCAGAACACGGTCGGCGTGGCCGACGACGTGCGCTATCGCCTCGAGCGCATCAGCACGCTCTTGCCAGACGGCGTGCGCGTGCGCGTGATCCAAGACAACAGCGAAGACGTGCGTGCCGCGGTGCACGCCGTCACAGAACACCTCATCATCGGCTCGATCTTGGCTGCAATTGTGGTGCTGTTGTTCCTGCGCAGCTTCCGAGCGACCTTGATCGCGGGTCTCGCCATCCCGGCGTCGATCATCGGCACCTTTGCGGTGGCTCACTCACTCGGCATCACGCTCAACTTGCTCTCGCTTCTGGGCCTCACACTGGCGGTCGGCATCGTGATCGACGACGCCATCGTGGTGCTCGAGAACATCGTGCGCGTGATGGCAGAAAAGAACCTGTCAGCACGCGAAGCCGCAGCTGAAGCGACGCGCGAAATCGGCCTGGCAGTGCTCGCCACCACGCTCTCCTTGGTCGCGGTGTTCTTACCCGTGGCCACCATGGAAGGCATCGTCGGACGCTATCTGGCGCCCTTCAGCCTGACCATGTCGGTCTCGATCTTACTGTCCATGGGAGTCGCGTTCACGCTCACGCCCATGCTCTCGTCGCGCTGGCTCAAGCAGAGCAAGCCGCACGGCGAAGCGGGAGCCGAAGGCGGACACGGACACTCCCAGGGCCGCTTCGAGCGCGTCTACGGCAGCCTGCTCGGCTGGTCCTTGCGGCACCGTTGGGTGATCGGCATCGGCGTGGCATTGACGTTCCTGTCGATCTTCCCCGTCGCAGGCTCGCTGCCCGCTACCTTCATTCCTACGGAAGATTTGAGTCGCTTCTCGGTCTACGTGCGCTTGCCCGACCGGGCCAGCGTGGACCGCACGGCGCAGGTGGCCGAGGAACTCGCGGCGCGCATCCGCGAAATTCCGAACGTGTCGAGCACAGCGCTCATGACGCTCAGCAACCGCGACGCCACGGTGTCCGTCTACCTCGACCGCCCCGGCATCCAGGTCGCGATGACCCAGCGCGTGCGAGAGGACGTGCGCAAGCTCGTCCCAGACGACGTCTTGACCATGGTCGGCCCAATGGACGATTTCGCACCGCCCGGTCCAGACAGCGCGCCCATTCAGTACGTAATCCGTGGCTCAGACCTCACGGAGCTGCGCGACGTCGCCAATCGGCTGCTCGAATCCGCGAAGGACATTCCCGGCACCGTCGATCACGGCATCACCAGCGCAGGCGGCAAGCCCGAGCTGTCGGTTGTCGTGGACCGCGCCCACGCCAGCAAGCTCGGCGTGTCGCACGCGGAAATCGGCAGCGCGCTGGCACTGGTCGACCGACAGGGCATCGAGCTCGGCACCGTGCGCGATCCTCGCAGCAAGCACGACCTCTCCCTGAAAGTGCGGCTGCGCGTGGCTGCCGAAACCTTGGCTCCCGAAGACCTGGTGCGGACGCTGACCGTGCGCTCGGAGCGCGGTACGCTGATTCCACTGTCAGACATCGCAACCTTTGAGCGCAAGGAAGGCCCCGGACTCATAAGGCGCGTGGGACGCCAGCGTCAGATCACGCTGTTCATGAACACTTTGCCCGGCACCTCAGATGCCGCGGTCGTGAGCGCCATCGAGAAGAAGCTCGAGGAGGTAGAGCCCACCGGGCGCTACCGCGGCGAAGTCATCGGCAACGCCAAGGAGATGGAGAAGGCGGCCACGGCGTTCATGGTGGCCATCGTGCTCTCGTTTGCCTTCATGTACTTGATCCTCGCGGCGCAGTTCGAGAGCTGGATCCACCCGGTCACCATCTTGATGTCGCTGCCGCTGACGATCCCCTTCGGCTTGCTTTCGCTGCTCATCGGCGCGCAAAGCTTGAACGTGTTTTCGTCGCTCGGCTTCTTGGTGCTATTCGGCGTGGTGAAGAAGAACTCCATTCTCCAGGTCGACCGCATCATCCAGCTGCGCGCCGAAGGCATAGAGCGCAATCGCGCCGTGATTCAAGCCTGCCGCGACCGCTTACGCCCCATCCTGATGACCACGCTCGCCTTCGTCGCAGGCATGTTGCCCTTGGTCGTCTCCACGGGCGCTGGCGCCGCCACCAACCGCGCCGTGGCCGTGGGCATCCTGGGCGGGCAGACGCTCTCCCTCGCACTGACTTTGGTCGCTACACCGGTCGTGTACACGTTATTCGATGACTGCTCGCGCTTCTTGAGTCGCCGCAAGCGGGACAAGGGCGAAGACCAAGCGACCCCAACCGGCCCGAAGAGCAACGGCAGGTCGGCGGAGCTCGAAGCACCACACGCCCAAACCGCCTGAGCCCGCGCGAAGCCCTCAGTCGGGCGCCGGGTCACGTGTCGTGCTTGGGGGGGGGGACGAGGCTGCCCGGTGCGAAGCGGGGCAGGCCTCGGTCGCGCGTCGCGCTGCTGCTTCGCGCCTCGGTCGTGCAGCATGAGGTGGCGGCAGCCGGTGGTCTCCGCAAGGCGCGCCTTGTGCGGGCCCTTGGTGCGCGCAGCTTAGACTTCACCACCTGGGTGGCGGGTTGCGTCGTACGTCTATTCTCCGCGCCACGCG
>CAZEWA010000211.1:0-3053 GCA_964515685.1 uncultured Polyangiales bacterium | reverse complement strand
GCTGCCGAGACCTAGCGACGAGCGCACGAGGGCGCGCGGCGGGGCCGCCGTGAGCCTCAGTAAATGCCAGGGATGATGCGATACGGCACGCGCTTGGTGTACGTCTTCCAGTCGTCTCCATACTTCTCTGCGCAGTGATGATCGTCGCGCCGTTCGCGGTCGATAAGCAGCGGAGCAAAGTAGATGAAGTAGAAGTAAGGCACGATGTGCCCGAAGCCGCAGGCGAGACACCAGGCCAGAGCCATCATCAGGTCGCCCAGGTAGTTGCTGTGCCGAGCGATGCCCCACCAACCCGAGATCAAAAGCCGCGTGCCGCGCTTGGTCTCGATGTACTCAGGCTCGCGGCCCCAGATCTTGGAGCCGGGTACCGTCCTGAAGTGATGCTTCTGCAGGTTCGATGAGCGGAAGATATAGTAGCCGACGAAGTTCAGCAGCAACAGGCCGACCACCGCGAGTGCCGAGAGCTCGGGCGCCGCATACACGAGGTACTGCGCCTGCAGCGAGAAGTTGAAGGGCATCCAGGTCACGAAGGCGAACGCCAGCATGAAGCCGTAGTTCTCGTAGTTGATGTCCCAGGTGGAAAGCATGGCTTCTTCAAACCAGAAGAAGTCCACTGTGTAGACGAGCTGGAACAAGCAGACGATGAGCATCGCGAGCGACAGACTGCCCTCACGCTCGTACTCGGCGTGGGCCATCATGAACGTGAGAAACATCCAGGTCGTCATGCCGATTTTCGACTCAAAAAACATTTTGAGATCGAGCTTGCCGATGCGCGGATTGAGCCCCGTGCCCATGAAATAGTTGTACGCCATGCGGCCCAGACTCTCGCTCTGTGCGGGCGCAGCGTGGGCAGCAGGCGCGCGGAACGAGGGCTCGGGCTGCTCCGGAGGCTGATATCGCTTTCCGTACACATACAAGAAGCCGGCCAGCAGGTAGGCGAGCATCACCGAGGTCACCAGCAGCGGCCCAAGCAGCTCGAGCACCATGCTGCCGCGCAGGAGGTCGGCAGCGACCAGGCCTGAGGTCACCACGAACGTGACGCACAGCGAAAAGAAGCCATTGAGCCGGTACACCAAGCGCCGCCCATCGCGCTGCACGAGGCCCTTGTAAGCACGCCCCGGCAGGATGAGATCGAGCACCAATTGGAACACGATCCAGGCCACAATAAAGAGCGCCGCCGTCGCACTCGGCTTAGGAAACTCGGCAAATACGCTCGACGTGGGTAGCACGAGCGCGCCGCCAAAACGATGCACGCAAACCCACAGATAGATGCTCAACAGCGGGAGCAACACCATCATAGCGGTGGCCCCAATCGGCCCGCCAAAGGCCAAACGCTCCTCCGCTTGCTTGCTCACGCCGGCATCCGCGGGCGACGCTAACGCCGCCCCTTCGCTCATCTCACTCATTCGAGCTCCATCCTGTTTGGCTGCGAGGCGGCTGCGGCCTCCCCGTCCCGGGCCGAAGATGAAGCACAAGCCCCATGGACGCCAGGCGCTCACGGCTCCCGCAGAAGCCCGAGCGCCGCGCCCGAAAGGCGATTCTCGCGCTCTTGCACTCGCCTGCGGCGTCTCGAAGCGTCGCGGCGCTTGTGCGTGTCAGCGCGCGCTGCACAGTACCGTTGCGTCGAAGCGAGAATCGCAATCGGTGACGCTGTCTGTTCTTCAAAAGTAATACTGAGTGTGCGACTTACTCGCGAAACCTACGAAGGTCTGCTCGCTCTGCATCCGCGGTGCAGCCAAGCAGTGTCGCCGCGCAACCGGACGCCCCAAAGCTTGGGCTCCCAACGTCACATTCAGGCGCGCCCATGCTGGGGCGCAGACCCCTTGGACGGGCATCGACATTGACAGTTGTGGCCAAATCATGACCGATGTGACATTGACTTAGCCTCCAAATGCCTACATCAACCCTGCATGCACCCATCAACAGCCGGCGCCTCCCCACAGAAGATGTTCGAATCGACTGAACAGCGCCTCGAGGCCTTCGGTCAGGCCATCGACGCCCTACGCCGCGAGGTCGAAGCTGATCTCGGTGAAAAGGACGCGCAGCACATCCGAAACATCGGGCGCGTATCGGATGGCCTCGAAGTTCTTGGGCGAAGCCTCATCCACTTCAGCTTGGAGCCTGCTTCCTTCGGGCTGGGCGTGGGCGCGCTGTGGGCCCACAAGTGCCTGGAGCTGATGGAAATCGGGCACATGGCCCTGCACGGCGCGTACGACAAGCTCGAAGGCGCAGAGCGCTTCCATGATAGTGGTTTTCACTGGAAAGCCCCTATCGACGAAGAGAGCTGGCGAACGGGACACAACATTCGTCACCACCAGTACACCAACATCGACAATCGCGACCCCGACGTGAACTTCGGTTTCATGCGCCTGACCCAGGAGGTCCCGTACCATCCGGCGAACGCCCTGCAGCCCTACCTCAACGTGCTCACATGGATGGGTTTTGCCTCCGCCATCAATCTCCACGTCACGGGCGTGCTCGAAATTTTCGCGACGCACCGTAAGCCTTTGGCGCTGAAAGACCGCTCACCCGAGAGCGCGCGCAAGGCGCTTCGCTCCTTCGCCTCGAAGTTCTCCCGCTACTACGGCCGCGAGTACGTGTTCTTCCCCGCACTAGCCGGGCCTCTCTTCTGGAAGACCTTACTCGGCAACGTGCTATCAGAAGTGGGTCGCGACCTGTATGCTGGCGCCACCATCTACTGCGGCCACGTAGGCGCCAAGGACTACCCCGAAGGCACGCGCGCCAAGGGGCGTGCCCAGTGGTACCGCATGCAAGCGGAGAGTGCGCGCAACATCAAGGTGCCAAAGGTGCTCTCGATCTTGTGCGGCAGCCTCGACCTCCAGATCGAGCACCACCTATTTCCGCGACTGCCCCCAAACCGCCTGCGTGAGATGGCGCCAAAGGTTCGAGCCATCTGCGAGGCTCACGGCGTCACGTATCTCCAGAAAAGCTGGCCCGAGACGCTGCGCGACGTGTTCGCTGAACTAAAGCGGCTGTCATCCCCGAGCGCCCTAGCCATGGCTGCGTGAGGCGGCGCATTAGAGCAATGGAGC
>CAZEWA010000210.1:7508-9292 GCA_964515685.1 uncultured Polyangiales bacterium | reverse complement strand
ACGTAGGAGCGGCAGCATTTTGGCTCCTGGCCGCCTGGCTCATCACCGTCGGCCTAAGCTCGATCATTCCGCAGATTTTTTGGCCTTCAGGTGACGTGGCACAAGCCGGTTCCTGCGCAGAGGCGCTGCGGAAACTCGAACTTGAGCTCCTCACCCGGGCCAGCCAGAGCATGGCTTCGGCTCCCGGCCCTACAGATCGCGGAAATCTGGAGAAATGGCAGCTCGACTGGGACCATCGACTCTCGGTGACCCGGCCTACCTGCAACCAATCCGAGCAACGAGCGTGGACTGAGCTTTTGCGCCTTCGGCACGGCATGCACTCCCTGGTCGAACGTTTCGACCGCGAGGAGGCGCCGCGCATCCGCAAGCTCGAAGCGCTCCTTTCAGCAGGCGCCCAATCAAGCGCCGAATAGCGAGAATCTCATCATGAGCGACGAAAGTGACCTCCTGGAGCCGGCCCCCACCTTTGAGGCCATGGACCTATCGCCCGCGGTGCGGCGTGCGCTTGCCGAACTAGGCTTCACGAACCCTACCCCAGTGCAGCGGGCCGCGTTTGCGCCCGCCATCGAAGGCCACGACCTCATCGTCCAGTCTCGGACCGGCACGGGCAAGACGCTTGGCTTTGGGCTGCCCCTCGTCGACCGCTTGGTTTCCCCAGATCGCGGCGTTCAAGCCCTGATCTTGGCGCCCACGCGCGAGCTCGCCCTCCAGAGCCAGCGCGTGCTCGAGCAGGTCGGCAAGTACCGCGGCCTGCGGACGGTCGCCGTGTATGGCGGCGCCCCCATGGAGCGGCAGGTCGCAGAGCTCAAGCAAGGGGCGGAGATCGTCTCCGGCACCCCCGGTCGTGTTCTCGACCACCTGCGCCGCGGCACGCTCGACGCTGCCAGCATCGAGGTCTTGGTCCTCGACGAAGCCGATGAAATGTTCTCGATGGGCTTCGCGAAGGAGCTCAACGCGATCATGGACGCACTGCCCAACAACCGGCAGTTCCTGTGCTTCTCCGCGACCATCGACGACAACGTGCAGCGCATGGCCGAGCGCCGCATGCACGAACCGCAGTTCATCACGCTCTCGAGCGACCAGGTCGGCGCCTCGCTCATCAGCCACTTCTTCTACATGGTGCTGGGCGACAAGCTGAATGCACTCGTCCGGGTGCTCGAGGTCGAAGACCCCGAGAGCGCCATCATTTTCTGCAATACGAAGAACGAAACCGAGACCGTCGCCCGTCATTTGTGCGCCGCCGGATTCAACGCCGACTGGCTCAACGGCGACCTACCGCAACGTGATCGCGAGCAGATCATGAAGCGCACCCGCGAGGGCCAGCTTCGCTACATGGTCGCGACCGACGTGGCCGCGCGCGGCATCGACATCTCGCATCTCACACACGTCATCAACTTTGGCTTCCCCGAATCCGCCGAGCAGTACGTGCACCGCACGGGACGTACCGGACGTGCTGGCCGCACAGGCACCGCGATTTCGGTGCTCGGCCCGTCCAATCTCGGTGCGCTGTACTACCTGCGCCTCACGTTCAAGATCTTCCCCATCGAGCGCTCACTGCCGAGCGCGACCGAGCTGAAGACACGACAGGACGCCGATCGCCTCTCGCTGCTCACCGAAGCGTTCAAGGAATCCCCGCTCGATGAGCACCGCGACACCGTTCGCCGCCTGCTGACGCATCCCGACGCCGAGCGGGTTCTGTCTGGTCTCGTGCGCAGCTTCTTCGATAGCGTAGCGTTCGACGTCGACGCGGCCGCCGCAGCCGCGCGACGCGAAGGCAATCCAGA
>CAZEWA010000210.1:0-7408 GCA_964515685.1 uncultured Polyangiales bacterium | reverse complement strand
GGCCACACTCGAGGCCACAGAGGACAGCGCAAAGGACGAACAGAGCCCAGAAAACGGCTCCGGCAAGCAGCGCAAGCGCAAGCGTAAGCGCCGCACAGAGGGCGCACAGACCTCCGAGACCCAAGACGACGACGCCTCACGCGGCGGCCCAACAGCCTCCGTGGAAGCCGACCCCCTCCCGTCCGAGACGCTCGATGAGCTCGCTCCTGTGCCCGACGACATGACGACGCTCTATTTCAACGTCGGGCGGCGCGACGGACTCGAGCCCCGCGATTTGGCTTCCTTACTTTCCACGACATGTGGGCTACATGCCGAGGATATCGGGCGCGTGCGCGTGAAAGACCGGCATACCTTCGTCGGAATCCCCACCGAGCATGCCGACGCGGTCATCTCCTCTCTGGAGGGGCAGTCTGTGAAAAACCGCGCCCTTCACGTGGAACGCGCCCGCACGTGAGGCGCGTGTGGACGGCTGCGTGCTGGGCGATTGGTTCGAGTGCGATGGCTCTCGGATGCCAACAAGAACAGCGCGCACCCCGCCCACCTGGGCTTGTCGACCAGGACGGCACCCGCGCTCCCGTGCCGTCCGGCGCTGGCGTCCCCAAACCTGAAGGGGCCGCAACAGCCCCTCTGTTCGACGACCTCACACCGTTTGCTCCAGGGGCCCCCAAGAGTGGGCCCGCGTCCGCGTCCACGGCGCAGGTCGAAGCTCACGAGCCGCGCGATCTCGCCGAAGAGCTGCTCGCCCTGTTCCCAGAGCCTCCGGAGTGCCTCGATCTGGGACAGCTGCCTGCTGGACTAAAGCAGCTGGTGGTTACCGCCGAAGCGACGATTATGCCGAGCGGTCGCGTGAGCCGGGTGTCCGTCTCGGTTCCGGGACAACCCGCCCAAACTCAGCGTTGTATCGAAGCCTTTATCGGCCGTGGAATGCTCAAAGCGGATGTGCCCAACGCGCCTGTTTCGGCGCGCGCAAGCCAATCACTCGAGATAGCGGCACAAGAAAATTCAACGCCAAAAGGCCTCCCTACGCCTACGTTTCCCTCCCTCCCCGCGGACGTGGCGCAGCCAGAAAATGGCGATGTTGCGAAGCCCGATGGGACGACCATCGCAAACTAAACTCAGTGAGCGCTTGATGCGTGTTCCTCCAGTTGAGTAGTCTGCTCGACGACGAATGACCGCGCAGTCTCAGGTTTCCTCATCCCAGTTTGTCATCGCTGCCCGCTTCGAGGTCCGTGAGCGCCTCACAGTGGACGGTTTTGGCGAGCTTTTTAGCGCTATCGACCGCAAGACGGGCAAGAGCGTGAGCTTGCGCCCGCTTCCGCCCCAGGCGGAGGCTGCGGCGCGGCATCTCGCCAAGTCCCTCAGCGCGCTGAACCACGCCAACGTCGTGCCGGCCTACGGCGTCGTGAGCAGCGAGAACGGCACGCCATTTTTGGTGCAGGGCCCCCTACCCGGCCAGCACCTCGCGGCCTACGTCGCGGCGCGCACCAAGTCGGGCAAGCCCGTCAGTCTGCGCGGCGCCTACAACGTCGTCGCTCACGTCTGTAACGCGCTCACGGCGATTCATGCGAGCGGCCCCCACGGAGGCGTCAGGCCCTCGGCGGTGTGGATGCTCGACGACGGCAAGGTCCTGCTCGCGGATCTGCTTCTGGCGCGCGCGCTGCTCGCCAACGGCGGCACCGCAGGCATGCCCGAGCATGAAGCGGCCTACCTCTCGCCCGAAATGAAGGCAGGCGGACCGCCGAGCCCCGCTAGCGACGTCTTCGGCCTAGGCGCGCTGCTCTACACCCTGCTCACCGGGCGCTCGCCCACCGATGCCTTTGCGCTTCCGTCCCAGGCCCATCCCGAAGGGACGCCGGACATCGACCGCGAACTGATTCGCGCACTGGCGCCCGATCCGAATGCGCGCCACAAGAGCGCAGAGATCTTTCGCGAGACCTTGCTCAACCTGGTCGGCGACGCGCCCGACGAAAGCCAGTCCGACTTCGGCGTCGAAATCGAGCTCGAGGTCAACCTGGCCTCGCTGAAGCCCGCCGCCGGTCGCCCCGTGCACGTGAACGTGCCCAAGGCAACCAAGGTACCGTTTATCGATGACGCACCCGAGATTGGCTCGCGGGTTTCCATCCACGAGAACTTCCGAGCCTCCGTGGTCAACGCGGAAGAGGCCGCCGCGGCTCGCGACCGTCGCTCCCTCGGTGAAATCGACCTCAAGAACGCGCTCGCCAAGGTCACCGAAGACGATTCTCCGCGCTGGATGGTCGTCAAAAATGGCATGGACCACGGGCCGTTTTCGGGACGCCAGCTCGTGAACATGGTCGTGCAGGGCGAGGCCCAGCGCGACCACGAGCTGCTCAACACCGACACCGGACGCCGCGGGAAAGTCTCGGAATTTCCTGAATTTCAAGACTTTTTGGCACAGTACGACCTGGTGCGCGCAGGTAAAGAACGCGAGAAAGCGTTGGCGTCTGCGGAGTCGAAAGACAAGCGCTCCACCGTGTTCAAGGCGGGCATGGGTCTCATCGCTTTGGCGGTCGTCGGCCTGGCTGGCGGGCTCTACGCACTCACGCGCGCGAACGTGGAAAACGAAGGCCGCACCGACGCCCAACTCGACATGTACAAGCGCGGTGAGCTCGAGATTTCTGGCTCAGCTGGCATCTTGCCCCGCCCCACTGGAGGTACACGGCGCGCGGGCGGTGCAAGCGGCGGCGCAGGTGGCATGTCGTACGAAGACGCCATGATGATGGCCGTCGATATTGGCAACAGCGCCGTTGGCGGCGGCGAGCAGACACTCAGCGCGCAAACCGTTGCGGGTGTGGTCAACAAAAACCTCAATCAGCTCTACAACGCCTGCGTTCGCGGCTCGGTAGGCAAAGTCAAAATCGACATCGCCATCGCGGGTGGCGGGCAGGTGCTCGGTGTGTCGGTGAACGCGGGCGACGCAGCTTTCCAGCGCTGCATCGCAGACCAAGTTCGTCGTATCCGGTTCCCGTCCTTTTCAGCACCTCGCATGGGAGCTCGTTACAGCTTCGACACATGATGCAGCGCCCGCTGTGGGCGCTGGTCTTGATATCGGCGCTCGGAAGCTCGACCGGCCTACTCGCGCAAGACGCGTCCGTGCCGCACACAGGCGATGCGCTTCACGCGCGCTTGTTCCCCGATGCGTACGCTGCGCACGCCGCACGGGACCGAGCTTCCGCGGCCGATCTATCGCGCATATTGGAAGCGCTGCCGCACGTCCGTAGGGCCGAGGTCACGTACCAGCGCGCGCATCCAGCCGACGTACCCCTCGATAGTCCCCTGCCTTCGGCGCACGTCGTCGTCGCACTCGAGACCGAAGCTTCGGACCCTCCCGCGGTTTCCATCGAAACGATCCTGGCCATTGTTCGCAAGCAATCAAATGACGCAACGGTCGAGCTGATTCAGACAGCAACAACGCCGCCACAAGGCCCTGTAAAGCCGACGCGCAGCGACACGGAGACCGTCACGTTGCGCACATTTTTAGCGCTCTCACTCGCAGCAAACGTGCTTCTCGCCACAGTTCTGCTGCTGCGTCTGCGGCGCGGGGTGCGATAAGCAGCACTCATGCGCGCACGGGGTCACCAATTCTGCCATCCGAAGCCTATCGGCTCGAGTAGACACCCTCTGCCTACATCGGTAGACTCCGCCACCTGTGCTTGCCCTCCGCACCGTATCCCTTCGCCTCAAAGACGCGCCCGTGCTCCGCAACGTGAGCCTGGAGCTGCCCCAGGGCTGTGTCACTGCGCTCATTGGCCCGGGTGCCAGCGGCAAAAGCGTGTTGTTCAAGGTCATGACGGGCCTGCTCAAGCCCGACCGCGGCGAAGCCTGGGTCGACGGCGAGTGCATCAACGGCATGGACAACGTCGACCTCGCGCGCGTGCGCCAGAAGATCGGCATGTTGTTTCAGAACAACGCGCTCTTCGATCACATGAACGTCGCGGAGAACATCTCCTTCCCCTTGCGCCGCTTGTTCAACTACAGCGAAGCCGAGCTCGCTGCCATCGTCTCCGAGCGCCTCGCGCACGTGTCGCTGCCAGGCTTCCAAACCAGGTTCCCTGCGAACCTGTCCGGCGGCCAGAAGAAGCGCGTGGGCTTCGCGCGTGCCACGGCCATGAAGGCCCCCATCGTGCTCTACGACGAGCCGACGGCCGGTCTCGACCCGGTCAACAGTCAGAAGATTTTCAATCTCATTCTCGAAGAGCAACGTGCACAAAACAGCACGGTCGTCGTCGTTTCTAGCGACGTCGGCGGATTGCTCACGATAGCCGACCGAGTGGCCATGCTGCACCGGGGAGAGTTGCTCTTTTCGGGCACCACGGAGCAGGCCAAGCGGAGCGGGATAGCGGCCGTGGACCAGTTCGTTCACGGCCTTACGGAGGGACCGCTGTGACAAGCCCCACGCTCGACCAGCCCGGAGAACGCGAAACCCCATTTGCTCTGCTGATCCCAGAGCGCATGGGCGCTGCGTTGCTCTCTATCGCAGAGCAGGCGGGCGGCATTGGCGTTCTCGCATTTCGCTTGCTCGCAAGGCTTTTGCCCCCGCGCATCGACCGCTACGAGCTCGTGCGCAACTTCTACAAGATGGGCGTGCGCTCGGTGGGCATCGTCTCTGCCACCGCCTTGTTCACCGGCGCCATCATGGTGATTCAGATTGCGCCCTTGGTCATCCGCTTCAGCGCCACCGAGATCATCGGCTGGGGAGCAGGTTTCGCCACGCTGCGCGAGGTCGGGCCGCTGCTCATCGCGCTGATGTTCTCGGGTCGCGTGGGTGCAAACAACACCGCCGAGCTCGGAACGATGGTGGTCACCGAACAGCTCGACGCACTGCGCGCGCTGGCTATCGACCCCTTAACGTACCTGATACTGCCTCGAGTCATCTCGATGGTGGTCATGCTGTTCGTGCTGACCATCTTCGGCGACTTAGTCGCTATCACCGGCGCCATTTTTAGCGCCAAAGCTTTGCTCGATGTCGACCCAGCGGTCTTCCTCAACAGCTTTTTCGAGATGCTGGACCACTGGGACTTCTTACAGAGCCTGATCAAAGCCACGGCATTCGGCGTGATGATCGCGCTGACCTCCTGCCACTTCGGTCTCACAACCAAGGGCGGCGCTCCTGGCGTCGGTCGGTCGGTAAATGCCGCCGTGGTCGCAGCCGCCATCGGCATCTTCATGATGGACTACTTCTCCACCTTCGTCCTCAAATGAACCGCGAGTCGAACATGGAAACCCAGTCTCAGACTCTCGGCGCACTCGCGCGACTCGGCGCCCCGCTCACGGCCTTGCTTCGCGACTTACGCGACCTGTACAGCGTCCTTCAGCAGTGCGTGTACTTCGTGATGCGAGGGCGGGTCGATCGTAAGGCATTGTTCGAGCAGGCCCATTCCATCGGCAATGGCTCAGTGCTGTTCGTTACGGTCACCATGACGGTGGTCGGCATGATCACCGTGCTGCAAACCGGCCTTCAAACTCAGCGTGTCCTACCTGAGCTCTCGCTGCTCGGGGCGAACATCATCCAGATCATGGTACGCGAGTTCGCGCCGACCGTGTGCGCACTCATGCTCGCCACGCGCGTCGGAGCGGGTATCGCCGCCGAAATCGGCTCCATGGTCGTCACTGAACAGGTCGACGCCTTGCGTATGAGCGGCGCGGATCCCGTAGAATACCTGGTCGTTCCGCGTTTCATCTCCTGCATCGTCATGACCACGGCGCTGGTGTTTTGGGCGCTGTTTGCTTCCTTGCTGGCAGGCACATTTGCTGCAAATCGGGTCTTCGACCTCAACTACAGCACCTTCGTCAACTTCCACCTGGTCTCCATCGGAGACTTCATGGTGTGCCTAGCGAAGGCCGTTTGCTACGGCGCGGCCATCCCGATCGTGAGCGCGCACCGTGGTCTCACCACGTTCGGCGGCTCTGAGGGCGTGGGCTGGGCCACGACCAATGCGGTGGTGCACAGCTCACTCGCCATCATCGTGCTCGACTTGATTTTGAGCCTCGTCGGCTACGTCGTCTTTCCCCCGAGCTGAACCCATGCCCATTCACTTCCAAAATCTGCACAAGCGATTTGGCGAGAAGCAGGTGCTTCGCGGAGTGGACATCGAGGTCCGCGACGGCGAGTGCTTCTTTGTCATCGGTGCGAGCGGCGTCGGCAAGAGCGTGCTCATCAAGCACTTGGTTGGGCTTTTGCGGCCCGATTCGGGCGATATTTTTCTCGACGGCGCCGAGGTGTCACGGCTCAGCGAAAAGGCGTTCTATCCGGTCCGGATGCGCTGCGCGATGGTGTTCCAGCACTCGACGTTGTTCGATTCCATGAGCTGCGTCGAAAACGTGGCCTTGCCGCTGCGTACCCACAAAAACCTGAGCATGGAAAAGGCGCTCATCGAGGCGGAACGCCGCCTCGAGCAAGTCCACATGCACGAGTTTGCCAAGGCCTTCCCTGCAGAGCTCGGCGACGGCATGCGGAAGCGCGTAGCGATCGCACGCGCCCTCACGCTCGACCCCCGCTACGTGCTGTTCGATGAGCCCACGACGTCGCTCGACCCCATTTCCGCGCGCCGCGTCGACAAGCTCATCCAGGAGCTTTCGCGTGATTTCGGCGTGACCTCCATCGTGGTCAGCCACGACCTCACCAGCATCTTCAGCATCGCCGACCGCATCGCGATGCTGTACCAGGGTCATGTTCGGCTTCTGGGCACCTCCGACGAGTTTCGGGTGACGCCGGATCCCATCGTTCAGCAGTTCATCACCGGCCAAGCCGAAGGCCCGATGGAGGTATGAACCGATGTCCGACGCCCGCGATACCGGTGGTTTTTTCGCTCGCGCGCAAGTCGCGCAGCTTCGTTCTTACCCGCGCACTAACCGCGCGGTTCGATTCTGCTCGCGCGCCAACACGGCGCTTGGATGGACGAGAGGTGTGACGTGAAGGGCTTTTCATTAGAGGTCAAGGTCGGCCTACTCTTGCTAGTAGCGCTAGTTCTTATGGGCGGCTTCCTATTCGCCTTGGGCGGCATCAGCCTCAAGGACGGGTACAGCGTCTATGTCGACTTCAACAACCCAGGCGGTCTGAAGCCTGGGGCCGCCGTGCGCATTGCAGGCGTGCGAGTCGGTACCGTGGAGACGAGCCAGTATCTTGGCGGCAAGCTCGACCCCAAGACCAATCGTCGGCCCTTGGTCCGCGTCGAGCTCAAGATCGATGAGGACGTCAAGGACACCATCCACGAGGATGCGCTGTTCTACGTCACATCCTCGGGCGTGCTCGGCGAGCCCTTCATGGCCATCGACCCCGGCTCCGCTAGCTCGCCTATCCTCGCGGAAGGCAGCGTGAACCGCGGCCTCGATCCACCACGTCTCGATCTCGCTCTCGCCATGGGTTACGAGCTGCTCGAGACCATGGTCG
>CAZEWA010000209.1:499-9301 GCA_964515685.1 uncultured Polyangiales bacterium | reverse complement strand
CCTGCCTTGCGCGTGATAGGCGAGCGCATCTTCTCGGGTACTCATGACTCTCCAGGGGGCGGCCTTCGGGGAGGCGCAACGGCTTCCGAAGCAAAACGTCTGCACGAGCTACCCCGCCCGGGGAACGCATGCAAGCGACTCACGCACAGCTCGAACATCATCAGGTTCGATTCATCCTTGGCACAGCGCAAAGCGAACCTGGCGGACAAAGTCCTGGCCGGCCACTCGGATTCGGTCTCGCGATGTTTTGGCGTCGCTTCCGGCCGCCCCTTGGCCAAAGCGGTCGGGGTACATCACCGCACGCGAGCTATTCACGATGGCGCCGCGCCCCTGCGCATCGAAGCAGGCACGCACCGTATCGATGGCTCCGCCCTGGGCGCCAAAGCCCGGCACCAGGAACAGGGTCCTCGGCAGCCGCAGTCGCAACTTGTGAGCCGCCTCAGCCTGCGTCGCCCCGACCACAGCCCCGATGCTGCCGAAGCCACAAGCGCCGATGAGGCGCTCGTTGAAGCTCGACACCAGGTCGGCGGCCACTTCGAACAGCGCGCGACCATCGGACACTTGCTGCGTCTGAAGGACGTCGGCACCTGGGTTGGAAGTGCGGACACAGACAAAAAGCCCCTTGTCGTTGGCGAGTGCCACGTCCACGAAGGGAGCCAGGCTGTCTTCACCGAGATAAGGATTGAGCGTCAGGCAATCGACCTCGAAGCTCCGGCGTGGCGTGCGGGACAGGTACGCGTCCGCGTAGGCCTTCGATGTTGTCCCGATGTCGCCGCGCTTGCCGTCAAGCAGGACCAAGAAGCCCATCTCACGCGCGGTCTCGATGCAGCGCTCGAGGGCACGCATGCCAGCCGAGCCGAACAGCTCGAAGTACGCCATCTGCGGCTTGATGGCTGGCACGAGATCCGCGACCGCTTCCATCGTGAGCAAGCAGTAGGCCTCGATGATGCGGGCTTGCTCTTCAAGGTCGCCCTCGCGGGAAAGGCCGCACTCGCGCAGGAATGCGTCCGGAATGTAGTCGAGCACGGGATCGAGGCCGACGACGCAGGCCGCGTCCAGACGACTGATTCCGTCACACAACCTGTCCGCGAAAGCAGCCATGAGCGGGGATGTATCGGGCAGGCCTCGCGCTGTCAATGATGACTGAAGCATGCCCTGAAGCAGCCCGCAGCCTTAGCCCGTCGAAAGCAGTGTTTTCAGGTCAAACGCTCGGTCCGCTGCTTGTGCCGGTGTCGGACTTTTAAAGGCCGCGAGAAGCCGCTTACACAGGATGTGCTCCGGTGGTGCGTTCACGGAATCCACAGCGATGAGCCTCGCGTCTCGGAAATAGAAAACCGAGAATTTTCGCGCTTCCATGTCGCCGCGCACGACTGCTTCATCGGCTCCTTCCGATAGGCCCACCATCTGTAGCTTGAGATCGTACTGGTCGGACCAGAACCAAGGAAACTGCGCGTACGGAGTGAGCCTCCCACAAACGGTTTGCGCAGCGGTTGTCGCCTGGGCAATCGCGTTGTGCACCGACTCAAGGCGCAGCGATTTTCCGAGCAACGAACTCGGATGATACGCGCAATCCCCTGCGGCCACGATGGACGGGTCACTCGTGCGCGCAAACTCATCCACCACGATGCCGTCGGCGCACGTGAGCCCCGCGGCCTCTGCCAGCTCTTGATTTGGAACCACGCCGATACCGACCACAGCAAGATCGGCAGCAAAGACGCGCCCATCGGCGCAGACGACCCGCAGCGCTTGGTCAGCTCCGCGCTCGATGCCAGTCACTTGCGCGCCCGTACACACAGAAACGCCGCGGCTCTCATGGTAACGCGCGTAAAAATCGGACAGCACAGGCGAGACCACGCGTGGCAAGAGGCGTTTTTCGATCTCGAGTACCGTGACCGAAAGACCGAGGCTCCGCAAAACTGCAGCCGCCTCGAGGCCCACGAAGCCCCCCCCGATGATCACCGCGCTGCGCGCCGCTTTCAGCGCATCGAGGAGACAGTCGACGTCTGCCACGGAGCGGATGTAATGAACGCCCGGCAGGTCGGATCCAGGTACCGTAAGGCGCCGCACGCGCGTACCCAGAGTCAAACCGAGGGCGCTGTAATGCAGCGCCGTTCCGTCGGAAAGGCGCACCGTTTGGGCTTCGCGATCGATCTCGAGCGCGCACACGCCTACGCGGACGTCGATGCGTTGCTCGGCGAAAAACTCCGGACGGCGCACCAGGATTTGGTCCTTGGGAGCTGCACCCGCCAAGTACTCCTTCGACAATGGAGGACGCCGATAGGGCAGCATGGGTTCCTCACCGACGAGCGTGATCTCGCCTTCGAACCCTTCGCTGCGCGCAGAAAACGCAAGCTGTGCTCCCGCCTGCCCTGCTCCGAGAATGACTAGCCTCGACGCCGTTTGCTCCATCACGGCACTGCTACCGTGAAATGGGCAACAACGCCATCGGTCGACGTCTGTGCTGCATCCTATTTACGGCAGAAGAATGCGCCCAGGTGCTCCATGCGCCCCATCTTGCGTGTGACAGCTGTTGCAGTCTCCTGAGCTTTGCGCTCCGAGCATATCTCGCGCTCGCCCGCCTGAAAGTACGCGTGCCTTGTACGGCAACGCAACCGCCGCTTGAGACATGAAGTTGCCGACGTCGTTGACGCCGAGTAGCTGCACGCGACCGTCGGCTCCCGTGATTTCGACTCGAACTCCCGCCGGATTTTCGGCGTTGCAGCCGTTGGGTTCGTGGGCCGTGGGGAATACCGTGCCTGCAATCTGGAACTTCGGCGCTCGTCCGCTACCACCGTGACACCCGATACACGTACCGCCTGGATGCATTCTCTCCGAGTAACCGCCCATCCAATATTCGCCACTCGTGCACGTGGGCTCGACATCGAATTCGTTGCTCCCGGTGGGAGGAGCGCCTGCATCGTCTGCGGACTCGCCGTGGTCTCTCGGCCGCGGATTCCACGGTCGGCCAGGGGGCCGCTCGTCTGGCATAGGGGCCACGGACCCATCGCGAGCATCAGGTCCCTCTGCGTCGTCGAGCGACTCAAGCGGCTCTTCCGGGTGCGTCGTGGGCCTGTCGGGGGAATGGATGAGCGGTCCTGCCGGCTCCCCTTCGTCGCCGCACGACGTCAAAAGCAGACAGTTCCCAAGAAGCGCGATGGTGGAGATTTTGAGCGTGGACACGCGAAGCCGCACTGCAACGCCCATGCCCACACGGTCGCAAAACGCCTACAACGAAATGCCTTGGCTTTCATCGAAAACCCGCTGGGGCGGCTCCGAGAATGCCCCAAGCGGACGGTGCTCATTGCACCGGCGCCACACCCATGTGAGCCGTCACCCAGCTTTTACGGGTGCAGAACATCGGAGAACGCGCTCGTCGATTCTTAGACTCAGGAGTCGAGTTCAATCACGGGCAAAGTTCGGCGCCGACGCGGAACACCATCGTCGTCTTCCTCGTCATTAGAGACGAGAGGCGAGAAGAAGTTATCCTTCTTCGTGTACTCGTCGACGCGGAACGCAAACTTGTAGCTGGGCGCCGCGCGTTGATTGCAGTCCGTGCGCTCACAGAAGCGACAAGTTGTCCCAACCGGAACGGCCATCTTACTGGGATCTGCGAACGGAACTTCATCCGCGTAACACAGATTTTTGGCATTGCTCGCGTTGGTGCCGATGCCGATCGCGTAAACTGTTCCACGCACCAGCGAGCCTTGGTTCGGCTGTTTGACGACTTTGGCGATACAGAAATACTCAGACCCGTCTGGGAACACCGAATACTGTTTGGTGATCTGACTCGGGCTTAAGAACGCCAAATGCACCGCCAGCTTCGGACAGCTTCCTGTTCCGTGAGGGAACTGAATGCCCGTGCGACCGCCGTAACGCTTCGAGATGTTACCCGCCACATCCACGCGCAAGAAATGCATGGGCAGGGCGCGACGTTGAGGATCGTTCAGATTGCAAACGCGATGCGCAACCGTCTCGAAAGAGCTCTCGAAGTAGCTTGCGAGATGCTCCAAGTCGTAGCGCGTACGCTGAACTTCCGCGAAAAAATCCGCGTATGGAAGCAGCATTGCACCCGCGAAGTAGTTCGCTAGATGAATCTTTATCAGACGCGGCGTCTCGCCATGGCGAGTCGGAAAGCTCGACGTAATTTGCTCGTCCAGTTTCTCTTGGTCGATGAGCCACAGCCCTATCGTATGCGCGAGTTGGAACTTCAAACGCTGTTCGAACATCGACGACGTCAGGGTAAGACGCGGATTTTCGGGGTCCCAACGCCGCACCACCGAGCTGGTATCGTCGGGTTGAACCGTCTCCACCTCCACCCCCATGCTGCGCAGCACTTCGATTAATCTGTCGCTCGTGTAGCGCTGCGGGAGCTTGAAGTCGTGCCGCAACTTGTCGGCGCGCTCTTCCAAAATGCCAAACCAGTTGTCGTTGGCTTCCAGGAAGTCAGTGACCTCATCGAATGGGTTGTAGTCGAACGAAAGCCCCGACGAGCCCATGGTGTCGCGCTCTTGCTTTGCGAGCTGCGACAGCAGGTTATCGAGCTGACCGCGCGTGTTCTTGTACATGTTGAACAGCGCCGTCACCGTGGTGGCCATGCGCGGTTCGGACCCGAGCTGCGCCAAGTCTTCTTCACTCAGGTTGAGCGAGCGCAAGAGGGGCTCATCCAGCAATCGAGCTAAGCCGTCGTCGACGCGCCGCTCCCCCAAGCTGTGCATGAAATCTTCCATGCCCACGCCGTAGAGCTCGAGCGCCTTGAACAGGAGCGGCAACTGGACCGCTCGCTTGTCCTTCTCGATGAGGCTCAAGTAGGCCGGAGACACCCCAAGCCTTCTCGCGACTTCGCCCTGCTGCAAACCACGCGAAACGCGTAGCTCGCGAAGCCGGGTTCCCATGTGTGCGTGCGTACTCTTCATGCTCGACTTCAGCCTTTACTGTCGCTTGACAAGTAAAGCACCAAAGCCAAACGTGTAACACAGGAAAGTGCCTTTTTGGCGCATTTTGGCTTTTACAGCCGTAACCTTGCGCCTATTGGCGCGTCTCGTCGGTCAACGAGTAAAGAAGTGAGCGTCGCTCTAGGCGTCGCAACGCAGGGTCAGCCGATCGACGAGATTGTGCGCTACCGAAAGGGGCAATGCGTTTTCCTGTCGCTGGGCTGCCTCGAGGGCCGACAGAACCTGCTCGGCGCCTCCGAGCGCTTCGATCCCAAGGCTACCCACCCGGCGTGAAAGCCACTCCGTGGCCCAAGCCACTCGTCCCTTGGCCCGCCGCTCGAGAATGCCAGCGCGCCCGAGGACCTGCGCGTGCGCATGGACAGCATCTGCCAGACGATCGACGCCGACCTGATCTCGGGCGCTGGTCAGGATGACGTCTTGGTCGCCCTCCCCCGCTCCCACTTGCCGCAAGGTGCTCAGCGCCGACTTGAGGTCGCTCGCTGCGCGCGTCGCGGTGGGGCCATGGTCGGCCTTGTTCACCACCAAGAGATCCGGAATCTCCATCACGCCGGCCTTGAGGAACTGCAACACGTCGCCCGAGCCTGGCTGCACCACGAGCACCACTGTGTCGGCCACGTGCGTGACCGCAATCTCGGTTTGCCCGACGCCCACCGTCTCCACGAGCACGATATCGTAGGCGCGTGCGAGCACTTCCACCGCAGCGTGCGTGGCATTGGCCAAGCCTCCGAGCGCGCCCTGCGTCGCGAGCGAGCGCACGAACAGCCCTTGGTCGGCAGGATCAAACGCCATGCGCGCCCTATCCCCGAGCAACGCGCCGCCGCTGCGCATGCTCGACGGATCCACTGCCACCACGCCCACTGTCTTACCGCGCTGCCGCAGCTCGCGGGCCAACGCCGAAACCAACGTGCTCTTGCCGACACCCGGCGGACCTGTGAGCCCCACGCGATGCCCGAAGGCGCGTTCGCCCTGGGCTAGCAACGCCAGCAGATTCGCTACGTCGCGCTCTCGCTCGCGGCGCTTGTCCTCGATGAGGTTGAGGGCCTTCGAAACGTAGACCTTTTCCCCCGAAGCCACGCCGCGCGCGATGCGCTCAAGCTCCGCCGAATCGAGCTGCGCCATCAGCCTGCTGCAGCCTCTGCGAGGTCGGCCAAGTCGGCCATGATGGTGTTGAGCTCAAAGTTCTTCGGCGTGTACACGCGGGCTACGCCCTGCTCGACCAGGCGCTTGCCGTCGCTCTCCGGGATGATGCCGCCCACCACGACAGGCACGTTGCCGATGCCTGCTTCCTTGAGGCGCGTGAGGACCTCGGGCACGAGCTCGAGGTGGCTGCCGCTCAGGATCGAGAGGCCTATCACGTGCGCACCTTCCTCCAACGCGCTCGCTACGATCTGCTCGGGCGTCACACGGATGCCCTCGTAGATCACCTCGAAGCCCACATCGCGTGCCTTGAGCGCAATCTGCTCGGCGCCGTTACTGTGACCGTCGAGGCCGGGCTTGCCCACCAGCAGGCGCGGACGACGACCGAGCTTCTTCTCGAGATCTCCAAGACGCGTGCGCAGGCGCTGCACTTCCTCGAGCGACTTCGGGTTTGCACGGTCGTGGCTGAGCGTGGCCGAAGCGACGCCGGTGGGCGCGCGGTACTCACCCAGCGTTTCGCGCAGTGCGCCGGCCCATTCGCCGGTGGTGACGCCCGCCTTGGCTGCGGCGATCGAAGGCGGCATCACGTTATCGCCAGCCTTGATGGCACGCTTCAGGTTCTCGAGTGCACTCTGGGCAGCCGCCTCATCACGCTGGGCGCGCCAGGCCTTGATGCTCTCGATCTGTGCCTGCTCTACGGCCGGATCGACCACCATAATGGCCTCGTCGAGGTTCTCCGTAAGCGGCGAAGGCGCCGTCTCGACGTAGGCATTCAAGCCCACCACGGTCTGGTCGCCCGACTCGATGGCGCTCAAGCGCTTGGCATTGCTCTCCACCAAGCGCTGCTTGATGATGCCCGCTTCAACCGCAGCCACTGCGCCGCCGCGCCCAAGGATGTCGGCTATCTCGCGCTTGGCTTCCTCGCACAAATCGCTCACGCGCTTTTCGACCACCACGCTGCCTTCGAAGATGTCGCCGTGATCGAGCAGATCGCTTTCGAATGCGAGAATCTGCTGGGCGCGCAAGGACCACTGCTGGTCCCAGGGACGCGGCAGACCGAGCGCCTCATTCCACGCAGGAAGCTGCACCGCGCGAGCGCGCGCATCCTTGCTCAAGGTCACAGCCAGCATCTCCAACACGATGCGGATGATGTTGTTTTCCGGCTGCTGCTCGGTGAGGCCAAGTGAGTTCACCTGCACGCCGTAGCGGAAACGACGCTGCTTGGGATCGGTGACGCCGTAGCGTTCCTTGGTGATCTCATCCCAAAGCCGCGTGAACGCACGCATCTTGCACATCTCGTCGACGAAGCGGATGCCTGCGTTGACGAAGAAGCTGATGCGCTCCACCACGGGGCCCATCTCGCCCGGCTGCACAGCCCCGCTGTCCTTGACGGAATCGAGGATGGTCATCGCCGTAAGTAACGCGTAGGCGAGCTCCTGCGCCGGCGTCGCGCCCGCTTCCTGCAGGTGGTAGCTGCACACGTTCATCGGGTTCCACTGAGGAACGTTGGTGACCGTGTAGTTGATCATGTCGGTAGTGAGCTTGAGACTCGCCGCTGGCGGGAAGATGTACGTGCCGCGCGACAGGTACTCCTTCATCAGATCGTTCTGCGTCGTGCCCTGCAGGAGCTTGGTGTTCGCGCCCTGCTCTTCGGCCACGGCGATGTACAACGCAAGCAGCCAGGGGGCCGTCGCGTTGATGGTCATCGACGTGTTCATCTTCTCGATCGGGATCTGATCGAAGAGCGTCCGCATGTCGCCGATGTGGCTGACGGGCACGCCCACCTTGCCGACCTCGCCCCGCGCAAGGACGTGGTCGCTGTCGTAGCCGGTCTGCGTGGGCAAATCGAAAGCGACGCTGAGGCCAGTCTGCCCCTTGGCCAAATTCGTCCGGAAGAGCTCGTTGGAAGCCTTCGCCGTGCTGTGGCCGGCGTAGGTTCGCATGATCCAAGGACGTTCCTTCTTGCGCACGGGGGTCGAGGACACTGGAGGGGCTCCTTTCAACTGGCCAATGGAGCGGCAGAGACGTTGGGCGGAAATTGAGCGCGCATTTTACACGGCTCGGTGCCCAATCATGTAGCTGTGTAAAGGTTCCGTGGCAACTTAGGCCGCATACGCTTGCGAGGCGGCGTTCCCACGCTACCGTCGCGCTCAAGGAGCTTTCGATGTCGACCAAAACTCTGTACCAACTAGGCGAAACGCCCGAATTGGGAGTCGTTCCCCAGAAGATGCTCGCTCAGGTCATTCGCCCCGAGCGCTATGGCAATCCCGAGGATGCCTTCAAGATCGAAGAGGTCGACGTTCCCTCGGAGTTGCGCCCGGACGAGGTTTTGGTCTGGGTCATGGCGGCGGGTGTTAATTACAACAACGTCTGGGCGGCGCGCGGCACCCCGGTCGACGTGGTCAAGAACCGGCCAAAAGATCCGTATTTCCCCGACAATTCCGGCTTCCACATCGGCGGCAGCGACGCCTCCGGTATCGTCTGGAAGGTTGGAAGCGCGGTCACAAATGTGAAGGTCGGCGACGAGGTCGTTCTCCACTGTGGTCAGTGGAGCCTCGAAGATCCGGTCGTGAAGGCCGGCCGTGACCCCATGTTCGGCAACAGCTTCCGCATCTGGGGCTACGAGACGAGCTGGGGCAGCTTCGCCCAGTTCACCAAGGCCCAGGCCCAGCAGTGTCTGCCCAAGCCCAAGCACCTCTCGTGGGCGTCCGCG
>CAZEWA010000209.1:0-489 GCA_964515685.1 uncultured Polyangiales bacterium | reverse complement strand
CCACCGCCTACCGCATGCTGCGCGGCTGGGCCCCCAACCAGGTCCAGAAGGACGACGTGGTTCTGGTGTGGGGCGGCGCAGGCGGCCTCGGCACGCAGGCCATCCAGATCGCCAAGGCCTTCGGCGCCCGTCCCATCGCGGTGGTTTCCGGCGACAACAAGGTCGAGTACTGCAAGCAGCTCGGCGCCATCGGCTGCATCGACCGCACCAAGTTCGACCACTGGGGCATCCCCCCGGATTGGCGCGACGGCGCGGCCTACGGCGCGTGGCTCAAGAAGGCGCGCGGCTTCGGCAAGGCCATCTGGGACATCGCTGGCGAGGGCAACAACCCCCGTATCGTGTTCGAGCACCCCGGTGAGACCACCATCCCTACGTCGGTTCTGGTGTGCGAGACGGGCGGCATGATCGTCGTCTGCGCAGGCACCACGGGCTTCGCGGCCCAGGCCGACCTCCGCTACCTGTGGATGCGCCAAAAGCGATTGCAGGGTT
>CAZEWA010000208.1:0-9328 GCA_964515685.1 uncultured Polyangiales bacterium | reverse complement strand
CCGACGATTTGCTGGTAGTGCACGAACACATCTGGCCCCCCGCTTTCCGGCCGAATGAAACCGTAGCCCTTCGCATCGTTGAACCACTTGACCGTTCCAACTGCCATACCGTCGTCTCTCCGCTTGCGGCGTCGCGCGCCGGCTTCCCTGATGCCCCCCCAGAGAACGCGCCATCACCCCAACCCTGCCGACCACCCCCCGCTAGCAGATGCGGGCTAACTGCACTTAGTGGTCCTGAAGCTCAGGAGTCATGCTCGTCCACGGGCGTGCTTACCTTCTCAGTCCTGGTGGACATGTCAAGACGTTTCCCACATGCAAACGAACAAAAATGGGCTAGTCGAACGGCCAACAAGCGGCTCGCAATTTGAGTGAAGCCTCAATTTACTACCTAAGTGAGGCATTTTTTGTGGATGGGTTCGTACTAGGTTTCGCGGCATGTCGCAGCCCCCCCTTCATACGAGCTGGGTCCGTTCCAGCGCAGGCGAACCCTCGTCCATCCTGCTGATGCTGCACGGAATTCTCGGCAGCGGGCAGAACCTCAGGAGCGTCGCCACAAGACTGGTCCAAGCCGACCCGAGTATTGCCGCGCTGCTCGTCGACCTGCGCCTCCACGGCCGCTCACAGGGCTTCTCTCCGCCGCATACCGTCACAACCTGCGCCGAGGACCTCCTGCGCCTGTCCGAAGGTTTACCTCACCCGGTCAGTCAGGTTCTCGGACACAGCTTTGGGGGCAAGGTCGCCCTGCGCTTTCATGCTCTTCGTCCAGACCTGTCACGGGTCATGCTCCTCGACAGCTCGCCTGGCAGCCGCACGGCGCCGCGCGGATCGGAGCAAACTTTTGCCATTCTCTCGTTGCTCGATCAGCTGCCGAGAACGTTTGCGCAGCGCGATGACTTCTTGCGTGCGGTTCGCTCTCACGGCCAATCCAGCATGATAGCGGAGTGGCTCGCGATGAACTTGGAGCGCACCTCCGACGGGAGCGTCCGCTTGCGCCTCGACGTGCAGGGCATTCGGGAGATGTTGTCCGACTACTTCGCGCTCGATACGTGGTCGGTGTTGGAGACCTCCAACGCACGCTGGGATGTGGTGATCGGAGGGCGCTCCGAAGTGCTGAGCTTCGAAGACAAGCAACACCTGGCAGCCCTCGCTCAACGCGCTCCCGAGCGCTTCCATGTTCATCAGCTGGAGCGCGCAGGACATTGGCTGCACGTAGATGATTTTGAGGGCCTTTGCGCGGCCCTCGGCGCAGGCAGAGATCAGTCGAGCGAGACGCCGTAATCGAGCAGCATGAGCCCTCCCTCGTGTCCTGCGCCGACGTGACTCAGGTCTCCAACGCGCGGTTGCCCGAGTTGAGCTTGCTCGCTGCGCTCAGGCCAGATGGTGCTCTCAGCCCAGGCGCGCACCAACGCCGAAGATGCAGCGAGCGACACACGCCTCTCAGGGTGACGCGCGCTCAAGGCACTCACCAGCTCTGAAAAGCGCGCCTCGATAGGTCCACCGAGGGAAGCTCCGCCATCCAACTGTTGCAGCGTTGGTTCGGCTTCGTAGTGCGCCTCGAAATCGCCGTACCCCACATCGGGGCGCGCATCGCAAATCAGTGCCAGACATCCCAAGTTCGGTTCGATCGACGGCCAAGGACTCACCGCGGCCACGTGACGGGCATCATTGAACACCCGCAGCCTCGCGTGCTGCACGCAACCGTCAGCCGATGACACTTCCAGCTCGCTTATCGCCGTATTGCTGACGCGCGCCAGCGGAAAGCGACGACGACCACGCAGCCCCAAAAGGCCCGAGATAGCGGTTCCTATCACGCCACCATGGCACACCACCAAGACCCGGTTGCCAGGTTCAAGTCGCGCGTAAAGGCGGGCCAGCGCCTGATCGATTCGCTCAGAAAAAACACCGAACGACTCGCCTCCACCGAGCGGGATGTCTTCACCTTGTTTGAGCCGATCCATCTCTTCAGGATAACGCGCCTCGACTTCTTCGCGCGTCAGTCCCTCCCAGCGGCCGACATCGAACTCGCGGAACTCTTTCAGCTGTTCGAACGCAAAGCCCGTCGCCCGAGCGGTATCCACGGCGCGCGTCAAGTCGGAGGCCACGACGAGGTCAAACTCCCGCTTGGCAAGGCGCTGCCCCAGCGCAGCGGCCTGATCGCGCCCGAGTTCCGACAACTCAGAGTTGCCCTGCCCCTGCCAACGCTGGTTGCGGTTAGAGGTGGACTCACCGTGGCGCACGAACGTGATGTGAATGCTGTTGTGCATAAATCTCAAGGCCGACCAGCTTAGCAGGCGGCTGTGCTAAACAGGGTCGTGTCTTTGTGGAGCCACGAAAAGTGCTTGGGCTTTGCGCTCGCCGCCACGCTCGCCGACGACCGCACGCTAGCGCATGTTTCAGCAACGATGCCTGAAGCCCAGCGCGTCCCGGTGCAATCACTGCTATCGCAACTCGACATCGCCGATGCCTCGCACAAGATCCGCGTGTTGCGCACCATGGCGGAAAGCGTCCGCGGTGAAATCTCGGGCAGCGGTCTCCCGCCGCGTGCCCGGGCTTTGCTCGCGCGCTTCCTGCCGAAAGAAATCGGCCGCACGTTTCTTGAAGGAGCGCCTCAAGCTCGCCACGACTTCGCGCCGGAGCCCGAGCTCAGCGCGACCCTACGCCACTTCGCAACCCTTTCACGCCCCACACCTTGACGATGCTGCGCAGACTCACCGAAGCTGAGCTCCCCGAATCGAAGGCCCCGTTTGTGCACAACGTACTCAGACGCAGGGCAGAAGGCGCAGCGCGGGTGCTATTCAAGCCAGGGATGTCAGAGGGACAGACGTCAGGAACCACAGAGCAAGAGTTGCGCGCACGGATTCACAACGCTCCCAAAGCACGCCTTGCGGTTCTGAAGCGAGGCGACACGACACAGACCGCAGTCACCGAGACAAGCGAACATGCCTCGTCTACCGAGCGCGACTCGCAAGCGCATGCGGCGTGTCTCGACGCGCAGCTCAAATCGCAGGCCGCGCAGTGACCTCCCAAAGCCCTTCCACGCGCGACATCCGACGTGCCGCCCTACTCTTTTTTCTCACGCTGGGCTCCACGCTCTACGTCGGCGCGAACCAAGTCGGTTTCGGTAACGTCGCCGACATGTGGCGCGGCTACCCGTTCGCCGTGCCTCTCATGGCCATCCTGCTCTGCCACGAAATGGGGCACTACGTCGCCGCACGCATCCATCGCGTGGATGTCTCGCCGCCCTACTTCATCCCCCTTCCGCTGCCCTTCACGCTCATTGGCACCATGGGGGCCGTCATCAAAATGCGCGCGCCGATCCGCGAGCGAAACGCACTCTTGGATATCGGCGCCGCAGGTCCTTTATGTGGCCTCGTAGTCGCCATTCCGGTGCTGATTTACGGTATTCACACATCGGAAGTGGCGCCGCTCGTTTCGGGCTTCACGAGCGAAGGCCACTCGCTTTTCTACAAGGGACTGATTTGGCTGATCAAGGGCCCCATGCCCGAGAACCACGACATCTTTTTGTCGCCCACCGCGTTCGCAGGTTGGGTCGGCCTCCTCGTCACCATGATGAACCTGGTTCCAGCGGGACAGCTCGACGGTGGACACGTCGCGTACGCTCTGTTCGGGGAACGGCAGGACACATATTCACGTTACGTGCGCAGGGGACTCTTCGCTCTGGGCGCGTTCATCAGCGCAGCCAAAGGTCTCCATGCTTGGCTCTTGTCCGCATCGCCCGAACGCGTCGAAATCGCGCTCTTTGGCGGCGCCAACTGGATCATGTGGGGCATCGTCCTCACGGTCATGGTGCGCATCGGCGGGGACCGCCACCCGCCCACCGAAGACAGTGAGCTGAGCCCGCGGCGGCGCCTGCTCGCTTACTTCACGCTGGCTTGGTTCGTCTTGCTCTTTATGCCCACGTGGCTGAGCGTAACCTGAGCGCGTGCTCCGAGAGCTAGGCCGCTTCGCTCTGCTCGCGCACCCAGGCACCGATCGCCTGCTGCTCATGGCTCGCCAAAGCCCCGAGCAACTGCTCGATGTCTTGCTCGAGATTCACCACCGCTTTGCAGAATGCATGGCGCTTACCCGCTTGGTTGTGAACTTCCGATGCACCCGTCCAATGTGCAGACAGGGCGCGCTGCGCCGTCGAATCTGCGAGCACCACTGCGCACAGCACGAGTGCAGGCGAACCCGGCCGCGTATCCGCGAGCACATCGATGCGCAACAAGCCATGGTGAGGGCGTGCCGGGAGGACCCGCAGACGCGGCTCTTCGTGCCTATCGTTCGCCTGAAACCACACCAAGTTCAGCGCCACGCCGTGGAGTCGCAGCTGCTGCGCGGCGCGCACGAGACTCCGTACGCGCCTAGCAAGCGTGCGCGGCAAGCGGACGTGCGCTGTACTCAGTACAGGCGCAACTGCGCAGGACAACGCGAGCGCCCAATCCGGAAGAGCTTCCCCCAAGCGCAGATGCCAGCCAGTCGCCGCGCATGCCCCAATCGTGCACGCCACTCCGAGTGCAGAGGCTGCGTCGAAGTAAGGCACGATGCCCCAACGCTCGCGAGCGTAGGCGCGTCGCAGCAAAACGAAATGGTCCACGCCGATGGGCGAGAAGTGACCAAGCGTCGGCCCGCGAGGCCTAGCCGCGCTGCGCTCAATCGTTAGACACGCTGCCACGAGCAGCAGCCCCGAAGCCCAGAGCACAGAGAACCCGCACACCCAAATCGCCAACGCCCATAGAACTAGCGCATACCCCAACTGGAAGCGCCCCACAGCTATCCACGGAACCATTTCCGAAGCGGCGAGCTGCGCACGCTTTCGATTTCCCTGTCGCGCCAGCAACGAGAGGGCCAGCACCAGTGTGGCTGCCCAACCGAATGCGCTGCGATCCCGGCCGATGCGGAACACGCCCTGGGAAGCATTGCCATCCGTGGCAGGCAGGACCGGCAGGTCGACGGCGACGCGCCACGGGGTCTCTCGGGGCACGTGCACGCGCTGGAACGTCACCAGCCGCTGCCCAGAAGCAAAAGGCTCGTCCGTCACTTGCTGCGCGAGATCGCCGTCGCGCACAGCACGCGTTCCTTCCGGGACCACCAGGCGGATTTGCGCTTGCTCGAGCCCTGCGTCCCAACCCGGCAGCGTCCATTCCAGGCGAGTCACGGACCCGCGCTCGATGATGGCAGCGCTGGCGACCGTGAACTTGAGCCCCAGCCGATGCACGCCGCGTCGAGGAGCGTCCTGACGGGTCAGCCGAATCCCCACTACGCCGTTCTTGAGGCGAACCTCCGGTGTGAGCTCGGTCCCATCTTCGCGCGTAAGCCAGGCGGTGAGCCCGTCCTGGGAGGCGTCCTTTAAACCCTCCAGACCCGAGATCTCGAGACGTTCGAGCCACCCTCCGGTGACTTCAACCCCGAGCTCTAGCGAAACATCCAAAGACGTTCCGCTGCCCAGCGTGAGGTCAACCTTGGCATCGCGGACTTGCGCCCGAGTCCAGGCTTGCGCCGGACTTACCCATGCCAAAGCCAACAAGACAAGAAGAATCCAGCGAGCCATGCACCTCTAAACCTAGCAACGCCCGCGGAGAATCCGAAGAAACCCGCAGGCGCGCGGCTTACAGAGGCTACCTGCCCTTGGGCATCAGGTCGCGACCCGCCGGGCACACAACCTCTACGCCCGTCGACCCCTCTTCCGTTTCGAGGATCTTGAACTCCACGCGACGGTTCTTTTCCCAGGCGGCAGCGTTGTGCGCTGGATCGATGGGGCAACGCTCGCCGTAACCGGCACTGCGCATGCGGCGGCGATCCACGCCACGCTGGTTGATTGCCTCGAGTACCGCAGCCGCACGGTCACGGGTCAACCGCACGTTGTACTCGTCGCTCGAGCGCTCGTCGGCATGGCCCTGAATCTCGATCATCGTGATCTGGGGGTTACCGATGAGGGTGGCTGCTACCGCGTCGATGATCGGGTAGCTGCGCTGTTGGATCTCGGCGCTGTCCGTCTCGAAGTAGATCTTCTCGAGGATGAGGATCTGGTTTTCCTCAATGATAACCGAGCCACGGTCCGGGCAGCCGTCCTGGTCCTCGAAGCCGTTGTAGGTCTCGGGGTCGTTCGGGCATGCATCGTTCACGTCGAGGATACGGTCCTGGTCGTTGTCTGGATCAGGGCAGCCATCCTTGTCCTGGAAGCCGTCCTTATCCTCAGCCTCGTTCGGGCACATGTCGTCCACGTCGAGGATGCCGTCCCGATCGTTGTCCGGGTCCGGGCAACCGTCGGAATCCTGGAAGCCGTCGAGGTCTTCTGGATCGTCGGGGCACTGGTCGACGCTGTCGAGGATGCCGTCGCCATCGCGATCCGCGTCGTCGCCCTCGGGGCAACCATCCCAGTCCGCGTCGCCATCGTGATCCTCAGGCACAAGGGGGCACTCGTCGTCGATATCGAGAATGCCGTCCTGATCGTTGTCTGGATCCGGACAACCGTCGCCGTCTTCGAAGCGGTCGAAGTCTTCGGGCTCGTCGGGACACTGATCGACGTCATCCTTGTAGCCGTCGCCATCGCGGTCGCCGATGGAGGGCTCAAAGATGAAGCCGAGGATGAAGCGGTAGTCGGGCTGGTTAAAGCCATCGAGCGGGATGCATGCGTTGCCGCACGAACCCGCGAGCAGGAGGTAGCTGTTCTCCTGCACAAAGATTTTGAGGCCTGCCAGCACCTCGGCCGCCGTGGACTTCGGCTTGGCTGTGATCTGATTGCCGTAGCCTTCCACGATGAAGTCGACTGCCGGAGACGCACGCAGTGCAAAGCCACCACCGAAGGTGACGTGGCTGTTGTACGTGACCGGATCCCCGTTGCTCCCGGGCTGGACCGCTGCGTTGGTCGCGTTGGGATCAATGGCGATCATGCCGAGCGGCGTGGTCTTGCGATTGAAGTTGATGGTCGCGCCATCGCCCGTGACGGCGCGATAACCGACTTCGCCGTTGAACCGCAGGATGCGGTGGGGCTTGTAGCCGAGTACGAGAGACGGCCAGAACATCACGCCGGGATCGCCGGCAAACTGCTTGGAATTGCCGGTGGGCAAACCAACCTGCATGACCGCTGCAAGCCCGATGGGCGCAGTCTCCATGCGCAGGATGCGCCACTTGGCGTGCAACACGAGGTTGCCGAGGCCCTGGTAGCCGAGCCCTCCGCTCGCACCGGTGTTGTACTGGTCGGGCGCCTGTACATTGGGGCCCGACGCAATGATCAGCGGCAACTGCGCGCCGACGACCAGGTGGTTGAACAAGCCGAAGTTGGCATGCAACACACCCGTGAAGTACTGGTCGACCAAGAAGTCCGTGCGATCGGCCTTGCTGGCCAGCGCGCGCGAATCGTCCTTGTAGCCGCGGTACGGGATCAGGTTAAACGCCCCGTCCACGATGAGCCCAAAGCTGTAGCTCTTGTGGCCGAGGACATCTGTGCCGTTGACGGACGCTAGGCCCTTCGAGTCCACCGCATGGCGGAACAATCGAAGGTCATACCCCCCGCCTTTCAGATCCTGGGCGCGCCCGACCTCGGGAACGAGGCCAAGGAGCAACAGCATTGCAAAGGCAAATCGACTCAAACGACAGAGGGCGCGGGCCATCCGTATCCTTCCCACCAGATCAGACTCGAACAGTGAACCTGAGTAACAACGCGTGTTGTTAATGTCAACGAATACACCGAGCTGAGTCGATGATCTTTATTCGTCGTACTTCGAGATGAACTGCCGGTACTGCGCAGCTTGGCGAGCTGTAGGGTAACGCGCGACGAAGTTCTCCATGTGCCGGACCGCCTTCTTGGTCTCGCCCAGCGCACGGTAAGTTTCGATGAGCAGCGCTAACTCCTGCGCGTTCTCGGTGCGACCTTCGAGGGCTCGCACGGCGCAGCGTTGATCTCCGCGCGCCAAGCAGTTTCTCGCTAGTTTGGCCGGGCTCTCTGCCTCGGCGGCAGGCTCGGCGGACCGAGATTCGCTCGCTGCGGGAGCTGAGCTACTGGTCGTGGCACTTCGAACGCGTGGCGCAGCCGCCACGGGCGCAGTCGTTCCAGACGCAGCCGACGAGCGTCCGGCGAGGGCGAGGATATGGTTTGCGTCCTCGACCATGGCTGTGGTGAGGCCGTACATGTCGAGAACAGACTCAGCCAGGCGCCGAGCCTCCGCAGGACTTGAGCGCAGCAATTTGCGGGCTTGAATCAGGCGCGCCATGGCCGCGCGCTGCATCGTCTGGACGACCTCGGGCTTGTTGCGGAACGGACTGCCTTCCGAGATACCCGCGAACAGGAAGTAAGCATCTTCCAGCTTGTTCTCGCCGAGTGCCTTCTTGCCCTGCTCGTAGGCGGACAGAGCACGCAGGGCTTCCTCCGACTCCATGCGGCAGCCACTCAAATCTGCATCGCTCGGCGAGAGCGCCAGACCGTTCTGCGCGGCCCGCAGGGCCTCATCGAAGCGCTCGGCGGCCAGAGACGTACGGCAAGCCTCCAGGGCAGCCGCGAGCTGAATCTGCACTTCGTCTTGAAGCCTCTCGGGCGCGTCTTGGAATGCCGCACCCACCGTGGCAGACGCCGACGCGGGCGGAAGCGCAGGCGGTGCCGTCACGCTTGCCGCGCCGGCTTGGCGACCTCCCTCGCCGAGCCAGGCCAACGCTCCACCCACCACTGCCGCCGTGACGACGATCACAGCGACCGTGCGTTTCTCCGGCCCAAGGCCACGTGAAGGCGGCGCGCTTACAATCTCTTCTTCCGAAGGGTCAAAGGTGTACGCCTCTCCCTGCGCCACAAAGCGAAAACGGACCTGACCGAGCTCGAGGACGTCTCCTGAACGCAAGGCACTGCGCTTCACGCTGCTGCCGTTGACACGCACGCCATTGGCGCTCTGCAGGTCTTCGATCTCAAAGCCGTCGTCTTTTTGCGAGATCCGCGCGTGCTCACGGGAAATCGAGCGATGGCTGATGCACAAATCGAGTTCCTCGAGACGGCCGATTCGCACGAGGGGCTTCGCGATGGAGAATTCGGCGCCGGGCGCGGGCGCGGAGACCATCACGAGCCGAGCCGGAGGTGCAATGATACCGGCTGCGGGTACGGAGGGCCGAGTCGGGACGGGTGGCGTCTCGTTTGCCAGGTCGGAATCCGCTTTGAGCGCGATGACGTAGTCACCGATGCCGACGCGGTCGCCGTCTTTGAGGTCGTGGACCTTGGCGATACGGCTGCCATTGATGCGGACGCCGTTGTACGACTCAAGGTCCTCGATGCGATAACCGGCGTCAGTTTTAACGAGACGCGCATGTTGACGCGACACGTTGCGCTCGGTTAAGCGGATCGTGT
>CAZEWA010000207.1:0-9492 GCA_964515685.1 uncultured Polyangiales bacterium | reverse complement strand
CTACCAACGGTTTAATTGGCCGCGTGACCTGGACCAGGCCGGGTACGTTCGCTCGCGACGCGGCTCGTAAAGAATTCGTTGGTTGGTTGGGAACGAAATGTTGGTCCTCGGAGTTGAACCACCGCTGGACGCACCAATTTCTGCCTGCGCGAGTGCGCAGAGGAGCTCGTGTCGATGGAAATGCGCGCGCAAAAGTCGAGTGCTCGCGGAAAGCAGCCCTCTCGTTCTACCGTTGTTTCGCCGCGGCCGACTCAGACCAAGTCGGAGTCCGAAAAGCCGGTTTCTGTGGCTGCGCCCGTGACGGCGAAGGCCGACAAGGTGGCGGCATCTGCTGCAACTGCGAAGGCCGGCGCCGGCAAAAGCGGCGTAAAGGTCGCTTCTGCCAAGGCAACCGAGAAGGCTGCTGCGCCGAGCGACGCCGAAAAGCTCAAGGCCCAAGCTGCAACCTCCGTTGCGCCCCAAGCCGCAGCTGCGCCCCAGGCCGAGGCCGCCGAAGACAGCGGCGATTCCGAGCCGCGTGAGGAGCCTAGCCACGAGGACCTGGAAGAGGTCGAGAAGGAAAGCGCCAAGGCCATCGGCGACCTTGAGCGTAACGATCGCAGCATGCTCGGTCGTTACTTCCGTGAGATGGCCAATCACAAGGTGCTCGCGCCCGATGAGGAGCTCGAGGCCGCACGCCGCATTCACCAGCTCGAGGTTGCGTACTGGCGTGCGCTGTTCTCGCATTTGCCTGCGTTCGAAACCGTGGCCCGCGTGCTCGACCATCACCTGGAAGAACTGCCGCCAGAGGTGAACACGCTGCGCAAGGCGGTGAAGGCCGCCAAGAAGACGCTCGGCAAGAAGGAGCAGCAGCGCTGGGACGAGACGGCCGACGCCCTCTCCACCAAGCTGCGTGAGCTCGATGCCGACCGCATCTTCGTAGCGGAATCCCAGAAAGCTGTGGAACGTTTGGCCGGTACACACACGGCTGAACGCGACATGGTTGTCGGCGAGTTCTTGGTGACCCCGGCGTTCAAGAAGTACTTGACCGACGTGCGGGGCGCACAGCGCGCGCAGCAGGCTGCCAAGAACCGTTTCGTCACGGCGAACCTGCGCTTGGTCGTCTCGATTGCCCGTCGCTACAACCACGGCCGCATGCCGCTCATCGACCTCATCCAAGAGGGCAACTTCGGCCTGCTCAAGGGCGTGGAGCGCTTCGACCACACCCGTGGTTACCGCTTCAGCACCTATGCATCATGGTGGATTCGTCACGCCATCAACCGCGCACTGGCGGACAAAGCCCGCGTCGTGCGTGTGCCCGTGCACATGCTCGACACGTATCAGCGTGTGGCGCGTGTGGCGCGAGCCATCGAGGCCCAGACAGGCCGCGAAGCGACACCTGAGGAGATCGAGAAGGAAACCGGCGTCAGCGCCGACAAGCTCAAGCAGCTCCAACAGAGCACGCCGGTAGCGCCCTTCTCGCTCGACCGTAACGTGGGCGACGAAGATGGCCGTCGTTTCATCGACTTCATCCCGGCTGAAGACACGCCCTCGCCGCATGAGGACCTGGAAACCAAGACTTGGAGTGAGCAGCTTCAGCAGCTCATGAAGACCTTGACCCCCATGGAAGCCCGCATCGTGCGTTGGCGCTTTGGTTTGGACAACGAAGACGAGCTCACGCTCAAGGAAATCGGCGACAAGTACAACTTGTCCCGCGAACGCATCCGCCAGCTTCAGGAACAAGCACTGGGCAAGATGCGCAGGCACGTGCAGGTCTGACGCGGCTTTTGCTGCCGCCGAACTTCACTTCGGCTGCCTGAAACAAGAAGCGCTCCCCGGCTCGCCGTGGGGCGCTTTTGCTTTGTTTCACCGCAGAACGTCGCGTCCGCTAGAGTTCGCTGCGATGCCGCAGGTAGTGCTCTCGACTGTGTTTGGTATGGCCACGTTTCGTACGGGCCAAGCGGTGGCTGTCGAAGCTTTCCTCAACGGACGCGACGCAGTGGTCCTGCTCCCAACCGGCGCAGGGAAATCGCTTTGCTATCAAGTGCCGGCGGTTGTGCTCGCGAACCGAGGCGAAGGCCTCACGCTCGTGGTCAGCCCACTCATGGCGTTGATGGACGACCAAGTGTCCGCCCTCACCGCGCGCGGTGTGTCAGCGGTCGCACTGCATTCGGGCATTCCGTGGGCGGACCAAGCCACCGCGCTGCGCAACCTCGAGCGCTACACGCTGGTCTACGTCAGCCCAGAACGCCTCAAAAACAAGCGCTTTCGTGAGCGGATCGAAAAAGCCAAGATCACGCGCGCGGTCGTCGACGAAGCTCACTGCATCAGCGAGTGGGGCCACGATTTTCGGCCCGAATACACCGAGCTCGGGTGGTTGAAGCACACGCTGCAAGTGCCGGTCATGGCCTTGACCGCGACCGCGACCCCCAAGGTCCAAGCCGAGATCGAGAACTCGCTCAGCTTGGTGGAACCGCTCTGTGTGCACGGCGACTTCACACGCCCAAACCTCAGCTTTCGCGTCGCGCTAACCCAGAGCGACCGCACACGCACCGCATGGACTGTCGAGGTCCTCAGCGATGCAGGCTTCACGCAACGCAAAGTCGAGGGACGCGCGCTCGTGTTTGCAGCCACGAGAAAACGCGCCGAAGCCCTACAAAAAGCCATGCGCAAAGCCAAGATCCGCGCCGGCTACTACCACGCGGGCCGCAGCGACTCGGCGCGCAGCCGCGCAGCCGCCCTGTTTGCCCAAGGTAAAACGCCTGTACTCGTCGCCACTTCGGCGTTCGGTATGGGCATCGATATGCCGGATGTGCGACTGGTGCTCCACGCCGAGGCCCCTGCCACTTTGGAAGCCTACTCCCAACAAGCCGGTCGTGCTGGGCGTGAGGGAAAGCCGGCCGTGTGCTGGCTCGGGTTTTCTCCGGCAGACAGGCGTATCCACGAACGCATGGCCTTCAAGGCCGACCGGCCCGCCATGCAACTTGGCTTCGAGGCGCTCGAGCAATACGCGTTCGGTACTACCTGCAGACAGCAGCGCATCGCCCTGCATTTTGGGCGCGATGACGGCAGCGTCTGTGGCAGTTGCGACGTGTGCCTCGAGCTCGATGGCGTGATCAAGCAACTCGAGACAGCGCGAAATGCGTGGGAAAAGCGCGTCGCCAGCGACCTTAAAAAGAAAACGCAACGCACTGTCGCCAAGGACATACCGGCCCTCAGTGAAACCGAGCTCGAGCTTATCGTCGCCTTTGTCGACGCCTTGGCGAAACCGCTCGGCCGACGCTACGTCATGCGCGGTCTCAAGGGCAGCAAGGCCCGCGACGTAACGCGCAAAAAGCTAGACCGGAATCCGCACTTCGGAGCCCTCGCTCACGCCTCGGAAGAAGCCCTTTTTCAGGCCTTCGACGCACTGCTCGCCCGCGGCCTATTGGAGCCCAAGGGAGTGAAATACCCGACACTTTGGGTCGCTGGCAAGCGCGTGCGCACGAAAGAGCGATCGGCCCGGTCCGAGCCTCGCGCGAGCTCCTTGGAAGACGCCCTCAAACGCTTTCGCCGCAGTGAGGCCAAGCGAAGACGCATCAAGCCCTACCAAGTGTTTCAGAACCGAACCCTGAGCGCGCTGTGCGCCGAGCGCCCGCGCACCCACCAAGATCTCGAACGAGTTTGGGGGATGGGGGAGGAGCGCATTCGCAAGTACGGTGATGCCTTGCTGTCTTTGCTTTCGAAGCCGGCCTGAACCGGCTCCGCGCATGCAGCGAGCTTTCGGCGTGACTACTCGTAACGCTGGATGACGTGAAACCCGAACGGGGATTGCACCACGTCACTGACTTCACCTATCGGCAGGGCGAAGGCTGCGTTCTCGAAGGCAGGAACCATCTGCCCGCGCCCAAATTTACCCAAATCGCCGCCGGTCTCCTTGGAGCCAGGCTCGTCGGTGTACTTGGCTGCCAGCGCCGCCCAGTTGGCATCTGGCTGCTTGGCGTCTCGGGCGATCTGCGTGGCCAACGTGCGAGCTTCTGCTTCCGTGCGGGTAACCCCGGCCATGGCGTGCTGCGCGCCCTTGTAACTGACGAGGATGTGCCGCGCGCTGATCCGCGCAGGTCCCTTCAGCGGATCGGCACGGCGCTCCACCACGAAAAAACCGAGGGTTGCATCCACCGGCTCACCCACGCTACCGGGCTTGAGCTCCACGGCCGCGTCCGCCACTTCCGACCCGAATGCCCCCGGTTGCGCGGGCCGCAAGCGGAACAGGCCGTAGTCCGAAGACGCGCCAGGAAGGTCGCTGTACTTGCGCACCAACTCCGCGAAGCGGTCGCCACTCCGCGCCATGCGAGCGATCATGCGCGCGCGCTCCAGGGCTTGCTCCTTCGTGCGCGTCTGGGGTGTGAGAGCCCCCTGTGCAGGCTGGCTACCTTCGTAGGCGACCAACAGGACGCGCACTTCGATGAGATCCGGCGCCGGGGTCTTCTCTGACTCCGCAGAAATCACATCGCTCGGTAGGCGCTGCATCGGTTGCTTCTTCGGGCCACTTAAACAGCCCGCCAGCAGCCCCACACCCAAAGTCGCCACAAGAAGAGGAACGAGTCGCCTGGATAGAATCACCGGGGAAACATAGCGCGGGATGCCCCAAGCGCGATGTCCGTCCCGAGTGAAACATCGTACCTGTGCCCTCAATTCGGCACTCAGTAAGCGTTCTGCCGGGTCCCTGCACCAAACACCGTTTTTACGATGATCTTGATGTCGAACAAAAGGCCCCAATTTTGGATGTAGTGGAGGTCGTGGTTGATGCGCTGTTCCATCTTTTCGAGCGTATCGGTTTCACCACGCCAGCCGTTCACCTGGGCCCAACCCGTGATGCCGGGCTTGACCTTATGGCGCAGCATGTAGCCGTGAATCATGCGGCGGTACATCTCGTTGTGGGCCACGGCGTGCGGGCGCGGCCCCACGATGGACATCTCGCCCGACATTACGTTGATGAACTGAGGCAGCTCGTCGAGGGATGTGCGCCGCAGGAACGCGCCGAAACGGGTGATGCGCTGATCGCCCTTCACGGCCTGCTTCACGTCCGGCCCGTCCTCCAACACCGTCATGGTGCGGAACTTCAGAACGCGAATCTCTTCGCCGTTGAGGCCGTAGCGGCGCTGCCGAAAGAACACTGGGCCCGCCGAGCTGAGCTTCACCCCGAGTGCGATGAGCGCCATAGCCGGTGAGATCAGCAGTAGGATGAGACAACCCAAAACGATGTCTTCGAAACGCTTGAGCCACCCGTTTACGCCATAAAATGGGCTTTCAAACACGCTGACCACGGGCAGGCCCTGCACGTTCGACCACTGGGCATGCACGAGATCGAACACGAGGAAATCTGCCACCACGTAGACAGAAGCCGTGCTGTCCGCGAGCCGTCTGACGATCTCGCTTATCCGCGACTCTGCGCGCAGCGGCAGCGCGATGTACACCACATCGACTTGTCCCTTACGCGCGATGGCGAGAAGTTCGTCGAGCTTTCCCATCGGCTCGCCGAGCGACACCGGCATCGGATGCAGGCGCTCGACATCCCGGTCGTCGAAGTATCCCTGGACGCGCAGACCTGAGCTCGGGTCGTCCATGATGCGTTGGGCAATCAACGCGCCCATTTTGGTCGCCCCGACGATGTGCACCGTGCGTGTGGCGACACCCCGCCGATAGAGCTCGCCATGGAGTCGACGCGTTCCGTAGCGAACCAGGCTTAAAACCACGGGCGTCAACGCGAACCACAGGAGCGTGACCGCACGCGAATAGGCGTCGCTGGCCTTCATGGCGAACGCCAGGGTGAGGAGCAGCGGGGGGGTAAGCGCCCAGCTCGTCCACACCTTGCCGATCTCAACCTTGGCCGAAGCAGAACGTAGAGTGGGGCGGTAGAGGCCGTTCGCGTCGCCAATGATCACAAAAAGTGTGGCCGCCAACGCCACACCCACCGCCTCGTGGACTCCCCTCAAATCCCCACTTTCGCGAACCACAGTGGCAAGCGAATGGGCCGCAACGATCAGGACTGCGTCTAACAGTCGCATGAACCAAGAAGCGTTGCTCCACTGCTCCGAAGACACGACCGTGCCGTGAGAAGCCATCCACCATTCCTTCGAAGCCAGAACCCAGACGATCCGTCGTCAGCGTGCGGCGGACCAACCAGCTCCGCACACATACGCAAGGAAGAGAAGTGATCTCCCCGCTAGAAGCGCAAGCTCTCCCCTATTTAGGGTGCCATTCGGGGCCGCTAACGCTTCTTCGCCGCTGACAATATCATTTTTTCGCACGCAAAACACGTTGCGCCGCACAGCCCAAAATCTAGGTTCGCGTACGTCTGACCACGCCACATCGCATTGATTCTGGGCGTGGTTTTTGGCATGAGAGGCTCCATGGCAAATGAGAATACATCCTTCGGCGACGTGAAGGTCGACAAGGCCAACCTGTACAAAGAGGAGTCCTTCACGGACCTCAAGGTCGCTACCCTGCGCAGGCTTTCGCCGATCAAGGAAGACGGCACGCCCGATGAATCGCGCCCCGTGATCTTCACCGGCGAGACCACCCTGATGTCGGATCGTGGCCCGCTGCCCATCCAGTGTCCGATTGAAGCCAAGGATCTCAACGAGGCCATGGACAAGTTTCCCGAGGCCGTTCAGGCCGCCGTGGAGCGCCTCATCGAGCAGGCCCGTGAGATGCAGCGTCAACAAATGTCGCGCATCGTTGTTCCTGGCCAGGGTGGCGGCGGTCTACCGGGCGCAGGCGGCGGCGGTCTACCAGGCGCAGGCGGCGGCAAGCTGATTTTCTAGCCCAAAGGCATCGGTTGCGCGCCATCGAGGAAGCTCTAAATGCTCCCCAGGCGGCAACGTACCCACGCGGGAACACTCGGAAAATTCCCTCAGCTCAGGCTGTTCGTCTGTTGACAGCGCCATGACCAAGTGTAGTCATATACACGGCTTGGCGAGGGGGGTTCACAGTGGATGCGCGCGACGAAAGCCCAATAGGGTCCATCGAGGTGACGTTCCGGCAGATGCTGCCGCGGGACGCGCTGGTTTATTTTGTAAGAAAGTGCGCGCATTCCATGCAGTTGCAGGGGGACACCCTCCGCGCCTGCCTGCAGTACGCGGAATCCACGGGCTACCAGGTAGCGCTGGAGCTCCAGATCGGGCGCCGGGTTTTTCGGGCCACCGCAGCCCATACCGCGGCACTCGTAGCGGTGTGGCGCTGCTTCGAGGCCCTCGCCCGCTCTGGCTTAATCGGCACCTGATTTATGCCCCACCGCGCGTGGGGCCCACACGACGCAGGCTCCCCGAGCTACCAACCGTACTTCTCGTTACGCTCGCTGGCCGGCGAGAGCTCATGCTCGCCCTTCGACCATAGCGATTCGCGGAACTTCGCGCGGTCACCCAGGGGGAACGGCGACCCAAGACCTGGCGCCGACGCGACACCGCGCGTCACCATTCCGTAGTTGGAGCCGGGATTCCAGAACAGGAAGCCGTCGGCCTCCCCGCCGCGTGCGCCCGTGATTTCCTGCGCAATGAAATCCGGATTCCACTTATCACCGAGGCCGTTGTGGAACGCCTGCAGGAACGGCCTCAAGACGGGGCCGCGCCCCACACGCTGCCGCAGGATGTAGGTGGGCCCCTTCACAAGAACGTGCCCGCGATCTTCTACGTCCATGCGCCAGCCAGGCATCGCATTCACGTAGAGCATGGGAGAGAACACCTCGACGTGCGCAGTCCAATCCGTGAGCGACTGCCCGAGGCCCGTCGGGTCGCCACGACGAATGGCCGCAAGACCAAACACATCGACGCCCAGCGGAATCGATATCGCGGCGTCCACGCGGCGCAGCATGTCGAGCAGGACGAACCGCCGTAGCTCCTCGGAGCTTGGCTCGTATTGGGCATACTCGACGCCGCCGTCCACGGGGAAGCGGATGTAATCGAGCTGGACTTCGTCAAAGCCCATGGCCTCCGCTTCCTTGGCCATTTCCACGAAGAGATCGTGATTGTCGGTGTTGTACGGATTGAGCCAGGTATCGCCCGTGCCCCACGAAACCCATGGCTTGTTCTTGCCAGCGTACTTCGGTCGACCGTCGAGGATAGCTCGCTCGGGCTCGCGCTTAGGCAAGCTCGGGTCGTTGAAGCAGACGATGCGCGCGATGGTGTAAACGCCCGCGGCTTGCAGCTCCTTCACCGCGGCCGGAAGGTCATTGGGAGCGCTGACCACCTGCGGCTTCAAGGCTTCGACCTCGGTCGTGTAGCTGATGCGGCCAGCGTCATCCTTGAGGTCGATCACCGCGGTGTCGAGCTTGGCGCGCTTGAGCATGTTGATGACGCCGCGAGCCTTGTAGATGTTCAGGTAGGGATACGTGATGTACAGACCACGTGCCCTCTGCCCCTGCTCGCTCATGCGGTCGACGAAAGTCCCTCCAGGCTCTGAGCCATTGGACGGCGTCACAGGGGCGGACCCTGGTCCGCGCGCCAAAATCCCAGGCTCTCCGAAGGATAATGAGGGCATGACGATGACGGCCCCCATCGACAGCAAACAGCCGACCAGCCCGATCCGCTTCCAAACAGCGCCCCGACTCATGACTTAACTTCTCCTGGAGCGCGTCCGCATGCGGATTCCATCGCGCCTCTTGTAGAACCGCGTCGCGCACAATGGCGAACGACGGGGACTTCGCGATTCTTCCACGAACGCGCGCGTTCGCGCAGAAATCGACCGGAGAAGTCTGTTTTTAAAGTCCGCTCACTACACGAGACACATACGTTCGGGTTTCAAGAGGCAGCGCGACGAGAGGCCCTGTGCGTGGCACTCGCCCCGAACCCGCGTTGTAAGCAGCGACCGCGCGACGCACATCCCCGCGATAGCGTAAGAGAAGTCCTTTGATGTATCGGACTCCGCCGTCGACATTCTGCGCCGCGTCGAATGGGTCCTGCACGCCGAGCTCACGTGCGGTACCTGGCATGAGCTGCATCAAGCCCATCGCGCCGGTGCTGCTGATGCGCGTGTGAACAAAGTCCGATTCTACTCGCACCATGGCGAGCGCCAGATTCGCGGACACGCCGTGCTTCCGCGCCGCAGCGCGCACCAGCCCCGGCGTCGCGGTGTCGTCATGTGTGCAGCGGAGCCCGTGCAGAGCGAGCATCGACAGCGCTTCGGCGCGATCTCCAAGCCTCGATATCGAGAGCAGATTTACGGTGCCACCCTGGGCACGAATACGTGCATTGAGACCAATAATCGCCAAAAGGGCGACAACACCTACAAGAATCGCATGGCGCGCAAAGCGGATTCGTGCACGCTTCAGGGAGCGACGAAACAAACGTCTCCGAGGCATGGGCCAGAGAATATCCCAGGCCGCCTCGCAGACAGAACTATGGTGAGGACGCGGCTTTCTCAGCCCGTCTACTTGCTTTTCCCCTGGGGCCGTATATCACTGCGGCCCGGTTTGAAAGGACACTCATGGCAGCGGATCCGGTTCAGTGTAAGCCAGTCGAGGTCGAGGTTGGCGAG
>CAZEWA010000206.1:6921-9516 GCA_964515685.1 uncultured Polyangiales bacterium | reverse complement strand
GGTGACTACGCTCCATACTGCATTGCGGTGAGCGCCGGTTGCTTAGGTGCGTTGCCTCAAGTGACTTGCGGTTCTCCCCTGATGTCAGCCATTCTTCAACGCCATGCGGAGAAGAAGTTGGGTTGGCGCCGGCCTGATCGGTCTGGGGTTCCCTCAGTTCCTGGCTGGCGCGGTCACCATTCTCAGCTTGGCCGGTGAAGCCCAGGGGATAGGTCTCGCCGTCATCGTCGCCCTAGTGCTCTGCTGTCCGGGGCTCGCGCTGGTAGCCGTTGGCTTCGCGATGTGCCGTGGCAGATTGATCCTTGCGCCGCGGAGAGCGTCGGCCTCTGCATCGAACGCCGGTGCATCCGAGGGAGAAAGAGCGCCGCGGAGTCTCGACGGCCCTTCTCCGTAGTGCGCCATCGTGCTCGGACCTCGCGCCGGCCCAAAGGAGCGTTCACTGGTCGCATTCATAGCGGTGGTACCACGGGCGTTGGCAGCGTTTCATTTGCTCGCGCCAGTGATGAAGCCCCTCGCGTTGCGCAAGCTGGCTGAGTTTCGGCTACCACCCTGCTTCGAGCGCCATTCGGCTCGGGTCTGCGGGGTCGATCCAAACCTTGAGCGCCTGCCCGGGCTGAACGCGCGGAAGATGGACGGGGCTAATGCGCTGCCTGATCTCGCCCACGACCTTGCGATCTCCGAGATCGACTTCGACTTTCACGAGCACCACAGGCGCGTCGTTGATGCGGTTTTTTGTGTCCTCGATGGAGACGACTGTGCCCATGTGCGACACGCCTAGCTCACGAATGCCCTCTGCCTCGTAGCCTGCCCAAAGCGACGGACCGAGCGCGGTACCGACGATGAGCAGCGCCATAAAAAGCCCGAAGGAAAGAGAACGCCCCGTCTTCGTCTTCGAGCCTGAGACTGTGCTGTGCGCCTCGGCTTCGGGTGCGCTCACGACCCTCAACGTAGTTTCGCCGATTACGATAATATCGCCCGCTTCCACGTTCACTCGGCCAGGGACGGCGCGGCCGTTCATGCGGATGAGCGTGTTATCGTCGAGCTTGAGCAATGCTGTGTGCCCTTCCAACACCTCGATTACGGCTGCCAAGTTAGGGCCGCTATCGAGCCGCACCTGCGCTCCTGGCATGGTTCCGATCCGAACGAGCGGAGCATCGAATGCTTCGGTTTGCTCTTGGTTCCGCGTTCGGATCTGCAAGGTGAGCTTCGACATCGAGTGCCAATGTACCATGCGTTACACGCATTTCGGTTGGGTGAAAGGGGGCTTGTGCGTGGGATAGGCCCTTGCCACTGCAGCTTCAGTCTGCCCAAGGACGCTGAAGCGCGCACCTTCATCAACTGAACAAGAGGCGAGCGCAATCGAGCAACACGCCTACGAGACAGGCGAGAGACAAGCCGAACGACCGGTTGCGCAGCGGCTGACGCGGCCAGACCAGGCACACGCTGTGGACTACGCGCAGCAATACATACAGTCCACACACCCACAGCGCGATCCGCCGTTCCGCGCCGAGCGCAAGCCACAGCGCGGCCGCGGCCAGAAAGAGCGGCTGCGACTCACCGTCGTTGCGCAGGGCCGCCTGCGCACGCTCCACGCGCTGGTCCTCGCTTCCGCTCTGTCCCTGCCAATGCTGCGCATCTTCGGGCCAGCGGAACCTCTGCGCCCGCATGCGGAGGAGGCCTTGCAAACCGATCAGCCAGATAAACTTGAGGGTGAGCACGACGATCAACAGCGCATAGGCTTCCAGAGCGGGTGTATACATGGGATGGGATCTAGCGCGGTCCACATCAAGGGCTTGAACGCAGCGGCTGAAAACGCTGCTTTGCCGCGGGAAGAGACGAGCATGGAGAGCAGATTGAGCCTCATGCGTGGACGTGTCCTGCACCTGAGTCTGCAGGAAGCGGTGCGCGAACACAGAACGCCGGCCTACAAGCTGCTGATCGGAATCGACGCGGACCTCGCCTTCACCTGGACCGGACGAAAGGGCACACTGCGGGCAGTGCTGGTCGCGCCGAACGTGGCGCAGCAGGTAGAAGCCAAAGGTCTTGCCGTGGGGATGTTCTGCGAAGCAGGTAGTGCACTCGCGCCGCATCGCGCGCTCTCCGCACCCTACGTCGCCATCGCGGGGAAACTATGCGACGCGCTGGTAGCGGTCGCTTGGGAGTGTGCGCGTGGAGCCGGCTGTGCCGACGGCGAGCTGAGCGCGGAGGCCTTCCGCCACTTGAGACTTGCCAGCCCGCAGCGGCTGGACGCGCGCGTGCAGCACAGCCTCGGCCGACTGAAGCGGACACCCGATGTTCCCCTGCACACCCTGGCGAGCGACGCACGGGTCTCGGCGGAGCGCTTGCGTCATCTGATCGCCGAACAGACGTGCCTGCCCCTGAGCGAACACCGGCTACTGCAGCGCACCACGCTCGCTATCGAGCACATGCTGCGGGGCGTTCCGGTCGCGCGCAGCGCGGCCGCCGCGGGCTTTGCCGATCACGCTCACTTCACGCGCTCCTTCGGTCGCATGTTTGGACGCGCACCGTCTTCGATGCCTGCGCGCAGTCTGCTCCACGCGAGTTGGGCCGAACGTGCAGAGCAGGGATGAGTGC
>CAZEWA010000206.1:0-6821 GCA_964515685.1 uncultured Polyangiales bacterium | reverse complement strand
CCGCTCAACTCTCTTGGCAAACGCGAGCTTTTCGACCGGGCGGTCCTCGATGTCGATCACGAGCACCACAGGCGCGCCGTTGATGCCGTTTTTTGTGTCTCGATGGAGACAACTGCGCCCATGTGCGACACGCCTAGCTCGCGAATGCCCCTGCCTCGTAGCCTGCCCGGGGCCCCCCGCAGGGCAACGCCGGGGCTGCATGCAGAAATGTGGCCTCCCGAGAGGCTAGAGGCCGTTTGTATCGAGGTTGGGAAGACCTCGTGGCATGCTTGGGGAGATGCTGAGCAGGACTCCCCCAAACCGCGACTCGCTCCTCACGCCGCTGCTGCAGTTCAAGAATACCTGGCCGTCCGGCGGTTGGAGCTGGGACAATCGGTTCGAGTGCCTTGCGTCGACGATCTCGCAGGGCAACTCAGGCGAGGGTTGGCGTGCTGCGCAGGCGCTGTTTGCCCACGTCTGGGATGAGATGACGGTTCGCACGGCCCCGCCCAGCCTGACGAAGGTCTCCGCGGAAACCGGCGGTGTGCGTGCCGGCCAGTTTCTGCTTTCCACCGATGCCGTGGACGACTTGCTGATCTACGGGCTCTGGTGGCCCTGGGGCGAGGAGGGCAGCAACATTTCGATGCGCATCGGGCTGACCGGCGCCTCTGCTCCGGCGGAACTGCTTAAACTGCGCAGCGCGTTCAATGCGCTCTAGCCGTGGCCCCTAACCGCGGGGGCCGAGTTCGCAGGAAAACGACCTCTCAGCCGCTGTTGCCGTCGTCGTGCAGCGCGATCCAGAGCGCGCGCGATGCCGATCAGGGGCGACTTGCGGGCCTCCAATGTGACCTTCATCGAGTGGACTTGCTTCCCATACCGTTCGGGCTCTCCGGTGTATCAGATACCGAGTGCAGATGGCACACAGCTGACGGTCCTTGCGGCGCGTGCAAGCGATGACGGCACTGGAACTACATGCCCAACCACTTCAAGTCCAACTGCTACAGTCGCTTCAGCAAGGTGGTGAACTACAGCGACCTTGCGCAAGGCAATCTGGGCGAGGTGCTGTCCATCGATGCCACGGACACGACGCTCTACCAAGGCGATAGCCAAACTTGCAACTGGAGCATTGTCTCCTCCATCGTAGTGAACTGAGGCGGAGCGGTTCCTCAAAAGAGGGTGACAAGCGTGGCATCTTGGGGCAGCTTGTGGGTAAAGTCGCCGACGTCTTGGCGTTTGGATACGAGCGACCATCGAAATGCTGAGTGCTGCCGCGCGATCACATCTGCCCTTATCACGATACCCTTTGCTCGACGTGCCTTCGCTCGACGAGGCTTCCGACATTTACAGCCGCATGATGGCGCCCGTGCACATCCACGGGATAGCGAGCAAGGACCCGTTTTCTTGGCGCGTCCACCACCTCGCGCTGGGGCCGCTCACGCTCGTCGCGAGCGAGACCACGTCCAGCGTGTGGGCCGAATGTGAGGGTGCATCCGACGCCTATCTGTTGTCCCTCCCGCTAGGAGGAAACGCTCGTGCGGAGTCGACCATCGGAAAGACGGTGACGTCGGTCGAGCTCGGACGATCCGGTGTGCTCTGCCCGCCCTGGCGAGACTCGAAGGTCGTCGTCGCTTCGGGCTTTCGGAGCCTGCAGCTGACTATCCCGCGCAAAGCCATCGTCGATGCCGTGACTACGCTGACGGGGGCTTCGCCGCGCGCAGTGCAGTTCCAAGCGCGGATAGCGCTCGATGCACCCCAGGTTTTGCCCTTTTTGCAATTGATAGCGCACGTGCTGAAGCAAGCCGACGACGCACAGCCAGAGTTTGAGACTCCCGGTGGGGGTGCATGCCTGGCGGAAGCGCTCATCTTTCGTCTCCTACTCTCCCAGCCCCTCGCCGAGGGGGCCCTGTTCTCTTCAGGCGTGCGCTCGGCCGAGCCGCGCTACGTGCGGCGCGCCGCGGAGTACATCGACACGCACTTTGGTCAGCACATCACCATGGCCGATCTCACCCGCGTGACCGGCGTCACCGCGCGCTCACTCCAGTTAGGTTTTCAGAAGTGCCGCGGCTGCTCGCCGCTCCACTTTTTACGTGCGCGTCGACTCGAGCGAGCACGCGTACTGCTACTGACCAGCGACAGCGTGGAAACCGTGAGCGAGGTAGCGCAACGGGTTCGCTTCGGACACCTGGGCCGCTTCAGCATCCGCTATCGCGTGCGCTTCGGCGAGAGCCCCGCGCACACGCTCGCCCGGCGCTGGGGACGCGCCCGATAGCAGCTCGGAAGATAAGCCGTTCAAACACTGCGGGCCCACGAGAAGCCTGCCCCGGTGCAAAGTGCTTAAAAGCACGTCCCGAAGTGTACGCCTTAGCCTCACACAGAACGTCGCCCTGCAGCGGCCCGCAGCAGGCTTTCCGCCGGGTAGAAGCGCTTGGTGCGCTGCACCCTTTGGCTCACCAGCATGCCGCGTTTTTCGAGTTCCAGTAGGTCTTCGCGCGCGGTCATGTAGTGGACGCTGTGGGAAGTCGCGTGGCTTTCGATGCTGCTCCCGAGCCTCGGATGCGTGATCGCATGCTCGAGCAAGGATCGCTGGCGATAGTTCAGAGAAGACAATGAGGCAATGAGCTCGCCCAATTCGCGGCGTCTCTCGGCACGATGCTTCAAGTGCTGCAAGAGATCATCGAGCGCAGCCTGCATGACTTTGAGCTGGTGCAACACGAAGTACGTGAGATCCCCCTGATCAACTTCCGTCTGCGCAAACGCCAGGTAGTAGGCGTTGGGGCTCCGATCGATGGGCCCTGAGATCGACAAAAATTCTGCGACCTCGTAGCCGTTTCGCAGCATGCACCAGTAGTAGAGCGCGCGCGCCATGCGGCCATTGCCATCCCTGAAAGGATGCTCATAACCGAGCCAGAAGTGCGTCACGATGGCGCGCACGATCGGATGGATGAAGTCGCCAGTCTCGTCCGTCTCACCGTGGGCAAACGCAAGGAGCTGCTCCATGCGCGCGCTCAGATTCTCTGCATCAGGCGGCGTGTGCCACACGTTGCCTTCGAGATCCGAGATCACCACCGCATGCTCATTCGTGCGGAACTTCCCAGAAGCGCCCTCGACATCGAGGGCTCCCTCGCCGAGAATCTCGTGCAGCTTGAGCAGGTGCGAAAGGGTCAGCCGCTCATTCTGCTGATACCATTCCCGCAGACGCTCCATGGCGCGCAGGTTGTTGACGATCATGCGCTCATCGCGCGAAACAGGCGCGCGCTTCTCCCGCAGCAGGAGCTGCGCCGCTTCCCGCGTAGTCGGCCGCGCACCTTCGATCTCACTCGAGCTGATGGCTTCTTCGATCCGTTGGCGAACCCGATACTCCTCTTTGGCATCTTGATGCCCGAGCGCCGTCAGGATCTGATCGCCCACATGGATCCGATCAAAATCGTGCAGCGCACGTCGGATCGAAGGTAGGTCCGCGAGACTGAAACGCGATCGATAGCAACGCTCCATCGCCACGATAGGTCTCGACTGCTGCGTGCGCGCGAACCGGGTGACCGCCCACCACTCCGCGGAATTGAGGCCCTCAGGCGGCGGCCGACGCTGCAGATCATCCCAGGCCAGGTAGCGGCCATCCGCGAGCGTGGGGGCTGCCTCCCACACCCTCACGCCGCGTCCAAGCAGCTCCTTGATGAGCAGGTGTGTCTCGGGCGGCGTTTTGGGAAGTCGCATATTTAGTGTTCTGGAGGATTGTAAATCAATGACTAACTTTAGCAAATCCCAGAACACTAAACCGGAGACTAAACGCCGCTAAGTCGCTGAATTTATATAGTTCTATCTGTGCGCTACTGTGCGCATCGGTCGTGGAGTGCGCCGAGCCACGAGTCCGTGTTCGGCCGCGAGGCCCTGAAGGCCGCGCGGCAGGCTACCTGCGGCTCCAGGTGATGTAGCCGTAGCCCGCGCCGCCTGTGTTGCAATCGGCAGCGCCTCCCGCGGCCCTGCCGGACTGTAGATTGTAGGCGGCCCCAGGGTTGTGGGGGGTACGTCCGGTCGCGGCTGTGAAGTTCGTGAGCTCCCCACTGTTGGCGACGCATCGACCACCGCCGCCGCCGCCGCCGCCGCCGCCGCTGCCGCCGCCCGCGGCGCCGTTGCCGCCGCCACCACCGCATCCGCCGCCGCCGTTACCCCCGGCCAGCGTCGTGATCCAGATGGTGCCACGGCCCATGCCGCCGCCGCCGCCGCCACCGCCTGCGATCAAGCGCCAAGCGCCATCGATCTCCAAGACCGAGGCGGCGCCACCGCCACCGCCGTTCCCGCTGTTAGACCAGCCGCCGCCGCCACCGCCGCCGCCGCCGCCATTGTCGCCCGCGCCGCCGTTGCCGCCGCTGTTGCCTGCTGTAGTTCCACCCGTGCCGCGGTCCCCGCCCCTGCCTTCGCTCGCCGCGCCAGCGGTTCCGGTGCCGCCCTCTCCGGCGCCGCCGCCGCCGGCGTAGGTCGCTGGCGAGGACGCTCCGGCATCTCGACAAGACGGGCTGCCACCGGCGCCGCCGATACGCACCGTCACGGAGCTCGCGCTCGTCACGGCAAAGACTCCCGTCGCGTAGCCACCTCCTCCACCGGCTCCCGCGGAGCCGCCATCTCCGCCGCTTCCACCGCCGCCCCAAAGGTGCACAACGGCCGTGTTGCAGCCGCGCGGGGTCGTGACGGTTTCAGTGCTGCTGAAGGCTACCGTGGGCGCATCGCACGTACACGCGTCACCCACGCCATCGTTGTTCGTGTCCTCCTGACCCGGATTGGCGTCGAGGCTACAGTTGTCTTGGTCGTTCGGGACGCCATCGCCGTCGATGTCGTCGTCGCAGACGTCGCCCACGCCATCGCCGTCCAGATCGGCCTGGTCCGCGTTCGGTACATCGCGGCAGTTGTCTTGGTCGTTCAGGACCCCATCGCCGTCGATGTCGGGGTTGCACAGGTCTCCATACCCGCTGCCGGTCGAATCCTCCTGGCCGGGGTTGACCACGAGCGGACAGTTGTCTTGGTCGTTCGGGACGCCATCGCCGTCGATGTCGTCGTCGCAGGCGTCGCCCGCACCATCGGCGTCCTGGTCCTCTTGGCCCGGATTTGAAATGTCGGGGCATATGTCGCAAGCGTCGGGTACGCCGTCCGCGTCCGCATCCGCGTCGTCGGGGCCGCTGGGACAGATGTCCTGCTCGTTGGGCACGCCGTCGCCGTCAATGTCGTCGTCGCAGGCGTCGGGCACGCCGTCGCCGTCGGTGTCCACTCGGTCGTCGCCGTTAGGACAGTTGTCTTGGTCGTTTGGGACGCCATCGCCGTCGATGTCGTCGTCGCAGGCGTCGCCCACGCCGTCGCCGTCTAAGTCGGCTTGGTCGGGGTTGGCGATGTCTGGACAGTTGTCCGACTCGTTTGGCACGCCGTCGCCGTCCACGTCCCGTTGGAGCGGAGTCTCTCCGTCCCTGTCCCCGTCCCCGTCCCCAATCCCCCCTCCATCGCTACCAGGCTGCGGGGACAGCTCGTAGCCAATGCGTCCGCAGCCGCTCACCCCAAACAAGGAGGCCAGCAACAACAAAAAGAGCGCGTACGAGGATGCTCGGCCGGGGGGAGGAGCGGTGTGCATTAGGGTTAGGTTCCACCTCCAGTTTGTCACGCTACGACTGCGTCGATCCAGCGTGGAGAGAGTAAGAGCGCTGGGCGCGATACGCCCACATGTACCCAACATGGCGGGCAGGTGTCTGCTGCGTGCGTCTGCACACCGGTTGTGGGCGTGTGGCGCGAAGACCGTAGGCGTCTTGACAAAGCGTGCGCCGAAGCACCGTTTCCACAAGCGCAAAACCAATAGGGCAACGGCCAAGTAAGGCAGCTCGCGTTTCTGCGCGGACCGACTGTATCGGATGTGCTTCGTCGGTCAGCTCGCTCAGCGAAATGGTCTGAGCTGACACTAAGAGAAATTCCAAGGTTGCTAGGCTGGGGCCGCTAGTAGCTTTGCAAGGAAGCGAGAGATGGGTCGTTCAGGAATGCGCTTAATCTTTGGAGCCGCGGCGCTCCTCGCCGCGTCGGCCTGCGGGGACGGTGGATCGACGCCAGGCTTGCCATCCTCACCGGGCACAAGCGGGAGCGGCGGCGGCGCAAGCGGAGAAGTGGACCCCACCGGCGTGTGGTGGACAGAAATCGAGGTGACTGGCAGCCAAGACTTGCCCACGGTGGGCGTGCTGGAAGGCTCCAAAATCCGGTTCGTGATGCGCGTGGTGATCGAAGGCGCCGTCCCGAATCAAACGGCCACGTTCGAGTTCTGCGCCTTGCAAACAGAGTGGGAGAATCCCCTCATTCCTGGCGATTTCCACACGATAGGTTTTCGCCCCGAAGCGGCGGCTGCCTTTAACGAGACCCTGTCGGTGGACTTCTCAGGGCTGCACGTCGGCTCGGCGGTCCCGGTGCCAGGCCTCACGTTCATCGGCGGAGGGGATGCGAGCGGAGCCATCCTCGACGAGGACGGCGACGGCCATCCCGCCATCACGGCCTGGGTTCGCGTCATTTTACCGTTCGAGGTCGCAGAGGTTATCACTATCAAAGCGAACCTGGACGTCAAAGCCAGCGACGAGAACACCCTCTCCGGCACGCTGGGCTTCGACGTCAAAGCCGACATCCTCGACTCCAGCAGCGCCGTCTTCGTTCCCAGTGGGTTCCTGGTCTCGATCGTCCCCGATAGCGACGCCGTTCCCATCACTGTCCGACGTCTCCCCGGTGGCGGAGACTGTAGCGCGATTCCCTCGACGATAGCCTTCAGCGACGTACCGGAGCCGGGTGTCCCGCCGGTCGATCCCGTACTCGGCCCCCAGTGGACTCCCTAG
>CAZEWA010000205.1:0-9609 GCA_964515685.1 uncultured Polyangiales bacterium | reverse complement strand
TCGTAGGAGGCTCCGGCCTCGCTTACGCCGATGAAGACAGCTCGCCGCTGCAGCTGCGCGTGGTGATTGGCCAGATGCTGTTCCAGGTCTCCAGACATCAGCGGGTGCCACTCGACTTCTGGCCAATCCAGTTCGCTGGGTGTAGCGCCACAGAGTTCGACCTCTCGAAACTGAATGGGGAACGCGCCCGCTGCGCTCGGCGGACCTAGACAAAAGACGAGTTGCAAGCCCATGCAACAAACGTTGTCATGGTGAGCATCCAACCAACTCAAGGGCGCCGCTACCCGAATCCCTTCGACGTGTGCGACCGGTTCGCCGTTGTGTACTGACACTAACCAAAACGTGAGCTTTTACGTGCCAACCCAAGCCATCATCTTACGTAGCTTCGACCCTGTTGAGGTCGAGCTTGCCGAATCCCACCTGAGAGCCGCAGGAATTCCGTACGTGCGTCTTGGGCGAGGCAATGCGGCGCTACTTGGTGCGGGCAATGCGATCGTCGAGCAACTCATCGAAGTCGACGGAGAATACGTGGAGCAGGCGCGCGAGCTCCTCGCTGCTGGCTCACGGGACTTCGATCGCGACGACGCTTCACCGGCTGAGGACGATGAGGCGTATGCCGATTCGGCGAAGACGTACTTCATTGGAGCTGCGCTCTCTTTGCTTTGGCCCGGGCTCGGCATGGCTTACGCCGGCTTTCCTCTCGCTGGTTTTGTGGTTGCAGCTTGGTCCTTGGTTGCACTGAGTGCAGCCGTCCTGGATCCGCTCGGTCTCGCCGTGTTCGGCGGGTTTCTACCGAGGATCCTCGATTTGATAGGCACGCAGTACTGGCTCCGGAGATTCGGCCGACTCGGATCCCCCGTCGTTCAGCAGCTCCTCATCGGAGTCGGCCTAGTGACGGCGCTCGTCCTGGCCACGCATTATCTCAGCGTCCATCTCTATTCTCTGATCCCTCAGCAAAGTGCAGACTGGAAGCTGCACAAGCTCTTGCCGGTAAGGAGACCGAAGAAGAGAGCCTCGTGGATTCGATGTACGACTGGGTTACCACGCCGTGCGCGCCCATTTTCGTCGTCGAGGAGCGCGTCGTCGAGGGAACGCTGCTGCAGAAACTTCAACAAGCACACGAGGGAATCATCCTCGAAGGCTGGCTTGCCAAACCCGTCCTGCGTAGCGTGCCTTCGCGCGTGCTCCCAGTCCTTCAACAAAACTGTCGTTGAGATGACAAGAACGTAGGGCAGGGTGTGAGAAGTCTGCGCGCGATAGGCAGAGCATCTGACCTACCAGGCCCTTACGTTTCTGGCAAACGTCGTCTGCGTTGCTTCTGCCTACAAAAGTAGACGCTTTTCACAGTGAAGAGGCCTTTCTAGGTCTTGGCAACTCGCTTGCATTGGGCTGAGCCAGGAACAGGAAAGTCCCCCATGAATCACACGAAGCAAGTTGTGTTAGCTCAGGGTTTGAGCCGGCGTAAGTTCTTGGTTACGACCGGACTCGGTTTAGGCGCGGCATCCTTACTCGCAGGTTGCGAACCGGAGAAACCGCGGGAAGAAGCACGTGACGTCGAAGGTCCACGGGCCTCTAGCGCGCCCGAGAAGCCGGATCTGCGCTTTGGCATGATCGCGCTCACCGACTGCTCGCCGTTCGTGATCGCGCACGAAAAGGGCTTTTTCAAGAAGCACGGCATCAACAGCACCGTCGTCAAAGGCGCAAGCTGGGCCGCGATCCGCGACTCGCTCTCGACGGGCGATATCGACGCCACGCATATGCTGCTTGGCATGCCCATCGCCTCGAGCGTGGGGCTGCTCGGGTCGCCCAAGAAACCCATGGTCATCCCGTGGCTGCTCAATCGCAACGGTCAGGCGATCACCTTGGCGTCTTCCCTGAAAGGTAAGGTCGCGGGCGACCCGAAGGCACTCAAGCCCTTGGTCGATCAGGCCAAGGCCCGCGGTACGCCCATGACCTTCGCCATGACCTTTCCGCCCGGCACGCACGCCATGTGGATGCGTTACTATCTCGGCGCAGGCGGCATCGATCCCGACAAAGACGTGTCGCTTATCACTATCCCACCGCCGCAGATGGTGACCAACATGAAGCTCGGCAAGATGGAAGGTTTCTGTGTCGGAGAACCGTGGAATGCGCGCGCGATTGCAGACAACATCGGGTTTACGGCAATCACCACACAAGAGATGTGGCAGGATCACCCAGAGAAGGTCTGCGCGTTCACAGCGGAGTTTGCCGACAAGAACCCGAAGACTGTCAAGGCGGTCCTGAAGGCTTTGCACGAAGCCAGCGTGTGGCTGGACGATCTCGCGAATCGGCCGGAGCAGGCACAACTGGTCTCGGCGCCGACCTACATCAATTGCTCGCCGGAGCTCATCCTAGGCAGACTCCAAGGCAAGTACGACTATGGCGACGGGCGCAAAAAAGATGATCCGACCTACATGATCTTCAGCGAGCGAAACTGCAACTATCCGCAGCCGAAGTACGCAAGCTGGTGGCTCACGCAGTTTCGGCGCTGGGGCATGGTCGAGGGCGTGCCCGACTACAAGGCCATCTCCGAGCAGGTCATGCACACGGGGCTGTACGAGGAGGCCATGAAGGAGCTCGGTGTAAGCCACGGCGGTCGCGACGACAGCGGTTTTTCGCTGTTCGATGGCGTCCCCTTCGACCCAACGCGCCCGGATGACTACGCGCTCTCGTTCGCAACCAAGAATGCGAGGGGCTGAACCATGCGCAGCAAGCTCGAGGAATTTTTGCTTCCATTTGTAGGGGCACTGGCCGTACTCGCCGTGTGGGCCATCAGCAGCGCTACCTGGGCGCCAAGTCTTCCTTCGCCGCATGAGACGTGGGAGTCGAGCAAACCTTACCTTTTGCGTCCCTTTGAAAAGCGCGGCGAGCTCGACCAAGGCATCCTGCGCTTTACCTGGTACTCGCTTGTGCGCGTGGCCCAGGGCTACTTGCTGGCGTTGGTGATGGGGGTTCCCTTCGGATTCATGCTCGGCGTGTCGAAGACGTTTGCCAAGGCCTTCGACCCGATAGCTCAGGTGCTGAGGCCGGTTTCGCCGCTGGCCTGGCTGCCGCTCGGCCTCGTGTTGTTCGAGCGTTCGGAGCCAGCCGCCACGTTCACGATTGCCATGTGTTCGATGTGGCCGACCGTGCTCAACACGGCGCTCGGCGTACGCTCGATCCCGCCGGAGTACACCAACGTCGGCCGCGTGTTGGGGCTCTCTCCGCTCAAGTTGTTCTGGAAGATCCTGCTGCCCGCCACGCTGCCGTACATGTGGACCGGCTTTCGCTTGAGTCTCGGCATCGCCTGGCTCGTGATCGTAGCGGCAGAGATGCTCACGGGTGCACCAGGCGTCGGGGGATTCCTGTGGCAGGAGTACAATGCGCTGATCTATGAGCACATTCTGCTGTGCATCCTGACGATTGGACTCGTGGGCTTTGCTTTGGACCGTCTTATGAGCATGGCCGAAACAAGGCTTGGGGGCGTGTGATGGGCGAGCTCAAGCTGCAGAATGTCACGAAGAGCTTCGCGGTCGACGGCGGCTCGCGGGAGGTGCTGTCCGACATCAATCTGACCATCCGGGAAGGAGAGTTCGTCGCGATAGTCGGTTTCTCAGGCGTCGGAAAAACCACGTTGATTTCGCTTTTGGCAGGCCTGTTGATGCCGGATTCCGGAACCATCGCTCACAATGGACATCCCATCCGCGGACCCGGTCGCGAGCGTGCCGTGGTGTTTCAGAGCTACGCGCTCTTGCCATGGCTTTCGGCGCTCGAGAATGTCGAACTCGCCATCGGCAGTGCCTTCCCGGAGCTCTCGAAGCCAGAACGAGTGGCGTGCGCAGAGGCGCATCTCGCGCTCGTCAATTTGAGTGCTGCACGTGACAAGCGCGTGCGTGAGTTGTCGGGTGGCATGCGGCAGCGTGTAGCGATCGCGCGCGCTTTGTCACTCGCGCCCGATGTCTTGCTCTTGGACGAGCCGCTCGGCGCGCTCGATGCGCTGACGCGTTCTACGCTGCAGCGCGAGTTCGAGGCACTGCTCTTGCGCGAGCAGAAGACGATGGTGATGATCACCAACGACGTCGAAGAAGCGGTGCTGCTCGCCGACCGCGTGATCCCCTTGAGCATGGGACCGCGCGCGACGCTAGGCCCGGCCTTCGAGGTCACGTTGCCACGGCCTCGCGACAAGAAGCGGCTCGCTCACGACCCTGATGCCAAGCGCGTGCGAATCGCGGTCACGGAGTACTTGGTGCGGCAGATGCGTGAGAAGGGGGCGCTCAGGCGTGCGGAGGAGGTCAAGCCATGAGCAAATTCTTGGAGATCTTCGGGCTGCACAAGAGCTTTCCCAAGGACGGTGGTGAGGTTTGCGTCGTCAAGGATTTCAGCCTCAATCTGCAGGCGGGTGAGTTCGTCTCGCTCATCGGACATTCCGGCTGCGGCAAGTCGACCGTGCTCTCGATGGTGGCTGGACTCACCAGCATCGATCTCGGCGGTGTAGTGCTCGGTGGCAGGGAGATAAGCGGGCCTTCCCCTGATCGCGGCATGGTGTTTCAATCGCCTTGTCTATTGCCCTGGCTCTCGGTGCAGGCCAACGTTGAGCTCGCCGTCTCCTGCGCCAGGCCGGGCGAAGCCAGCCGTGAGCGAGCACGGATCGCAGCGCATTATCTCGAGATGGTGGGCCTTGTCGATTGCCTCGAGCGTAAGCCACGTGAGTTGTCGCAGGGGATGTGTCAACGCGTCGGAATCGCCCGCGCCCTTGCGCTCGACCCGAAGCTACTCTTGCTCGATGAGCCCTTTGGCATGCTCGATTCGCTGACGCGGATGGAGCTGCAGGAAGTGCTCGCGGAGATCTGCGCCAAGACCAAGAAGACCACCTTGATGGTCACGCACGACGTGGACGAGAGCGTGTATCTCTCGGATCGCGTGGCGATGATGACCACCGGGCCGAACGCCACCCTGGGAGAAGTGGTGGACATCCCCTTTGCTCGGCCGCGTGAGCGGCGGCGTGTGATGGAGGATGCAGCCTTCGAAGGACTGCGCTTGCGCATTTTGGATTTTCTCGAAGCACAGGCCCATCACCCATCGCCCCTCACTTCGCCCACAACTTCCGCCGAAAACGCTGCCTTGAGCGCCGTCGAACAAGCTCTTTGAATTGAATAAGAAAGGAACGAACCCTCCATGTCGTCCGCAAGTCTGCATGCGTCCTTACGAGTGTTGGTGTTGGTGGTGTGTACGCTCTCGGCCCTCGGCTCGCTCGCTCGCGCGATGGACGTGTCTGATCCGCCTCCCGTATCTGTACCCGCTAAGCCCAAGTACTCAATTCCTTGGTCGCTGCGCCCGGCCATTGCGCCCACCGTGCTGCGCACTGACAGTACGTTCGCAACCGCCGAGGCAGCCAACACCTTTGTGAGCACGTTGCTTGGGGGTTACCGGTTTGCGCCGAATCTCGGCGCCTACGGCAAGCTCGCCTTTACGCATCACAACCCCGATCAGGGGCCGAGCGGGAACGCGTGGAGCAATCCGTTGTTCTTTGGGCTCTTCACGCCCGAGCTTGTGCCCGGTTTACGCTTGCCCGTCATGTTCGGCTTCACGCTGCCTGTGGGCGGCGGTGGCGGTGACACGCCCGACATGCCGAAGCGTGCGGCGCAAGGCTCAGCTATTTTCACGCGCGGAGCGATGGAAAATGCACTCTACGCTGCAAACTTTGCCACGATCACTGAGGGGGTCGGCCTAGCATACATCCGCCATGGGCTGACGTTGCAGGCGGAGATTACGTTGCTGCAGTTGATTCGGGCGCGCGGCACAGCTGTAGAAAAAGACGATTTTCGCCACAATTCGACCTACGGCTTGCACGTTGGTTACGCGCTGCTCGAGAAGCTCACGCTAAGTGTGGAGTTACGCTATCAGCGTTGGCTGACCGATGCGCAGCCTGTGACCGTCGCCGCCTTCAATCGAGATACGCTCACGGCGGGCGGTGGGGCGCGCCTGACACTGCTGGCGGGACCCGTGACGCTGCGTCCTGGGCTTGCTTACTTCGCGCCGCTCGACGATCCGATGCAGGGCATGAAGGTTCATACGTTCACGCTCGATTGTCCGGTGCTGTTCTGACGCACCTTTCGCGAAGGGTAAGCCGTGCGCGCATGCGATGTCCGGCGCGAGACTGAGCTCGAGCAGGCGGCGCTCGAGTCACGCCCGTCGAGCGACTAGCTCGGTGACAGAAAGGCGGTGATGCGATCGGCCAGGCGGCGCTTGGAGGCGTCGTCGGTCGGAGGAGCGTGGCGGGAGCCTTCGAGCAGCTCGGTCTCGGCGTGGGGGCTGCGGGGCTTTGAAAGATGACGCTGTCCATCACCGTGTGTTCCTCCGACTTTTGATCGCAGATGAAGGCGCTGCGCCGAGCATGTGCTCCGCCAACAGGCGCCCGAAGAGGAGCAGGGGATCGGCCGCAATGCTTTGCGCCCACGCGATCAGCAAGCCAAAACAGAGCGACCGGCGCGAGGACCACGAGACACCTGGTCATCCAACCGCTGCTCCATCAAACTCGACGCGACATGCTTGCCCGTGCGTTCAGCGCTCTGATGACCCTGCTTGCACTGGTCTCGGCATATCTGCAGCTCAACGACCCCGATCCCGAGCGTTGGTTCGCCATCTATTTGGCCTGCGCCGTGGTCGCTCTGCTCGGAGCCCTCGGGCGGCCTTCAGGCTGGCTCAGCATGGCCGTCGGAGGCATCGCCGTGATCTGGGCGTTGGCCATCGTGCCCGAGCTCGTGGGCTCATGGAGTCCGAGCCAACTCACTGCCACCATGAGCGACGAACATCCAGAGGTGGAGTTCGGCCGGGAGTGCGCAGGGCTCCTGATCGTGTCCGGCTACTGCTTGTTCGTGTTCTCGTGGGCTCGCAGGCGTGAGCGCACCCAGGCTCGAGATTGAAGGGAAGACGGATGCATCGGGCACGTTGCGGATCTGGATCACTTCTGGTGAGGCACGTCCACTCGAGCCGAGAAGTCGTGCGCAAGTAGCGGCGGCGCAGGACACGTTCGACGAGCCAGCCGAGTGACAACTTCGGCAATGCCGGCGCTTGGTGTGTCGGCACAGATCGACACCGAACGCTTGCTATGTATGCGACATGGGCCGTGTGCGTCACGCAGGTCGCGCGGTTTCGCGGGCCGCGAGCGCAAGTCGGTAAGGCGTTGCGAGTGCGTAGCTAAGCTGAGGTCTCCGCGGCGCACTCGCGATCGCCGAAGCGTGATCTCGCCGCGAGCCTCCGCTGTGATCAACCACGGTGGGGCCGTGAAATAAGCGACGAGCGGGGAGATCTCGCGGTGCTCCTTGAACTGCTCGGGAGGAAAAGCGCGGGGAATGGCGCTGTTTGTGGCTGGCACGTCGCTCGCACACACGGGTCGCGTGCGGACCAACGCCGGAACCGCAGCTTGTTGGAGGTTTTTACGTGATAATTGGCCCATATGAATCCCCTGCCCCCTCGCGCCGCAGACGCGGATCGGTTGCGAGCACGCTGGCACTTTCTCTCTCTCTGTCCATTGGCTCAAGTGCGTTGCTCGCAAGCTGCGCCGCGCCCGACGAGGTCGACTCCTCCGAGGACTCGGCGTCGCTCGGTAGCCTCGCTTTCGAGCTCGAAGCAGCACCCGGCATCACGCTCGCGACCGTCGGCTACACCATCAGCGGCAACGGCTTCACCAAGACAGGAGAGATCGACGTCAGCGCCTCTCCGCTGATCCAGGGCCTGATCGGCGGCATCCCTGCAGGTCAGGGGTTTACCATCACACTGAGCGCCACATCGGCGGACGGCGGCACCACTTGTGTGGGCTCCGCGACGTTCGACGCGGCGGCGGGGGCGACCACCGCCGTGACCGTGCATCTGCAATGTTCCGGCGCGCCTCGGACCGGCAGCGTGACCGTCAATGGCAGCCTCAACCTGTGCCCACTCATTGACGAGCTGACGGTACTGCCGCTGACCGCGAACGTAGGCGGCAGCATTCGACTCGTGGCCGCAGCGAGCGATGCCGATGACGCTCCGGCTTCGCTCACTCACACGTGGAGTACGTCTGGGGGCACTCTCTCGGGCGGCACCACGCCTGAAGCGGTTCTGACGAGTAGCAAAGCGGGCAGCTACACGGTCACGCTCGTAGTGTCAGACGGCGATTGCACCGATAGCACCAGCGCGACGGTCACCTTCGTGGCGCCCCCGTTGCCCAACATCCTGTTGATCATCGCAGATGACCTCGGTGCGGAGGCGAGCAGCCTCTACCCGCACCTGAATGGCTCGAGTGGCGCTGTGCCTGCTCCGAATCTCGAGGCGCTGGCGGCACAAGGTCTGGTGTTCGAGAACGCCTGGGCGAGCCCGATGTGCTCTCCGACCCGCGCCACCATCGTGAGCGGCTCGTATGGTCACCGTACGGGCGTGACGACCGCTGGAGACGTTCTTCCCACGTCCACGGTCTCGGTGTTCGACCGCATCACGGCCGAGAGCCCCGCAAACTACAGTCAGGCGTTGTTCGGCAAGTATCACCTCGCGGGCAACAGCAGCACGAACCTCCAGCACGTGCGCGACTTGGGCCTCTCGGTCTTTCGCGGCTACATGGGGCACTCCATCAACAATCCCTACACCTGGACGGCCGTGGATCTCAACGGTCCCTCGGTCGCGTTCAACACGTTCGCCACCACGGTGCTCACGGACTTCGCCGTCGACTTCTTCAGGAATCACGAGACCACCCGAGCGAACGACCCCTGGTTCGTGATCCAGTCCCATAGCGGCGTGCACGAGTTCTCGAACTATGTGCCACCCCCCGAGCTGCACTCGGTCGATCTCGGGGGCCTTCAGCCGGGGCAGCTTTCGAACACTGTCCTGAACTACAAGGCGCTCATCCAGAGTCTGGACACCGAGATCGGGCGGGCGCTCGCCGAGGTCGACCTCGAGAAGACCACGGTCATCTTCATCGGTGACAATGGCACCATCCCCAGCGTCAAGGACTCGGGTTCGGGCGTCAGGGACTCGAAGAGAAGCGTCTATGAAGGCGGCATCCGAGTGCCTCTCATCATCGCGGGTGCGGGCGTGACGCGTCGCGGGCGCGAGAACGCCCTCGTGACGTCCACCGACCTCTACGCCACCATTCTCTCGCTCGCCGGACTACCGGTCAGCCACGTCAACAACAGCTACAGCTTGAAGCCTCTACTCACCGACGCAGACGCGACGAGCGGGCGCACGCACTCCTTCACCGAGCTGTGCAGCGGTACGAACACGCGCCGCTACGCGATCCGCGATCTGCAGTACAAGCTGCTCGTCGACGGCAACCAGCGGGGCCTGTACGATTTGGTTGCAGACCCGCTCGAAGCGAACAACCTCTACCTGAGCGAGGCGCACGCAGAGATCCGCGCCGGATTGGAGGCGGAGATCGCAGAGCTCAAAGCAGAGGCGACCGCCGGTTGCTTCCTCTGAATCGCTGAGCAAACCAGGTCGGGTTTGACGCTCACCGAAACGCGTGGACGCGGCTGCGTTGACCATGTCATTGATCGACTGAGGCCAGCCGAGGATGCTTCACCGACGGTTGTCGGAAGCCAGGCTGCAGGTGACGTGTTCGGCTTAGACGTCTCTCGCGCC
>CAZEWA010000204.1:3825-9636 GCA_964515685.1 uncultured Polyangiales bacterium | reverse complement strand
AAGAACAACCAGCGGCAACCAGGTCACCACGACCAAGACCAGCACGAGCCGCGGATGCAAGCGCTTGGGATCGAAAAGCTTTAGGCGCGTCTCCAGCCAGAACAGGGGTCCCCCCTGTGTAAGCGACAGCTCTGAGAGCGAAGCGGTGTCTACCGATTGCGTCGTCGATGCCATGCACAGCCTCCGGTGCCTCCGTGCGTCGTCGCACTCCACACGCGTGCAGAGGCTGCAATGTCTGTGCCCTCACGATGCTTCGAATCTGTGAGCGAGCGAGACCCGTGCTCTCTCGCTGACGGGCCGTCACAGCTCCGAGAGCGTAGGGCATTGCATTCGCGCTCAAACACGGATACATCGAGCGCGCATGGCCACGAAGAAACGCGCTCGCACTGTGACTGCACGTGCGCGCAAAGACGATGACAAGCAAGCGCGACGCGAACTCATCGTCCAGGCGGCCCACGCACTGTTTCAGGACGCCCCGTACGCCAAGATCAGCATGGAGGCTGTCGCCCAAAAATCTGCACTGGCCAAGGGCACCGTGTATCTTTACTTCGGCACCAAGGAAGAACTCTTCCTCGCCGTGCTGCAGAGCTTGCTCGGCGCTTGGTTCGATGACGTGGAAAAGCGTCTGTCCACGGCGTCAGGTCCGCTGGGCGCCATCGGTCTGATACAGATCTTCGCGTCCACGGTAAGCGAGCGTTCCGCGCTGTCGCGCCTGATTGCTGACGCAGGCGCACTCGAGCAGAACGTTGGCTTCGAAGCCGCCTCTGCCTACAAGCGCTGGCTACAGGCGCGACTGACACAAACCGGTGCCGAGCTCGAGGCCCGCTTTCAGGTGCTTGCCAAGGGCGAGGGCTTTCGAGTTCTGATTCATCTCTACACGATGATCGTCGGCATGAGCCAGCTCACGCAGCCGTCGGCCATCATCCTCGATGTCGTAGAGACGCTCGAGCTAAAAGAGTTCGCGCTTCGGTTTGAGTCCGAGTTGATGTTCGTCGTGTACCACTATTTGCTCGGACTCGAACATCGCGGCAGCCAGCCAGCTGCTGACCCAAAGCGCAAAGCGCGGGCAAAGAAGGCCTAAGCGCATCTAATGCGAGACCGCACCGGCCTAGGCCTTACCCGCCCCGCACGCGTCCATAAAGCGTCGGGCCGCAGAGATATTGTCGACGATTCGACGGGTTATATCGACGCGACGCACGACCCCCGACAGCAGATTTTTCAGTAGTGGACGAGCTGGCATGGGCAAATGAGCCACTGCGCGGCAGGTGACCACGCAAGACAAATAAATGACCACAAGTCATTTATCATTGACTGCCTCCCGGGAATCCGCATAACTCGCGAAGAACATGAATCATGCAAAGCATTGGGCGCTCGTTACGGGTGCGTCTTCAGGTATCGGTGCAGCGTTCGCTAGGCATCTTGCTTCGCAGGGCTATTCGCTGGTACTCGTCGCACGGCGACGGGCTCGCCTAGAGCAACTGGCGAAGGAGCTTCACGCGACGCATGGCGTGCGATGCGAGGTCATCGAGTCTGACCTGAGTCTTTCAGAGTCGCCGCAGAGGATTCACGACCAGGTTACAGCCTTGGGATTGCGCGTAGACTTCTTGGTCAACAACGCAGGCCTCAGTGGCAGCAAAGAGTTTCTCGAAACACCGTGGCACGAGCTTGCCTCGGAGATTCAAGTGATGGTTACCGCGCTGACAGAGCTCACGCATCTCTTTGCGCAGGGCATGCGGACGCGTGGCTTTGGTCGGATCATCAACGTCTCCTCCGTGGCGGCCTTTCATCCCACCGCAGCGAGCCTCTTGTACACGGGCATCAAGTCCTACGTGCTCAGTCTTTCGCAAGCTGTCGATATGGAGCTCAAGCCGTTTGGCGTGCACGTTTGCGCCTTGTGTCCTGGCTTCACGCACACCGAGTTCCACGATGTGATGGGCACGCGCAAGCGAGCGAACGCCCTACCCACGGTACTTTGGCAGACCGCAGACGAAGTCGTCAGCAAAGGATACGACGCTGTCATGGCCGGCAAACCATTCTACGTTCCCGGCGCGGTCAACAAGCTGATGGTTGCCTCCGTACGGCCCCTGCCAGAGTCAGTGCGCTACCGCTTGGGCCTACGTTTCAATCCGTTCCGCAAGCAGGCTCTGCGCTGACCGGGCAAGAGCCGAGCTGCTAGGCTCGCGCCCCATGGCACGCTGGTTACGCTGCGTCTTCGCGTACGCACTTCTCACACTTGTTACTTATCCTTCTACGTCACTGGCCCAAATCAACGTGGAGCCGTTGGCGGAGAGCGTAAAAGCGCCAGGATTTTCCGGCGCCACCAAGGGGTCGCTCTCGCTCTTTCGCGGTAACTCCGACGTTCTCGAGACACGCGGCGAAGCTTCGCTGCGCTTTGCTACGCCACACCCGGACAATCAGGACAGCGAAGAGTTCTTGTTTCGGGATCGCGTGCTTGTTTACGGCAGCGCAGGTCTACGAGACGTAAACAGTGAGCGCGCCGTCAACAATGGCCATATCCATTTGCGCTACACGCGCATGCAATGGATGCGCTTCGGGGCCGAAGTGTACGCTCAGGCGCAGTACGACGAGGTCCGCCTTCTATCCCGCAGACTCGTCGGAGGTGCGGGCCTGCGCGCCGTGCTGATCGAAAAAGACGCATTCACGGCGTGGCTCGGCAGCGGCTACATGCACGAGCGCGAACGACGCAACATTCCGAGCGACGACAGGCCACCCCTCGGACCCGACGCAACCCACGTCACCAATCACCGCTTCAGCAACTACCTCACCTGCGTGCTCGATCTGTTTGAAGACCGCTTGGCCGCGGTCAATGTCGTGTACGTGCAGCCGCGGCTCGATGGCTTTCGGGATTTTCAGCTCCTTGAGCAGCTCAGCCTCATCTTCAAACTCAGCGAACACTTCGCCTTCACGTCCGATCTCGCCGTGCGCCACGACAGTCGCGCTCCCCGCAGCGTGAAACGCACGGATCTGCAGCTCATCCAGGGGCTGTCGTTCTCGTTCTAGGCGCGCTGCACTCTAAGCCGGACCACAAAGCAACCTGTGCCTGTCGCAGGTGAACGCACGATTGTTCGTGCTTTTTTTCGCTCGACCATTTCCCCGTAACCTGCTGAAGTTACGCGATTTACTGGCTCGAATGCCCGACAAGCGGAGTGCCACAAGGCAGAAGTGAATGGTTATTCAATCGACCTAAGCATTGACATCAGCGCTCACCTTGTAGACATTCGCAGCCATACCACTACGGGTCGCTCGCGGGACCTATCCGGACACCGTTCTTCACTTCTCTTCGATTTCCCGAGGTTACCGTGCAACCCCTTCGCCTTTCCTTCCTTGCTTTCCCGCGCCTACGCCGTGACACGCTCCTCTCCTGCGGCCTGCTGCTGTCGGCGACCGCTTGCGGGGACGACGCCGTGCCCACGGCCACCGACGCGGTCGTAAGCCCTGGCACGGGCGCAGGCCAAGACGACAGCGCCCCGGACGGCAGCAACCCGGACGGCGGCGATTGGACCGGCACGCCAGGAGACGGCAGCGAATGGACCGACCCGGACGCCATGGGACCCGGTTCAGAACAACCCGTCGACCCAGGCCCCAACCTCGCGTTGTGCCACCTCAAGGGCAGCGAGGTCGTGGTGCTCGGTGACTCGTACATCGCCCTCGACCCCTCCTATCTCCCCGGAGATACGCACCCGTTCGTACGCAACCTCGAGGATCTGTCACGCGCGGCAGGCGCCTTGGGTGCAGACGACGCCTACCGTCGCTATGCCCAAAGTGGCGCATCCCTCGCGTATTCGCCGTTCATCCCTGAGCAGCTTGAAGCTGCAATCACAGCCGACCCCAACATCAAGGTCGTCATCATGGACGGTGGCGGCAACGACGTGCTGGTCAACAATCGCGGCTGCTTGGAGTATGCAACCGAAGCCGAGGTCGCTGCGGATGCGACGTGCGTGGCGGTAGTCGACAAGGCGATCGAAGCCGGCCAGAAGTTGTTCGACCGAGGCGTAGAAGCTGGCATTCAAGCTGTGATTTACTTCTTCTACCCGCACTTGCCGGGTCTCGGTCGCGGCGGCATCGGCGCAGGCACCTACCCCAACAGCGTGCTCGACTACGCCATCCCGCGCGTGAAGGCATTCTGCGACAACCAGACGAAAGCCCCCTGCTACTTCATCGACCTGCGCCCTTCGTTCGACCTGAACAACGACGGCTTTCCCGACGACGGCCTGATCAACATCGACGGCATCCATCCCAGTGCCGCAGGCCTGAAGATCATGGCATCTGAGGTATGGGATGTGATGCAAGCGAACTGCATCGGTTCTGAGCCCGCGAGTGCGCCCTAGTCTCGAGCGGGCGCGCGCGCTCACGAGCTGCGGACATGGGTGCAACAGAGCCCGTGTGTGCAACCTCGGTTTGATCTATTCCGCACAGAATTCAGCAAATCACGCTGTAACTGCGTCCTGGGACAGGTACGATCGCAGGAGTGCTGAGATCGACCATTGCGCGGTGCGTGCTGCTGAGCGTGGTCCTCCACGGTGGTTGCGGCCAGATTGGCATTGAGCTCTCCGCGCTTGAGACGCCGAGTGGTGGGGACGGTACCTCAACGCTGGACTCCGGAAGCCACGGGCCGATCCTTGCGTCCGACGCATCGGATTGGGAGGACAGCGGCCTCGCTGGCGAGACGGATGCTGGCACTGCGGCCGACGACGCAGGCCCAGGCCAATGCAGCGAAAACGGTGAAGACGGCCCGAATCTCTGCGCGGAAAGCCGTTGCCCCGGCTTCGATGATTCGCAGGACCAGGATCGAGACGGCACGCCCGATGGCTGCGATCCCTGTCCGCGTGACGCGCAGGATGACGAAGACGGCGATGGCCTGTGCGCCGATGTAGACGTGTGTCCCTTGGTGCGCAATCCCGAGCAAACGGATACCGACGGCGACGGTCTAGGCGACCCGTGTGATGAAGACGACGACAACGACGGCATACCCGATGCGCAGGACAACTGTCCGCTGCAGCACGATACAAGCCAAGCCGATCTGGACGACGACGGCTTGGGCGACGCATGCGACGAGGACGACGACAACGACGGCGTGCCCGATGAACAAGACAACTGTCCGCGCGTCGCGAATGCCTCGCAGCAAGATCTCGATCAAGACGGGCTCGGCGACGCCTGCGATTCAGACACCGATGGCGATGGCCATGACGATGCCGAGGACAACTGTCCGAACGATCCGAACACACAGCTTGATACGGACGGAGACGGCCTCGGAGACGCATGCGACGAGGACGACGACGACGACGGCGTGCCCGATGAACAAGACAACTGCCCGCTCATCAAGAACCCGACACAGGTCAACAGCGACAACGATGCGCAAGGCGACCTGTGCGACAACGACGATGACAACGATGGCGTACTCGACGGCGCGGACAATTGCCCGACGGTCTACAATCCCGACCAAGACGATCTGGACGGAGACCACATCGGCGACGCGTGCGAGAGCGACACCGACAACGACGGCATCCCAGACGCAGTCGACAACTGTCCGTTTTTCCCCAACACAGATCAAACCAACACGGACGCGGCCCTACCCGGCGGCGACAGCTTGGGCGATGCCTGCGATGACGACGACGACGCAGACGGGCGCGCCGACGCTGCAGACAACTGCCCCAAAGCCCCAAACCCTGCGCAGCTCGACACCGACAAAGATGGCCTGGGCGATGCGTGCGACCCAGATGACGACAACGACGGCATCCTGGACGGACAGGACAACTGCCCGACCATCTCGAACACCGATCAGGCCAACGC
>CAZEWA010000204.1:0-3725 GCA_964515685.1 uncultured Polyangiales bacterium | reverse complement strand
GACGCGCAAGACAACTGCCCGACCATCCCGAACGCCGATCAGGCCAACGCAGATGGCGATGCCATGGGCGATGCATGCGATCTCGACAACGACAACGACGGCATCCCCAACGAGCAAGACAACTGCCCGTTGGTCGTGAATCCCACGCAAGCGAACCTCGATGGCGATGCCATGGGCGATGCATGCGATCCGGACGACGACAACGACGGAGCGAACGACGGCGAGTTTGGCTATACGCCGGGCAACTTCGATCCGAACGTTCTGCCGCAAGCGGTGTCTGACGTCACGCTGAACTGCGGCACCTCCACTTTCAACAGCACCAACCTGACGTTTACCACCTGGTGCGGGCAACCGACGCCGACGCCCATCGTCCAAGCCCAGCCCAGCGGTCCTGCGCTGATCTTGTTGCCGTTCCGCTCCCTCACAGTGGCCTCGGGCGCGACGCTCAACCTGGTAGGCAATCGTCCTGTGGCCCTAGTCGCACTGGGCGATGTGAAGATCGTGGGCACAGTGAACGCGAGTGCGACCGGCATGACACCGGGCGCAGGCGGCAACTGGTCGTGTACAGGGAGCGGCGGCAAAGACGGCACGGGAAGCTCCTCCTCAGGAGGCGGTGGCGGCGGCGGCGGTGGCTATGGCTTGAGCGGCGCAGGCGGCGGCTACGGCGACAGCAGCGGCAACCAGGGCGCGGCAGGTGTGGCCCGCGGAGCCGCGACCCTTACGCCTCTTCTCGCCGGTTGTAACGGTGGCCGGGGCGGCGGTTGCACCACCGCGGGTGGCGCAGGCGGCGGAAGCGTTCAAATCTCCGCAACGGGCTTGGTGGAAGTGCGCGGTAGTCTGCGCGTAGATGGCGCAAACGGAAGCAACGGCTGTGGCAGCGAAGGTGGCGGTACCGGCGGTGGCAGCGGAGGTGGCATCTTGCTGGAAGCCGCGCGCACGACGCTCGTCAGTGGCGCCACGCTGTCGTCGAACGGAGGCAAGGGCGGCAACGGCGGCGGTGGCGGTAGCGGTGGTGCAGGTGGCACTGGCAGTGCCGGAGCCAAGGCGGGCTCAAGTCACAGCTCCAATGGCGGCGGCGGCGGTGGCGGCTCGGTCGGCCGCATTCGGCTGCGCGCAGGGCTGCGCTGCGAACTCGCCGGCAGCGTAAGCCCCGCAGCGAGCACAGCCTGTCCGTAACCTGCACGAGCCATCGGTGCGGTAAGGTTGCTGCTGAACAATCACCGCAACCCCCCTTGCACTGCGCACACGGAGCCCCGTGTTCCTGCTCACCAGCTGTGGTGAAAACATCCCGAAGACGGGTCAGAGCCGTGCCCCTACGCTGCCCACATCGCGCTGCAAAAGCGCTAGACACGCAGCGCAATCATTCGTCGCTCTCGAGCCACACAGGTAAACTCCTCGGCGGGAGAAGGCTCGATGGGGCTTGTTTACATATACCTGGCAACGTGGATTCTGGGCGGCGTACTGCTCGGAAGCTCGATGCTTCTCGCACAGCCCAGTGAAGCGGGTGCGAGCGAGTTCCCTACGGCGCTCGAAGTCGCACCTTCCGCGCGCACGAGCGCCCTATACCCGGCTGCCATGGCCCTCATCGGTTTTGGTCTCGGTGGACTTTTGGCTGAAGGGCTAGGTCAAGTCACGGATTCGTGGACTTGCGCCTGCGCCGCACTCGCAGCCACGCTTCTCGGCACCGCAGGCTTTCTCACGCGTACCCCCAAGCAGGTCTGATCCGCCCCGCGTGCGCAGCCTGAATGCGCAGGCTAAGCCTGTAGCCGTTTGTCATGCCGCGCCCTCCTCGATCCAGCGACACAAGCCTCGTTCAGGCCGGCTCGGCCCTGAAAACGGGCGACGAGCAAACGCTGGGTCAGGGCGTGCGCGCGCACACCTCGGAAGCCACCTCGCAGCCTGACGAACAGGCCTCGCTCGCTGCGCGCGGAGCCGAAGAGGGCACATCGGTGCTCACGGAGGGCGACCTCAACTTCACGCACGAGTCCACGACTCACGGCTCACGCTACGCCGCACTCGACCCGCGGGCGTTGTGGCTTGGCCGAGCATTCGGGAGCTTTCGCATTGTTCGCGAGTTGGCATCTGGAGGCATGGCGTCGGTATTCCTGGCCCGCAAAGACGGGCCGGGACGCGTCAGTCAGCACGCCGCAATCAAGGTCGTGCACCCGCATCTCGCCTGCCAGAGCGGCTTCGTCGACATGTTCCTCGACGAAGCTCGGATCGTGTCGTCCGTTCATCATCCCAACGTATGTCGCGTACTCGACTTCGGAACCGAGAGCGGCACGTATTACTTGGCGATGGAGTACGTGCTCGGGGAAACCTGGGCCGCGCTGCAAGTCGCACTCGCAGCAGACGACGCAGGGCGCGCAGTATTGCCGGCACTGAGCGCCTACGTTATCGCCCAAGCTGCAGACGGACTGCACGCCGCACACGAAGCTACGGACGACGAAGGTAAGCCCCTGCACATCGTGCACCGCGATGTGTCGCCCCAAAACATTTTCGTGGCCTACGACGGGAGCGTGCGCGTTCTCGACTTTGGCATCGCACGCGCCGCCGATCGCATCACGACCACCCAGGCCGGCACGGTAAAGGGCCGACTTGCGTACATGGCGCCAGAGCAAATGGAGGGCAAACCTCTCGACCCGCGCGCTGATATCTGGTCGCTCGGCGTGGTGTTGCGCGAAGCCCTGGAAGGCCGGCGCCTGTTTCGCCGCCCTAGCGACGCCGAGACCATGCTCGCTGTGACCACGGAAGCGCTGCCGGATTGGCAGGGCAACGTGGCACCGAAGCTCAAGGAAATCGTCGAACGCTGCCTCGAGCGCGATCTATCCGTGCGTTATCGGCGCGCCCATCTACTCAGCGCAGACCTTGCGCGCTTCTCTCGCGGACAGGCCATTCCCATGGCCATGCCGGAGCTCTCCGCCTGGATGCATCGACTTTTTCCGCAGGCTCTCGAAGAGAAGCGGCGCATGCTGCAGGAGGCCGCACCCGAACCCGCAGGCGGTGCGGCGACTGCACCCCACACGCCCTGGGCGCCGTGGACCGCTGCGTTGTCGAGCAACAGCTTGACCCCTTCAGCGGACTCTCGCAGCCGCGGCAACGCGTACGCACCCGAGCCCGATGTACTCGCAGACCTCTTTCCGGCGCAGCTCGCGCACGAGAAAAGCTTGCGCCTCGCGCGGGTCCTCTTCGCCTTGGTCGTTCTCTTTGGAGCAGCCATCGGCGTGTACTTCGCCCGCAAACCCGCAAGCGAAACGCAGCTCGTTGCTACCGCGCTGCCTGCATCGAGAGCAGTCCTCGCGCCTCAGGCAGTCGTTCCTGCCACGCTGCACCCGTCTGAAAACGATCAAGCTGCGCCGAAGGAAGAAGGCGGCTCAAGCAGCGAAGGTAAGCCCACGCGCAGGCGCAAGCGCGAACGTTCCGCAGCGGAAGACGGCGAAGGTACGCAGGATCAAGTGCTCGGCGCGGCGGCGAGTGAGGATGCTCCCACAGGCACCGTGGTGGTAGCCTTCCATGGCGGTTGGGCGGAAGTGTTTTGGGGAGAGAAGCTGCTCGGCACCACCCCCGGCCGCTTCAGCTTGCCCGTTGGCAAGCACACCCTCTCCATCAAATCCTTTGGCACCGGCAAAGCAGAGACGCGAGTCATCGAAGTGGTTGCAGGCGGCACCGCCAAGCTCGTGTACGCGCCATCGGAACCTTAAGCGCTTTTGCCGGCAGGTTTTAGA
>CAZEWA010000203.1:0-9665 GCA_964515685.1 uncultured Polyangiales bacterium | reverse complement strand
CGAGCGCGTATCCTCATAGGCCTGCTCTTCCCACTCGCGCGTGTGGTAATGGACCAGCGTGTAGTCCATGTCGAAGCCGACCGCGCGAATCGAGCGAAGGTTCAGGGTCCGGTTGCAGAACAGCTTTCGTTCTGGAGGAATGGTATTCGAGTCGTCGCTCATGCCCTGAGCTAGTGGCCCGAGCGCGCGAGCGGGTCAAGCGCCGTTGACCCACCCGGCCCTCAGTTGTCCTCGGAAATGTTGCCTCTAGGCGCCCCGGCCATCAACCGATGAAAGCCGTCGCTGTCCACGTGCACGACGTGTTCGTGGTCTCCGCCTTCGAAATACACCTCGGCTTGCTCGAGCAACGACTCATCCACGACCGTGTCGATGCCGTAAGCGAGCCCCACAGCCGGAATGGCCCCGAGCGCGCAGTCTGGAAAAACGACCGAGATTTCCTCCTCCGGCGCGAGCATCAAATCGCGCTGACCCAGCAGTGCCGAGAGTGCGATGCGATCGACCCTCGTGGTCGCGGGAACGAGGGCCAAGACGTAGTCTTCATCATCGCAAAACAGCACCCCCTTGGCCAACTGCGTCCCTGGGACGTGAGCTGTGCGCGCGGTGGCACGAGTTGTGATTGTGGGTTCATGGCCCAGCGTTTCGTAGTCGATGGCGTGCTGGTCCAAGTACGCGGTGACCGTATGTGAAAGGAACATATTTCCCCCTTTCGAGCTCGGGCCCCTCACCTCGCCGAGAACCCCGCCCTCCTTTGCAAACTAAGCCGCGGTCCCCAAAAGGCTACCTCTCTCTCGCCTCGAATGCTCTTTCCTCAGAGGGCAGGTGAAACGGGCGCGAGACGTTGCTAGAATCCCCCAAAGGGCAACGCACGACCGTGCGCTCATGTTCGCCCTCCTGCTGGAGATTCGTGGTTAGTTGGATCAAGCGCAGCGTTTCTCGCCAAGCCGGTGTCGTCGTCGCAGGCAGTGTCGCAGTCGCGACGGGTGTTGTGTGGTGGTCAGGCCGCCTTGCACTCATCCCTGAGCTTCCCGCCCGGAAGTTCCTGGTCGTCGCGTTCTCGGTGGTGCCAGCCTCCGGCTTCGTCGCCGCTTGGCTCGTACAGCGACTCCTAGGTTCGCGTCTGTCTCACCTGGTGAGGGTGATCGACGGCACAGGTCCGCACGACGACCTCGCGCGCATTCGCAACTTGGGCGGCGATGAGGTGGGCGCTATCGGTCAGGCCGTCAATCGGTTGTTGGCACGCCTCACCAGTATCCGCGCCAGCATGATCGACCAAGAGCGCGAGCTCGATAAGGCGCAGCGCGAACTCGAATTGCGCGCGGATTTGGCGGAGAAAACCCAGGAGCTTGCGCATCGCTTCGAGGAGCGCTCGATGCTCTTCGACATCATGCGTATGACCACTTCGAGTCCTGAGCTCGACGGTGTGCTGCAGGGCTTGGTGGAGCGGGTCGGACAGCTTCTGCGCATGCGCGAAGTGGTGTTCTTGACCCATCATCAGGGCCCCGAAGAGTTCGTGGTCAAGGCCGCCCATGGTTTTCCCGTCGAGGCCCGCATCGAGGGCCGCAGCTTGCCCGTGGGTGAAGGCATCTCGGGCAGCATCGATAAAAACCGTGAGCCACTGCATGTGGCGGACGTGAGCACCCTGCCCTCCTATCAAGGCTTTTGGGGCTTGGCGGAGAAAACGGGAGCCCTCGCCGCAGTGCCGGTCGCATACCAAGACCACCTACTCGGTGTGCTCGCTGTGACTCGGCCCCCCAACGACCCCATCACCGAAACCCATCTGCGCCTGCTTGCCGCCATCGCCGATACCGCAGCAATGGCGATTCAGAACGCGCAGCTCTTCGAGCACATGCGCGCCATGACCACGCAAGACGAGCTCACAGGCCTTCCCAACGATGTCTTGCTGCGCACCCAGCTCGAGCGTGAAATCGATCGCGCGCGCCGCTTCGATGCGCCGTTTTCCGTGGTGTCACTTGGGGTCGATCACCTGAGCGCATTCAACAACGAACACGGGCGTGAAGAGGGCGACAAAGCACTTCACGCCATCTCACAGCTCATCGCCAACAGCGTCCGCAAAGTCGATACCGTGGCGCGATCCGGAGATGACCGGCTCGTCCTGCTTCTGCCGCGCACCGACGCCAAGGACGCGGTATTTCTCTGCGAAAAGCTGAGGAAATCTGTGCTCGCCCTGGCGTTTCCCGTGTCTGTCTCTGGACAGCTCGGCGTGAGCCTAGGGGTTGCGCAGCTGGGCAGCACAGACGACCGCCTCGGTCGCCAGATCTTGGTGCGCTCCGAACAGGCGCTGTTGGCCGCCAAAAACTCGGGGCGCAATCGCGTGGTGGTGGCTGCCGACGCGCGCGTTTCGGTTGCACCTCCGCCTCCGCCGCCTCAGGCCTGAATCTGTTGGAGCGCCTGCCGAACCTCAGAAGCCGTGGCGGGGGTTCTGCCCCGCTCCAGTGCATCTGAGACAGCGCGTTCAACAAACGGCGCGCTGCCCTCAGCGAGTACGCCGCGCTCGAGATAAATGTTGTCCTCCAGGCCAACGCGCACGTGGCCTCCGAGCGCAAGCGCGAGCGCGAGCATCGGGGCCTGATGCCGTCCCACGGCAGCCACACCCCAGTGACAATGCGCGGGTAGCTCGCTCACGAAAAAACGCAACACGCTCTCCCGCGCCGCCAGCGCTCCTTTGACCCCGAGCACGAGCTGGACCCAATGGGGCTCGCTTATCAGTCCTTCACGCATGAGCCAGGCCGCGTTGTCTAAATGCCCAAGCTCGTAGAGCTCGAGTTCCGGCACGCATCCCGCATCCCGTATGCGTCGCGCGATATAGCGCATGCTCGGAAAGGAATTCTCGAACACCTCATCGCCAAAGTTGATCGAGCCGCAGTTGAGCGTAGCCATCTCAGGCTTTGCGGTTAAGCCGCCTAAACGTGTCTCTAGATCCATGCCCACAGCGCCGCCCGTGGAGACTTGAACCACCAGATCTGTGGCAGCGCGAATGGCTTCGATGGCTTCGCGAAAGCGAGCCGCATCCTGACTTGGCGCGCCGTCTTCCGTGCGCACGTGCAAGTGCACAATCGCAGCGCCCGCATCCGCGCAACGCCGCGCTTCCTCGGAAATTTCGCGCGCTGTAAAGGGCACGTAGGGCGTGTCCGCGCGCGTCACCTCCGCCCCCACAATGGCGGCTGTGATCACCACGCGATCTGCAGACAATGCGCTCGCGGGGCTCAGCGGATTCACGTTGTGCCCTCTCTGCGTCTGCGCTGGCATTCGATCGGCACCACACAAGTGCCGACCGCACGACACACGATGACAGGCTCGGAGAGCACCTCGGCAGCACTGATCGCGAGCGAGGCATCGCGTGATAGCTCAATCACCTTCCTGGCGGTAAAGCGTAGCTTGCGACGGGTGGTGCCCACCTCGATCAGCTCGGCTTCGACTTCGAGCACATCACCTGCGCGCACCGGAGCCAGAAATTCCACGCTCTCGTAGGCTCGAAACAACCCCTCATCGCCGTCGAGGCGTATCAGAAGCTCGGTCGCCACATCGCCGAACAAGCCGAGACATCGTGCGCCATCGACAAGCTCACCTGCGTAGTGCGAATCGTGGCTCGACATGCGCAGCCTGTGCATCACGCGGAGCACTGGATGCCTCGCTTTTCGAGCACGCGCGTCGCGACGAACGCCGCCACATGCTTGGGTAAGGTCCCGGGGCCAAAGCCAGCGTCGAAGCCTAGTTCCAAGCCTAGGCTTGCATCGATACGCGGTCCGCCCAGCAGCATCACAAAGCGTTCGCGCTCTCCGCGCTCCTTGAGCAACGTGATGAGCGCCCGCGCGTTTTCCTTGTGACATCCGCGCTGCGTGATGACCTGACTCACCAAGATAGCCTCGGCGGAAACTGCGCGCGCTCGAGCGAGTAAGGCTTCGTTCTCGACTTGCGCACCCAGGTTGTGCGCTTCGAATCCCTTGTAGGCTTCGAGCCCCTTTTCTCCAGCGTAACCCTTCAAGTTCAAGATGGCATCGATGCCCACCGTATGCGCATCCGCTCCCGTGCACGCGCCGACGAGCACGATTTTTCGACCCAAGCGCGACAAAATAAGCGCATCGATTTCGTGCCGCCCGAGCTGAGGAATTTCGAGATCGGTCGAGACAATACGCGACGCATCGACGCTGTGCTTCGAGCGCCCGTACACCACAAAGTAGCTGTGCGCAGGCCCGCACTGCTCCATGCTCGAGACCAGGATATCCTCGAGACCGTGGGCCTGCGCAAAGCGCCGCGCCGCTTCCTTCGCGCTCGATGAAGGAGAGACCTCTAGCGTAAAGCTGAGCTGCACCATGCCGTCCCCAGCACGATCCCCATAGGCGCGCAGGATCTTTGGACGCGAGGTCGTCATGATTTCTCCTCCAATCGCTGCAGCAAGGGATTGAGATAGTCTGGAGCGCGCTCGACCACGCCTGAAAGGCCCTTGCCTCCGGTGGGTGTGCGCTTTACGTCTGCGAACGCGCCGCGCGCAATCGCACTCCACAGGGTTTCGCGGTTCACGCTCTCGAGCAACTCGACCGCTTCAGACAACACCTGTCGGACGCGCTGCGCGACCTTACCGTTCGGAACGAACGCGAACTCCTCACCGAGATGCCGAGCCGCGTGAAACACGTAGCGCGTGGCCTTCAGTGCCAAGTGGCGGTCCATCATCAAAGGGTTGTGGATGGCCTCGCTAAACATCCCGAGCAGCTGAATGCTCTGGCCCGTGGTCACGCCCACCAAGCTAAACAGCGCATCTTGGACGTGACTCTGAAAAATATCGCCCGTTTTGTGCTTGGTAGGCGGCATCCACTTGATGGGATGCGCAGGAAACACCTGGCGCACAAGTTGCGCTTGCGCGAGCTCCAACACAAAGCTGTCTTCTACAGAAGGGTCTATCTCGAACGCGTGTCCGAGCCCTATCAGTTCATCTGGCAAGCCCGCACGATGCGCAAAGGCCTCGTTGATGAACTGGCTCGCCAGCACGGTGTGGGCGGCATCTATCGCATCTGCAGTCGTAAGGTAATTGTCCTCTCCCGTGTTGATGACAATCCCGGCGCGACCGATGATGCGGCGCGAAAAGTACTGATCGACCAAGGTGCGGCGCATGTTGATGTCGCGAAACAGAATTCCGTACATCGAATCGTTGAGCAGCATGTCGAGCCGCTCCACCGAGGCCATCCAGGCGATTTCGCTCATGCACAGCCCGGAGCTGTAGTTGGTGGCCATCACGTAACGGCCGAGCCTCTCTCCTGCCTCGTCCAGAGCCTCTCGGATCAACCGAAAATTCTCCTGCGTCGCAAAGGTGCCGCCGTAACCTTCCAGCGTGGCGCCTTCTGGGACGTAGTCGAGCAGGCTCTGCGCGGTGGCGCGAATCACGGCCACCACATCCGCGCCTGAATACGCAGCCGCTTTTGCCTGCACCGCGTCATCGTGAATGTTTCCCGTCGCAACAATCACATACTTCCACGGCGCCTCTGCCATGCCGTGGCGGGCTTTGTTGCGCTCGCGTTCAGCACGCGCGGCGTCGAGCCTGCGCAAGCCCGCGTCTACCGCCGCTTCGAGCGCCTGCTGCAGCACCCCGGGACTAACCTGTGGCGCAGCCCGGCCGTCGTCCTGGGGCACATAAGCGAGACGCTCTGCCGCCTCCTGGATGGAACAATGGCGCGCCAGCATCTCACAGCCCAAAGCGTGAGACACGCCAAGCCCCAGGACTCCCTGCTCCAACAAGCGGTCGACCAGCGTGTTGACCAGCGGCGTCCCATTCTCGTCGACGCCTTCCACGCCCAGCGCTCGCGCCACCGTGCGCTCCACGCCTGCCGTCGTGTGCCGATCGATAAAGCTCTGCACCTCGGACGCAATCTCTGCTGAGAGCCGCCGACATCGCACAACGAGGTTCGAGTCGAACACCACCTGTGCCATCCAACGCCTCCGCCGGAAGTCGCCACCGAGACGCACTTGGACGCGCATCTATCGCGACAGACCATTGCGCATGGACACCTAATGTGGGCACTACTACCCACGCGCAACGAAACGCGGCGCGATGAAATGAACGCCTCTACTTCAGCCTATGGGGCTTCACCCAAAACCGCAACTCATGCAGCTCCCGCAGGTGAGCTAGGCCACGCGAAATACGGGCCTTACGCCCTCAGCACTTGGCGGCGAGCTGACCACAGGCGGCATTTACATCGCCGCCGCCGCTGTAGCGCTGGTGGGTGCGATATCCCGTACTCTGCACGCCGCGCACAAACTCGGCCATACGCGCATCACTTGCTCGACTAAAGGGGTCATCGTCGGCGTCGATGCTGTTGTAGGGGATGACGCTAAGACGCGGCCTTACGCCTGTTTTTTCCCAGAACGCGCGGGCAGTCGCACCGAGCGCTTCGCCATCTTCGAAGCTGTCATTCACACCCTCGAGCGGCGTCACAGCCCACAGTGGCGCAAGGCCCGTGGTCATGGCGTGCTCCGCGACCGCAGCCAAAACGTCATCGAACGGATGCGCCTGGGCGATGGGCATCAGGAGCTTGCGTTTTTCCTGACGCACACTGCCGATGGACAGGCCGAGCCGCACTTTCGGAGCATCCTTGGCGAGGCGCCGAATGCCGTGGGGCAGGCCCGAAGTGCACACCGTGATGTTGCGCGCATCGATCGCAAGGCCACAGGGTTCGCGCAATACATCGATGACTTCGAGCACGCGATCCAAGTTGGCCATCGGCTCGCCCATGCCCTGGAACACCACACCGTGGACGCGCCCCGAGGTCAAATGACGCCGCACCGTGCGCACTTGCTCCACGATTTCCCACGTCTCCAAATTCCGCTTGAGGCCCATGCGGCCTGTCGCGCAGAACTTACAGCCGAGCGCGCAGCCCACCTGCGAGCTCACGCACACCGAGAAACGCGCCGGATTCTCGAGCGGAATGCGCACAGTCTCGAGGACGTGGTCGTCATGCGTCTTGAGCGCGTACTTTACAAACGGGTCGACCTGACTCTTCTTCTCCGCCACGAGCTCGAGCGTCGGCACATGGCCTTCGCTGCGCACCTTCTGCGTGCTCTCGCGCCTTACACCCTGAAGCACCGTCCCGGGTGGATCTTCGCGTTGCACGGAGGCATGCACCTTGCGCGCTTCGGTCAGCGTGATGGTGAGGGTTTCTGCGAGTCGCTCGGGAGTGAGACCTTGGAGGGCGTGGGGCACAGCGGCCGAGGCGTAGCACAGTCGCGGGGACACAAGTGAATCGCGAGCTTTTTCCGAAGGATACGTGCACTAGCCTGTTTTTAGGGCCGTCAGCGCACCGCCGCATCGCGCAGCACCGGCACCGGGAGACCTGCATCCGTGGTCGGGCTTTTCGCAGGCGCCGCGGGTACATCGGACCCATTTGGCACAGCGGCGTCAGACTCTTCCGTCGGTGCTTGGCGATCGAACTCGTGAATGGCCGCTTGCGTCGCGTCGTCGAGGGGTTCGTAGGGCTCGTAAGGCGCCGTTTCAGGCCCAGGTACTCCGAGACCCTTGCCCGCAAGACTTGGCGCCTGCTGCTCGAGCGCATCTTCGAGCCACGATTCGAACTGCTCGTTCATCGCGGAACTCATCACGTGCGCGACGCCTGCGTAGGACACGAACTCCACGTCCCAACCCAGCGCGCCAAGGCGCTCCATCACAGCTTCCGTAGGCTTTACCGGAACGATGGGATCGTCGCTGCCATGCACCGCTCGGATAGGCACTCGCAGCTCGGGTTCGACGGGCCCGGTGGGCATCAGATTCGGCGGCACCCAGCCCGCGAGCGGCAACGCAAAGCCCACGGCGTCGGGCCGAAACAGCGCCAGTGCGAACGAAAGCATTCCCCCCTGTGAGAAGCCCGCCACGATGGGGCGCCCAAGCGTCGACCGCGTCTCCTTGAGCGTATTGAGGAGCGCAGCAAGGTGATCGGCGCGCCTCCGGAGCTGACTCGCCAACAGCTCATGCCGATTGTGCGTGATGCTCACCGTAATCCACGTGAAGCCCTCGCCGAGTGGAATCGGGCCCTGGGGAATGATGAGACGCATGGAAATAGGGATGCCGCCGAACGGACCACCCGGCAGACGCGGTCTATCGCCACGACCGTGCAACAACATCACGAGCGGCAGCGCATCGTCGAAGTCGGCATCGCCGAACACCACTTCGAGAAAGCGGATGTCGTTGGCCATGCCTTCGCGCACCCGAACGCCGGGACCTGGCTCGTCGAGCAGCAGTGCGCGCCCAGTTTTGACCGGCAGCGGCGGGCGCTCGGTAACCGTGCTCGGTAGGCGAGACAAGCTCACTGTGGCAGGCGTCTTGGTTTCGTCGAGGCTGACCGGCCAGCGCACACGCCGCACCAAGTCGGAAGGCGTATCGCCCGAACAATTGGCGCAGGACACCTGAACGGTAAGGAACGCGACGAAAAGAAAGTACGCTCGATGAAGCCCACGCATGCGCCCTCGAGCGTACCCTTACCGGCGAAAAGCGCCGCAAGAAAGCAGCCGCCGACTTCGCTCGACGGCGCCCGTGTTAGCCGAGCGTATCCGAGAGGGACGTGAGCTCGCTGAGCGCGTGATCATTTCCCGCCGCGCGCGCCGCCTCGATGCCGCGCGTCACAAGGCCCTTGGCCGCCGCGAGATCCCCGGCTTGCTGGGCGAGCTGAGCCGCCATCAAGTAGCTCGGCACGTAGTCAGGAAAGATGTCGGTGACGCCCACGAGCGCCGCGAACGCGTCTGCGTCTCGCCCGAGCGATCTCAGCTCCAATGCGCGCGCATAGTGATGAAATGGGTCTTTTGAGCCCTCTGCGAGCAGCTTGTCGAACAGTGCTAGGCGCTTACTCATGATCCCACCTTCGAGCCAGGAGAGGTCTGTCGCACAGCCCCCACGAACGGCAAGTTGCGATAGCGCTCGGCCCAGTCGAGACCGTAGCCGACCACGAACACGTCTTCGACGCTAAAGCCGAGATACTCGATGTGCGTGGGTACGCGCGCTCGCACCGGCTTGTGCAGAAGTGCGCATACCTTGACCGAGCGTGGCCCGCGCGTTTGTAGGTTTTTTTGCAGGTAGTCGAGCGTAAGGCCTGTATCCACGATGTCTTCCACGATGATCACGTCTTTGCCCGCAATGGGTCGCGTGAGGTCACTCGTGATCTGCACGACACCGCTCGTTATCTGCGCATCGCCGTAGCTCTTGAGCCCCAGAAACTCGACCGAGAGTGGCAGCTCGATGGCGCGTGCCAGGTCCGCGCAGAAAATGAAGCTGCCCTTGAGCACCGACACCAGCACGAGCTCTCGCCCCGCGTGGTCCTCGGTAATGCGCTGGCCAAGCTCACGAATACGCAGAGCGATGGTCTCCGCACTGATCAACACGTCTACTTCGGGTGCAAACGCCATCCCCAAAAGGTAGCTCAACGGACGGCGCTCTGGGTGAGCTCTCGCATCAGTCGGTGGAAAACGCGCAGGGCCCCCGGAACCTCGGCCACGGCAGGCCCGAGCAACCCGAGCGCGAGCAACACGAACAGCGGGCCTTTGAGCGCAGCCCCAGCGCCCACCCACGTCTGCCCCGTGACCCGCAAAAACACGCTAAAAACCACTTCCAAAAGCCAGGTAGAAAGCAAGAGCGGCAGGGCCAAGGCGACCGAGAGCGCCAAGGTGGCAGA
>CAZEWA010000202.1:6292-9706 GCA_964515685.1 uncultured Polyangiales bacterium | reverse complement strand
ACACGACGTCCGCGTACGTGTCGAACGGCGTTTCGCCGGACGTCAAGGTCACGCTGGGTCGCAAGCTCGCGCGCATCTACGAAGATGAGCTGAGCGACGTGCGGCGCGCCGAAGAGAGCTACCGCTTCGTGCTCGGGGTCAACCGCGCGGACAACGACACGCTGGAGTCGTTGGACCGCATCTACCAGACCCACGGTGCGTACGAGTCCTTGGCTGAGGTGTTGCGTCTGCGCGTGGCAGCCGTGGAGTCGGCATACGACAAGACGGAGCTCAGCTTCCGCTTGGGCCAGGTACTCGAGGTGGAACTCGGCAAGCTCGACGAGGCCATCGCGACCTACCGCACGATTCTCGACGACCTGGATCCCGAGCACGTCGACAGCGTTCACGCGCTGGAGAGTGCGTTCACGGCCAAGGGCGACTGGGTCAGCCTGTTCAGCACGTACGAGCGCGCGCTGCGCATCATCGTAGGTGACTCGAACCAGGCCGACATCTACGCGAAGATGGCGCGGCTTTCCTCGGAGCATCTCGGTAACTCCGAGAAGGCCATCGAGCTGTGGAAGCAGGTGCTCGACCTTCGTGGTGAGGACCCCGAAGCGCTGCGCGCGCTTGGTCACCTCTACACGGAGCAGGCCAACTGGCGCGACCTCGTCGATATCCTCGAGCGTGCCGCTGCGGTGGCCGAGTCGGATGAGGATCGCATCGGCATCTTCATGGACTTGGGCAGCGTTTGGTACGAGCGACTCGATCGCGCACGCAGCGCACTCGAGAGCTACGAGCGCGTGCTCGATCTCGATCCGGGCCGCACCGCTGCCTTGTTCGAGATTGCCAAGATCCATCGTGCTGCAGGGGCCACGCAGGACCTCGTAGACACGTTGCACCGCATCAACGATGTGGGCGCGACCTCGCTGAGTGCTGAAGAGCACGAAGCGGTCTACATGGAGCTCGGCACGCTCTACGCGGAGACGCTCAAGAGCACGCCGGACGCGGTCGAGGCGTACACGCGCGCCATCGACGTCAACCCGCGCAACTTCGTCGCGATGGACGCGCTCGAGCGCATCCATACGGAGGAGGGCGACTGGGAGGCTCGCATCGGCGTCAAGGAGCGCCGCGTCCTCGGCTTGTCCGAGGCCAGCGACAAGATCGACGTCTTGTTGAGCATCGCTCAGAGCTGGAAGGACGACGGCGAGCAGCGAGACCAAGGCGTCAGCGCACTCACGCGCGTGCTCGAACTCGACCCGCTGCACGACTCGGCGTTCAAGCAGCTCGAGGAGATCTACACCGACGGCGAGCGCTGGGAGGCTCTGGTTGAGCTCTACCTGGCACGCGTCGAGGCGGTGGAAGACGGTGCTTCCCGCATCCAGCTTCTGATGAAGGTGGCGAAGGTCTACGAGACCAAGCTCGACGAGCCGCAACAGGCTTTCGACGCTTTGCTCGTGGCATGGACCGAGGACTACGAATACGGTCCCTCGGCCGACCAACTTGAGCGCGTGTCGCAGCTGGTTCAGGGCTGGAGTCAGGTCCTCACCACCGCGAACGAAGCGCTCGGTACGGAGCTGCCGCAGGAGACGCGCATCGCCATCTGCATGCGCTGCGCCAAGTGGTACGGCCGCTATCTGGAGCGTCCGGATTACGCGATCCCGTACTACCAGCAGATCCTGCAGCTCGACCCCGTGCACCACGCGGCCATGAGCCAGATGGCGGACCTGTACCGCCAGCTTGGGGATTGGAACACGGTCTACCAAGTCCTCGCTCGCATGCTCGATGTGGCATCGCGCGACGAAGACAAGATGGACGTGTACGTGCAGCTCGGCGAGCTGTGCGAGAAGCAGTTGGGGCGTCCGGAGCAGGCAACGTCGTACTACAGCCAGGCGCTGGAGTTCGACGGGGCGCACCTGCCTTCGCTGGTCGCGCTCGAGCGTATCTATCGCGAGCGGGGCGAGTGGGACGAGTTGGTTGAGGTTCTCAAGCGGAAGGCGAGCTTCCGAGGCGGGGAACTCAATACGCTGTCTCAGGAAGACCTCGATATCGTGCTTGCTGCCAAGCTTGAGATGGCAGGCGCCTATCGCGATCACTTCAACGACATCGACAAGGCCATCCAGCAGTACGAGGAAGTCCTCGTCGTGGAAGGGCAAAACCTGGCTGCGTTGCGCGGAATCGAGCCTCTCTATCAGCAACGTGAGCGCTGGCCTGAGCTTCCCAAGATCCTTGAGGCACAGCTCGAGGCAGTCCGCACCGAGAAGGAGCAGATTGCTATCCTTGGAAAGCTTGCGCGTCTCTTCGAGGAAGAGTTCGTCAAGCCGGAGAAGGCCGCCGAGCGGCTTGAGCAGATTCTCGAGATCGACTCCAACCATCTGGAGGCTTTGTCTGGATTGTCGCGAATATACCGGACGCTGCAGCGCTGGGACGACGTCCTCAGCACCTATGAGCGTCACGTCGCAGCGACCCCTGAGCGGGCAGAAAAGATTGCGATCTACAAGGCTCTGGGCAGCACATATGCGACTGAGCTGAAGGATCCTGCGCGCGCCATCGACACGTACCTCAACGTGACGAATCTCGACGAAAACGACGTCGAAGCACTCGATGCGCTGGCTCGCCTCTACGAGAAGACCGACGATCATGCATCGTCCATCGACGCGCTTGAGCGGCTTGCTGGCTTGCAGCGTGAGCCTACGGCGCAGGTGGATCTACACTATCGCATCGGGCGCATTCTCGAGGAGAAGCTCGGGGATCGCAGCAGCTCGGTCGAACACTACGAGCGCGCTATCGATATCGACCCAACCCATCTCCCGTCGCTGGGAGCGCTGCGTAAGGTCTACATCGACAACGGTGACTGGCTTGCGGGAGCGCGCGCGCTCGAGCAGGAAATCCAGCACCATACAGCGCCTCGAATCCTTACGCGTTTGAACGTCGAACTCGGGCAAATCTATCGGGAGCGGCTCGACGAGTACACGCGCTCGGTGGTGTGCTTCGAGGCTGCGTTGCAGCACGACGACACCAACGAAGAGGCAGCGCTTCCGCTTGTCGATGACTACGTGAAGGAGGAGCGTTTCGAAGAAGCGCTTCCGCTTTTGCAGCTCCTCGTGAAGCAGGGGTCGAAGCGCTCGCCAGACGAGAATCAACGGCTTGCGTTCCTGTTGGGCCAAGCTGCGTTCAAGCTGGAAGACCACGCGCTTTCCGTGAAGGCGTTCGGTCAGGCGTACACGCTGGACCAAGCGCACTTGCCGACCATCCAAGGTCTTGCCGAGGCGCATTTTGCGCTCAAGGACTGGGACAAGGCGAGCAAGTTCTACCAGGTGCTGTTGATGCAGCACCGGGACGACTTGGCGCCCGATGAAATCGTGCAGGCGTTCCATCAGCTTGGCGTGGTCAAGCTTGAGCAGGGCGAGCAGCGCAAGGCGCTCAACATGTTCGACA
>CAZEWA010000202.1:0-6192 GCA_964515685.1 uncultured Polyangiales bacterium | reverse complement strand
GGCGTGGTCAAGCTTGAGCAGGGCGAGCAGCGCAAGGCGCTCAACATGTTCGACAAGGCCTTGGAGCAAGATCCAGGGCACCGGAACACGCTGACGCGCGTCATCGCCATCCACGCGACCGACAACGCGTGGGACCAGGTCATCCACTACAAGAAGCAGTTGCTCGAAGATGCCAGTCGGGCAGAGCGCCTGGTTCTGCTGCAGGAAATCGCGGACCATTGGCGCGACAAGCTCGATAACCGTTCGAAGGCCATCGAGGCAGTGGCGGAAGCTGTCAGTCTCGACCCCAAGAACCACGTGCTTCTGCACAAGCTGCTCGGGCTCTACAACGAGACGCGGCAGTGGAAGGAAGCCAGCGAGATCATTCAGCGAGTGTCCGACTTGGATGAGCGCGCTTCGGTCAAGGCGAAGTACGCCTACACCATCGGCGTCATCATGCGCGACGAACTCAAGGATGTGGATGGCGCACTCGCGCGATTCAACGAAGCGCTTGACCTCGATGTAACGCAACTCAAGCCGTTCGAAGCAATCAACAAGCTGCTCACGCAGATGAAGGATTGGAAGAACCTCGAGCGTGCGTTCCGCAAGATGCTCCATCGTTTGATGGGGCAAACGAACCCCGATCAGGACCTGCAGTTCAGCCTTTGGCACAACCTGGGCGTTATCTATCGTGACCGTCTCAAGCAGATGGAGGCATCTGCCCAGGCGTTTAAGATGGCGAGCGACATCAAGCCCGAGGATGCGCAGGAGCACCAAATCCTGGCGGAGATCTACGCGAAGCTGCCGAACAAGGTTGGCGACGCGATAGCCGAGTTCGAGTTCTTGTTGCGTCAGGACCCACAGCGGCCCGACTCCTATCATTCCTTGTACAAGCTGTACTTCGACAATCGGGAGTACGACAAGGCGTGGTGCGTGGCGCGTACGCTTACGTTCTTGCGCGCCGCAGATACCGATCAGACGAACTTCTACGAGCAGTACAAGGTCGCTTCGGGGAACCCGAGCGCGCGCTTGACTGCACAACATTGGCTGACCGACCTGTATCATCCTGATCAGGATCGCGAAGTCTCGATGGTCTTCCGTTCGTTGTGTGGCCCGCTATTTGATAGTCGCTATGCAGCCGTGACGGACAAGACGTCGGGCCTCTCCAAGCTCAAGCCGGTGGACTTCGCGAAGGAGACAGCCTCGGTGGCGCAGGCGTTTGCCATGTCGCTACAGGTGCTTTCGCCCGATGTGCGTCCTCGTCTCTTCCTGCGTAGCGACATGCCCTACGGCCTGAAGAGCGAGCTTGTGACGCCGCCTGCTACGACGTGCGGAATGTTGCTGCTGCGAGGCTACAAGCCGAAGGACTTGCAGTTCATCACGGCGCACCATCTCGCGTATCACCGCGCTGAGCACTACATCCGCAAGATGTTGCCGAGTGCACAGGAGCTTCGCGAAGCTCTCATCGTCGCGATGCGCTCGGTCGGGGAGGGTACGCCTGAAGCCGAGAAGGTGTGGGCGTTGCTGCGCACCAAGATGCAGCCCGCGCAGATCGAAGAAATTGCCAAGGCGTGCAAGATCTTCGCAAAGCGCGGCATGCGTACGGACATCAAGCGCTTCATCCAGACCGTGGAGCTCACGGCTTGCCGTGCAGGCTTCCTCGTGTCGAACGACCTCGAATCCTCGATTGCGATGCTGAGTCAGCTCGAGTCGGCCGGACCCGACGACCTGTCGCCGTCGGAGAAGACCAAGGAACTCATCCTGTTCAGCGTGTCGCAGGAGTACTTCCGCCTGCGTGAGGCCATCGGCATCACGTTGCGACTCCAGTAGGCTGTCGACCCAAGACCCAAGGTCGGGCATCCCACCTAGCGCGCTGGAGCGCCCCGTATCGCCCCTTGAAGGCGGCGTGTGGGGCGTTCGGCCTTTAAGGCAGCCAGTCGCGGCAGTTTGTGGGACAGGTGCTGTGTGCGGCTTCCAGAGCGCGCCTGGGCAGACGCCGCCTTGCGTCTCAGCGTGACGTGAAGGGGCTGAAGGCCGGGACGCGGCTCTCGAAGAACGCCTGCAGAGCTTCGCGGTGGTCTTGGCTCGAAGCGAGCGTGGTGAAGAGGGTGCGCTCTGCGTCACGCGTGTTTTCGGGACCCTCGCGATAGGTTCGCCACAAAAGTCGCTTGGTCTCCGCAACGGCTACCGGTGCAAGACGAGTGATGGCTTGGGCGAGCTCCAGTGCGCGCGGCTTCGCGCCCCCGTGCTCGACAAGCTCGTCGACCAAGCCGATGCGCAGGGCTTCTTCGGGCCGCATGGGAAGCGCGGTCAGGAGCAGCTTGGCTGCGGCGCTTCGGCCGACGAGTCCCGCCAGCCGGCCAAGGCCACCCCAGCCTGGAGCAATGCCCAGGGAGGCGTGCTTCATCGTGATGGTGCTGTGGGGCTCAGCGATACGCAGGTCGCAGGCCAGAGCAATCTCGGAGCCTCCTCCAATCACAGCGCCATTGAGCGCGGCGATTACAGGCACCGGAAGCGCTTCTAGGCGGTCCATCAGCGCGAGCATGCGCGTGTCGTTGCGGGCGCGTCTTTCGGGGGCGGCATCGCGCAGAAATTTCAGGTCGGCGCCGGATACGAAGGTAGAGGACTCGCTGCCTGTGAGCACTACCGCGCGCAGTGACACATCGCGCTCGGCGAGGTCGAGCGCGGACGAGAGTTCGTCTACAGTTTTTTCGTCGATGGCGTTACGCGCTTCGGGGCGATCGAAGGTCCACAATGCAACGCCGTCAGCCTGTTCTGTGCGGAAGCCAGTCGTCATGACGATACCTCAAGTCAGCGATTCGCTTGCTCGTGACTCGCGGGAGCCCTCGGCGCAAGTTAGCGCTTCGGCGAGCCATCGACTCCGCAGTACAAGTCGAGTCAGGAGTGCGCTCTGAAGTAAGGCGATGAGGACCACGTTCGATTGCGTCGAGACATGCTCCTCTGCGAGCTGGCTAGCTAGGACGACAGCCCAGCCTACTCCGGTAAGCAGCAGCCCTTGCACCAGCACCTGTGGCCTCACCGCGTCGCGAAGACTGCGCGCAGTCGCGCGGAACGCAGGCTCGTGTAAGGCGCGGGCGCGGGCGAGGTCGTGCCAGAAATGCGCGATAGAGAGCGCTGGAAGAGCCGGAAGCAACAAGCCCACGGTGAGCAAATCGCGTACGCGGTCGTTTGGATGCTCTGCCATGAAGCGGAAAATACCGTAGGAAGCGAGCGCAATTGGGGCTGCGATCAACACAAAGCCGAGCACGACCCAAAGGCTCACGAGGCAGGCGCGCAAGTAGAGTTGACCTCCTGTTGCCAGCGATGCGGCGACAGATTCGCGCTGCGCTATCGCACTGAACCAGGCCATCTGTAGCCAGGGCGACAGCACGATCCAGCTCAGACTGAGGAGCAGGAACGTCTGGCTCGACGTGCGCAATACGGGGGCCATTTGCAGGGCTTGCTCGAGGCTTGCAGCGAGGGCTATTGCCGTCTTTCCATTGGGAGCGACGCGGACGAGTTCGCCGATCATAGGCAGCGTGGCAATGCTTGAGACCCAAGCCTGCAACACGAAGATGGTGAAGGTCATAGGCAAGGCCCGCACCGCAAAGAGCCAATTGTTCATGGTCCCCACGACGCGATGAGAGCTTGTCCGAGCGCGATGAGACGGGCCGTCCATGTCGTCCGGTCTTGCGTGTGGAAGGTGAACACTTGGTTGCGCACATTGGGGTCAACCAGGATCGCACGATCCGGATCCAAGACCACTTGCGCGACGGGCTCGTCGGTCTCGAGCGTGACGAACAGGGCTTCGTTTTCGCCAGGAAAAATGAGGCGCGTGAGCTCGCGGCCCTGGGCATCGAGGGCGGCAAGCCAAGTGGGAATGGGGACGCTGCCGGTGCGCCTGGCGCGCACGGTTGTTGCGTAGCCACCACCTGCTTTGCGGCGGGTTCTGGCTTCTACGATGCGCACGTCTACCGATTCTCCGCGTAGAAGCAGCGGTATCACGATGCGATCGGAGAAACCCGCGCCATAGACTTTGTCGAAAGCGAGCGTGAGCGCCTCGGGAGTTGGATGCTTGTAGCGGTTCTCTGCTGTGTACGCGTGTAACATTTCTTCGAAGCGTTCGCGGCCCCACACGCGGCGGATGGTCTCGAGGGCCACGGCACCCAGGCTGTAGACGCTTGCTGCGTATTCTGCGGGCGTGAAAGATGGGGCCGCTTCGCCTGGGGCTCGGGCGTGACCGAACGACCATGTTGCCACGCGCTCGGCTTCAAACCGCGACAACGGCAGGAATGTTGAGAGCGCGTTTTTTTCGCCAAACTGGGTGCGTAAAAGGTCGAGTGCAGCCCATTGCGCAAAGCCCTCGTCGAGCACGGGAAACCGCACTTCGTTGCTTGCAAGCAGGATCGAGAACCATTGATGCGCGAGCTCGTGCGCTGTCACAAAAGCGCCAGAGACGCCGGGGGATCCTGGCGTCGGGAGCCAGAAGCCATCGGTGAGAAAGAGGCCTGGGTACTCCATGCCGGCTGCGCCGCGTGCGCTGCGTGGTGGGACGACAACCGTTAGGGTTTCGTAGGGGTAGGGGCCGAAGAGCAGGCCGAAGTGCCGGAGACCGGCTTCGACCGTCGCCGCGTGTTCTTCCAGCGCGAGGTCGTATCCCTCCGCGAACACGTATTCGACGTGGACGTTCTGTTGTGTGCGTTGCTCGGTGCGAAGCGACTTTCCCGCTACGAAAACCGCATCCAAGGCTTGTTTGATGACGTACGTGCGAACGACTGAGTCCCCGTCGCGCGCTTCGCTCTTGAGTTTGCCGTTTGCGCCGACCACGAAGTCTGCGGGGGCGGATACCGTGAGTTGGTAGTCCGCAAAGTCTGCGTAGAACTCGCCGAGCGCGTGATAGGGAAAGCTTTCGAACTTGCCGGTGGGCTCAAGCTTGGCGAGCTTGGGAAACCACTGCGCCACGCAGTGAAAGTCCGCAGCATAACCGCTGCGCGCAAACACAGGCGGTAACTTGGCGACAAAGTCCGCCTCGATATGTGCAGTTTTTCCGGGCTCAAGGGGCTCGGAAAGCGGTACTTCGAGCTGGGTGAAGTCGCCCTTTACCAGCTCGGCGTTGGCGTGGGTAAGACCATCTTTGCCGTCGACCTCCAGGCGTTCCAAGACCAGCTCGCCTTTGCCTCGCAAGCGCTGGCCTCGCGAACTGCCGTTCGATTCGCGCATGAAGACGCTGTTTTGGTCGCGAAATGCGTTGAGATATTGGTGGAAGACAAGTGCCTTCAAAGCTTGCGTGCTGGTGTTCGTAAATTCGATGCGCACCTGACCGCGCACTTGATGCCGGATGGGGTCGAGGACCGCCTTTAGGTCGTAGCGCTGAGGGGAATGCGCGACCGTTGCGGTGGACGTTTCCGCTGCAGTGTCGGCTCTTACAGTTCGGCCCCCCCAGGTTCCTTGCACGGCCGCGAGCCACAGGCCCACGATCCCCAAGAACACGTAGCGTTGCATGCTTCGACGGCTCACTGGGGCGCAGTCTAATGCCGAGCTGGTTCGTGGGGCACCCCACGTTTACATTGATGGCGCTGACCTGGCGCGCGGTGCCCGGTTCCATCACGCTCTCGGTAACCTTCAGTGACCTTTCAACTCACGATTTCCTTGCCCACACGGCGTGCCACGCGTCGGCTAGGCGAGCTGCTAGGGCGCTCGCTGCGCGCCGGTGACCTCATGGTGCTCGAGGGCGACCTGGGGGCCGGGAAGACCTTCTTGGTGCGTGCCATCGCACGGACGCTGGGCATCCCTGCAGCGCTCCCGGTGACGAGTCCGACATTTACCCTTGTCAACGAGCACGCGACGGCGCCACCGCTCGTACACGCGGATCTCTACCGCCTCGGCGATGCCGACGAGTTGGTGGAACTCGGCCTGGTCGAGCGTATCGGGGCGGATGCGATCGTCATCGTGGAATGGGGTGATCGTTTTTCCGAAGCGCTGGGGGGAGAGGGGCTCTGGGTGCATCTGGCCCTGGGTGCGAGCGGCAGAACGGCTCAGTTTCAGGCTCGCGGGCCCCGCGCAACGGCTTTGCTTACCGAGATTTGCAGTGCTGTCCGTTAGCTAGGGCGTCTGAGCGGTTGCCGCGCGGCTTCGGGGGTGATAATCCGCGCGCTCGATGCCCCGCCGCACCGATCTGAAGAAGATTCTGCTCGTAGGATCTGGTCCCATCGT
>CAZEWA010000201.1:0-9792 GCA_964515685.1 uncultured Polyangiales bacterium | reverse complement strand
CTGGAGAGTCATGAGTACCCGAGAAGATGCGCTCGCCTATCACGCGCAAGGCAGGCCCGGCAAAATCAGCGTGACACCGACGAAGCCCTTGGTTTCACAGCGAGATTTGTCACTGGCCTACACGCCTGGCGTAGCTGAGCCCTGCCGCATCATCGCGGAAAATCAAGCGGCGGTGGATCTTTACACGGCTCGTCGGAATCTCGTGGCCGTGATCTCGGACGGAACCGCCGTGCTCGGTCTCGGCGATATCGGCCCTTACGCAGCCAAGCCCGTGATGGAGGGCAAGGGCGTTCTGTTCAAGAAATTCGCAGACGTCGATGTTTTTGATATCGAGCTCGCAGAAACGGATCCCGACAAGCTGGTCGAGATCATCTGCGCCCTCGAGCCGACCTTCGGCGGCATCAACCTCGAAGACATCAAGGCGCCTGAGTGTTTCATCATTGAGCGCAAGCTCCGCGAGCGTCTCTCCATTCCCGTCTTCCATGACGACCAGCACGGCACCGCCATCATCTGCGCTGCGGCCCTCAAGAACGCCGTGGAACTGCAGCAGAAAAAGATGGAGGAACTCAAAGTCGTGTGTCTCGGCGCGGGTGCCGCGGCCGTGGCCTGCATGGAGCTCTGGATACGCCTCGGGGTGCGTCGCGAGAACATCTTCATGGCGGATTCCAAGGGAATCGTTGTGGAAGGGCGAGGCAAGCTCAACGAGTTCAAGGAGCGTTTCGCGCGTCCTGCCCACGAGAGCCAACTCACGCTCGAGGAAGCCCTGACCGGGGCGGACGTGTTTTTGGGCCTGGCAACGGGTAACCTCGTCACAGGCTCCATGGTCAAGAAGATGGCGCCGCGGCCTATCATCATGGCGCTGGCCAATCCGGATCCTGAGATTCCGTACGAAGAGGCGCGCGCGGCACGTCCCGATGCCATTGTGGCCACGGGGCGCAGCGACTATCCGAACCAGGTCAACAACGTCCTCGGCTTCCCTTACATCTTTCGCGGAGCCCTCGACGTAGGCGCTCGGTCGATAAGCGAAGAGATGAAGCTTGCTGCGGCGCTGGCCCTGGCGGCCCTCACCCGCGAAGATGTTCCCGATCGCGTGCGGGAGGCCTACGGTGTGACCGGGCTCTCGTTCGGACCTGACTACATCATCCCCAAGCCGTTCGATCCGCGCGTGCTTTATTGGGTATCCCCCGCCGTGGCGCAGGCCGCCATGGATTCGGGCGTGGCCCGGGAGACGCTCGACATCGCCGCCTATCGCGAGCGTTTGTTGCGCAGCCAGTCGCCCACGACGGAGCTCATGTTTCGCGTCATAGCGCAGACGAAGTCGGCCAAGCGACGTATCGTGTTCTGCGAAGGGCAGGAGCCGCGGATGCTGCGCGCCGCACGCGTAGTAGCGGACGAAGGGCTCGGCTTGCCTCTGCTGGTCGGTGCCAAGGAGCGCATCGAAGCTCTGGCGGCCGAGTTGCGCGTCAGCCTGGCAAACATCGAAATCCTGGATCCAGCCGACGCGAGAGTCTCGGGCTACGCCGAGCAGCTTCATCAGCTGCGCGCGGAAAAGGGTATCTCGCGTGAAGACGCCGAGACCCGGCTTGCGAGCTCGGCGCCCTATGCCGGCCTCATGGCGCTCAAGCTAGGCCAGGCGGATCTCGCAGTCACCGGTCTTACACGCAGCTTCGTCGATACGCTGCGTCCGGTTTTGGAAGTGGTCGGCGGCCAGGCGGGCGAGCGCAGCGCGATGGCCGTGCACCTGGCCATCGGTTCCCAGGAAATTCGACTCTTGGCGGACACGGCTATCCACCGTGATCCAGACGCGGAAACCCTGGCAAATATTGCGATTCAGGCCGCAGACGCAGCGCTCAAGCTCGGCCTTGTGCCGCAGGTGGCGATGCTCGGCTTTTCGACACTGTTCGACAGCGATGTTGCGGCTTTCCGTAAAGTTTCGGAGGCGACGCGCCTGGTTCGAGCCCGTCGTCCTGATCTACTCGTCGAGGGGGAAGTACAGGCAGACGTTGCCTTGCTGGCTACCCGACAGAGCGCTTTCCCCAAGAGCGTGCTGAACGGTCCTGCCAACGTGCTCGTGTTTCCGAACCTGGACGCCGGCAACATCGGCTGCAAGCTGCTTCAGGCGCTCTCGAGCAGCACTGGCACCCATATCCTGGGGCCTTGGGTGCTGGGAACCGATAAGCCGGTGGCCTGCGTGGTCCCGGAGGCAGCCGTCGAGGACATCGTTCACCTGACTGCCCTCGCCGCGCTGCGTGCACCCGAGGCGCGCTGAGGCGGCCGTCACGGCCATCTGTGGGCCGATGCAGATAGGTGTGATTCGAGTCGAACCGGCTTTTGCGCGCTTCGTGTTAGACTGGCCCGGTGCCTGAACTCGCACGTTTCGCCTCCTGGGCTCAAACCAACGTCGGCCGCGTCCGTGATCACAACGAGGATTCGTTTCTCGTTGAGGAATCACTCGGTCTCTTTGCCGTAGCGGACGGCATGGGGGGCCACGCTGCAGGCGAGGTCGCAAGCCAACTCGCGCTCGAAACGGTGCGTCGCGTCGTGAGCCAAGGGCAAGCGAAGATCGAGGCATTCAAGCAAGACGAGCTCTCACGCGAGGCCAAGCGCGCCGTGCTCGCGTTGCTCGAAGAGGCAGCACATTCCGCATGCGCGGCGGTGCACGACGCCGGCCGACGCGACGAGCGCAAGCGAGGCATGGGCACGACGCTGTGCGTGCTCGTCCTCGCGGGTGGACACGGTTTCATCGCGCACGTGGGCGATTCACGCATCTACCTCGTGCGCAGCGATAAAACCCATCAGCTCACGCAAGACCACAATCTCCAAAACGAGCTGCTCAAGCGCGGCAAGCTTACGCCTGAGCAAATTGCCAAGGTAAAGCAGAAGAATGCGCTCACGCGCGCCATCGGCGTGTACGCGAGCGTGGAAGTCGACACGCTCGATTTCGACGTAGTGCCTGGCGATAGGCTGCTTTTGTGCTCGGATGGTCTCTACAGTTATCTGCGTAAGGGCGAGCTCAATTCGATTTTCGAGGGCACGCCCGACCAGGCCGCACAACGTCTCATCACACTAGCCAATCAGCGTGGCGGGGACGACAACATCACCGCGGTTGTAGTCGCAGTGAGTGGAGTCGCAGACGGCGAACACGAGACGCTCACCAAGCTTAAGTTCGAGACCCTAGAGAACGTGCATCTGTTCCGGTTCCTCAACTATCAGGAGCTGGTGCGGGTATCGAATCTCACTGAGGTTCGTCACTTCGTCGCAGACGAGCCGGTGTTTCGCGAGGGTGAGGTTGGAGAAGAGCTGTTTGTTGTGCTCTCTGGCCAGGTGCGTGTGCACAAGGGCGAAAGCACGATTCTCTTCCTTGGGCCTGGCGAACATTTCGGAGAGATGGCGCTCATCGATCGCGGGCCGCGCAGTGCAAGTGTGATGGCCGTGGAAGACACGCGGGTCCTTGTCATGAGGCGCCCGGACTTCCTGTATCTCATCAAGCACGAGCGCGACATGGCCGTGAAGATGCTGTGGCAGTTTCTGGGTGTGCTCAGCACGCGTTTGCGGCAGACGTCGCAAGAACTCGGCGAGGCGCGCGGCCAGCTCGCGGCAGGCGGGGAAGAGGAGCTATTGCGCCTCGGCGATGAAGACCTCGAAGAGGACCTCCCGTGAAAATAGGCGCCGGCCCACGTCGGCGTACGCCAGATCGTAGCGCGAGCTTACTGCATTACGTGCGGATCCTTGGCCTTGCTGCATGTGCTTTGGGCTGTGAGGGGCGAGAGGCGGAGAGCCTGAAGGCCCCATTGCAAGCGCAGGCTTCCCAAGACCTGGATGAGGCACAGGCTAAGCCCTCCGTGGCAGCGAAACCGCCAGCGGCAGCGAAGCGCGGGCCCAAGCTACAGGGGCGGGCGGCTCAAGCTCCTGGGGCGAACCTTGCAGCGGTATCGGACGCCGAGCAGCGGCTCGTGGTCGACCGCCCCCTTTCGCTCGGCAGCGACGCATCGGCGTCTCTCCACTACGATGTAGGTGCGAGTGTTCGAGTCACAGGTCCGGCCCTTGTGGCCGTTGCTGAGGGCCGTGAATCAGGGCTTTTGGTGCACCAGGGCACACTGGTGGTCGACCTGGAACGCGCGGCGCTGCACCCGGAGTCGGGCTTCTGGGTTGCGACACGGGCTCTGCGCATCGAGCTCGTTCAGGGCGCCCGGGTTGCGCTGCGCAGCTTGGGCGATGGAGCGTCTCGCTTGGTAGTTGTCTCGGGCCGGGCTGCGGTGTGGAGTGTGGCCGGGCCCGACGCGCCTCGCGTCCTGCAATCGGGGGAAACACTGCACGTAGATGCGGAGGGGCGAGTGTCGGACGGAGAGCGCATCGCACGCCCTCATCTGGAGGCAGTGCAAGCGAGCCTGATCGCTTTGCCTGAGCCGGCGACTGAGCGCGCCCTGGCGCCTCGCATCGCAGCCCAGCAGTTGGCTCTGTCCGTGGCTTGTGAGCGCGTAGAGACGATTCGCGCCCAGAATCAGGCGCTGTTGAGCGAGCATCAGGCGCTGCGCAAACGCGACGACCCTGCTGCGATGGCAGTGCAGGAGCGCCTCGCCCAACAAGGCGCCCGCGCATTCCGAGATCGTCAGGCGCTTGTACTGTCGCTGTCCTTCTTCGAGGCTGAAACCCTGCACGCTCCTCTCGAAGGGACCCAGCGCGAGCTAATTGCCCGAGCACGCACACTTTTGAGGTAGCTCCGTGCTTGACGGTTTTGCCGGCCGCTGCCTATGCTCGCGACCGCGATGCGCGTAAATTCAGTCTTGCTCGCGGTAGGTGCGCTGGTCGGGGCAGGCGCGACACAGGCCCGGGCAGACGACTCTCAGCTTCGTCTTATGCGAGATCCTACATCCTACACGGATGTGATCGACGCCTTCGACGACGGCGACCCGTTCGACCTCAACGCCCATATAGGGTACTCGCGCACGCTCGATCGCGGCACGCTTCAACGTGAATACACGGATCCCGATTCGTACGCGCGCAAACGGACCAGCATCGCCGACAGCGAGCAGGTTACGAGCCAGCTCATGTTTGGGCTGGATGTAGGCTTGTACAAAGACCTGATGGCCTTCGTGCGTATGCCGCTCATCTTGAGCGACGCGCGCTCCCTCTCGCTTCCTGGCGGCAAGAGCGAGGCCGACGTCAACCGCGCGGGTGGGCCCCTCACGGACCCCTTCGATTACGGCGGAGGGTCGGGCCAGCTCTTCTCGGTGCCTTTCAAGTCACCCACCCGCGCCGGCTTTGACTACATCGGCATCGGCGGGGCCTGGGCCATCCTCAATCAGCAACGACAGTCTTGGCACCCCACGTGGATCGTCATGATTGAAGGTCGCCGTGCGATTGGAACACCGCTCAGGCCCTGTCAGCAAGTCCGCGGCAAGGCGGTCTGTGGCAATCAGGCACCTGGCGGCGAAGACATCGACGGCGACGGAAAACCCGACGGAACCAACGCGGGCTTTCACAACAGCTCTGCAGGCTCCAGCAAGGGACTGAGCGGCGTGGCTTTCGAGACCCGCTTGTCGCGTCGCTATCGCTATGTGGAGCCCTATGCGGGCATCGGTGTGCTCATTCAGTGGGCTTCCACCGCGTCGAAGTACTTCAATCCGGCGGGCAAGCTCGAAGGCCTCCTCAACACCATGCCGAGCCAGCAAGCTACGGCGACCCTCGGCAGTGCGATCATTCCATGGGAAAACCGGGGCGCCCACCAGCGCTTTGCCTTGGACCTGAGGATGACCACCACCTATCTGTCCCAAGGCCGCGATTACAGCGCCCTCTACGACGCGCTGGGTACGAGCAAGCATGCGGAGCTCGCGCGACCCAATTTCGAGGGAGTGCAGAGCGTAGATCCAGACGCCGGTCCCATCTCCCGTTGCGTCGATAGCAATGCCACCGATTGCTACACCGGCGCCAAGGTTCCCTTTTACGGCCTGACCGACATCCAGGCGCGGCTCAAGTATGGGCTGCGCATCGGTATCGAGATGCAGGCTGCCGAGTACATCCGCTTTGGCTTGGGAACAGGCTTGAGCTGGGTCACAAACTACGCGATCACGTCTTCGGATCCCTGCAATCCTAACGTCACGGACGCCAGACGCAGTGAGAGCTACCGCGGCAATAGCTGCGGCGGCGGCATCGTGAATCCCTCGCATCGCCCTGGTATCGATCTGCCCGGTCGGCGCTTTTGGATGACCGGCGAGATGCTCGTCGACCTCTACGCGACCGCGACCGCGCAGTTCTAGCTCTAGGTCTAGATCGCGCCCAACGCGCAAAGTCCTGGTCCCACGAAGGCCTAGGAACGCCCTCGTTTTGGTTTGCCACGTGGACCATGTCTTGACCCAGGCAAGCCACTTAGGCGAGATTGTGTGCAGGGGGCGTGATGGGGGCCGTGCTGACGCGATGGGCACCGAGGGATTTTGTAGATCTCGCTGCGCATAAAGCTTTGTTCGAGCTTTCCCGGGAGTGCGGCGCGCGATTTGTGCTGGTAGTGCCGCTCGGTGAGCGAAGCACCGAGTTGCACCCGGACCTCGTCATGAGTCCCGCCGTGCGCCCAGCAGCGGGTGTCGGCTTCCGTACGCTCCAGGGAGACGCAGGAGATGTCCTCGCGGCGATGCGTCATGCTGGCAAGGCATCGATGCCCACGCACACGTGGGACGTAGAAGGCGCCTATGTCCCGATTCCACGCAGGCTTCTCGAGTCACGATGTCAGGTAATCCCGATCTGTAAACGCTCCGTAGGCTCGTTCTTGGAGCGAATCTCGGTCGGACGCGTGCACAGTCACGACATCGTCCTGCGGCACCCGAGCGTCTCAAAGTTCCACAGTTGGTTTGAGGTGCCGGATGACGGTCAGCTCTATGTGGGCGATGCAGGCAGTCTCAACGCAACCTACGTCAACAACGCGAAGGTCACAGAGCGATCGCGGGTCGCTCCAGGTGCCCAAGTGCGTTTTGGTTTGCTGGAAACGCATGTTTTCACGCTCGAAAGCTTCTGGAAGGCGCTCCATCCCGTCTGATAGGCATCGAGTTCTCTTCGGCGCGCTGTGCGCGGTATGCGGTATTTTGGCGTATGCGCCATGCGGTAAGGCGGACCCCTTCCACCACCAGGCGATGCCCTTGGGCGAGCGAGCGTTGGGGATGGGAGGCGCCTTTACCGGCCTCGCCAACGACCCTTCATCCACGTTCTACAATCCCGCAGGTCTGGCGCGTCTCGAAGACTTTGCACTGTCGGCGAGTTTGACGCTCAACGCCTTTGACCGACAGCGCATCCGTAAAGGTCTGCAGACGCGGCAAGGAAGCACTGACCTCAAGCACACGTCAAGACCCGCTTTGCCTGTGTTTGCAAGTTTTGTGAAGCAGATTGGTTGGCGCGAGGGAGACACACGACGCCACGCTATCGGCCTTTCTACGCTGACGGTTGATAGAAGACGTATTCTGCTCGATGGCTCTGTTCGTGAGAGGTCTGCAGACCAGGAGCAAGTCAATGCGCTGGCAGCATCTGACGAGCGCAGTGTGCGTTGGTTCGGGTTTTCCTACGCGTATCGTGCGTCGCAGGCGTTGTCGTTTGGGTTGAGCACGTTTTTGTCTATGAGTCGCACGACTCATGCCGAGGAAATTCTCGGTGTGCTCCTCGAGAACCCGATCGATATGGGTATGGTCTACCAAGACTCCGCCGTGGTCGTGCGGAGTACGCGGCTCAAAAGCAATGTCGCTAACGGCATTTTTCGCTTGGGAGTCTTGTACGCATTTTCCGCGAGACTGAAGCTCGGAATGATGTTTCAGCCGCCTAGCTTTCGTTTTCGAGGGAAGGCGACTGTGCGCGACCGTGTCGTGACGGCGGTCGCGTTGCCAGATACTCAGGAAGCAAGCTTCGCTACGAATTCCCAAGAAAAACTTGAGGCGCACGACCCCACGCCGTGGGAGTTGCGTATCGGCACGAGCTGGGCACCGACCTATCGCCTGCTTTTTTCGCTCGACGTCAGTGGCTATGGGCGCCGCGGTACGCCCTCCGATCCAGTGGTCGCCATCGGCAAGCGGCGCACCAATGGCGAGACGGGATTGCAGCCGGAGCTTGGCGTATTCGTGCTCGATACTTGGTATGGAAAACGGACCGCGAACGTGGCGTGGGGCGTTGAGTATCGGATGCTTGATTTTGTGATCGTTCGCGGTGGATTGTTTACGGATCTGTCCGCCGCACATCGCCTGCCAAAGTCGAGTCAGGTGTACAAGCCGTCCGATGTGAATCGCGTGGGCGCTACATTGAGTGTCGGCCTATTGACGCGTGGCTACGATGTCTCAGTGGGCGCCGCGACGACGCTGGGGTGGGGAAACACCCTGGCCTATGTCGCAGATAACGCGGAGACTCCCTATGCCCGTACATCCATGCGCGAGGAGACGTTCTTTGTCTTTCTCAGCGGTGCGCGCAGCACGGCGGGAAAGCTCGCCGAAGATACCTACAGAAAAGTGCGCGAAAAGCTGAAACAGCGCAGAGAACTGGATCCCGATCCTTAGCGACGCTTCGGTGTGGTCACCAACGTACGAGTTCGGGCGCATCCGAGAGGGTCGGCTTGCCGGCAACGAAGTGGATGCCGCCCACACTCAGAGCCCCACCTTCAGGCAGACTCGTGGTGGTGTGCAGACTGCGCGGCGACAACATGGCAAGCGTGGAAACAATGCGCGGACCGCTCGAGTCGTCTGCGAGTGCGATGTGCTCGAGGAACAGCGAGCTGTCTCCTACAAGGTTTGATTGGCCACCCGAGAGGACGATGCTCCCGTCTTCAAGCTCAGTGGCCGCGCCGAGCAGGTGCGGGTGCTTGGAAGAGTAAGGTGTTGCGGCACCCGTGGTTGCGTCGAGCAAGAAGCCAGCACGTAACAGGTCTTGTGCTTCGCAGAACGTGCCGTCGTCGAGTACGGAGGTCGCAGAAAATACGCGGTCGCCGTCTTCATTGCAAAGCGGCGGTAAGGCCGGCATGACGAGCGCCTGCTGAAGCCCTGAGAAGCGAGCCGCAAGGCTTTGGGGGAAGGCGTAGGCGGGCCTTGGCGTTTGCTTGTCCGCGTTCTTCTCCGGCTGGGGAAACGCGCTTTCAGACGCGTACGCGAGCACGCCACGGGCCTCGCCCGTCTGACTCGTCCAGCGTTCGGCAAGCTCGTCGTTGGAACGCGCAGCAGCACCGCCGAAGAGCCAGACAAACCCGCTGGCAGAGCTCTTGAGGCCGAGCGCCACAGCTCCACTGCGTGGGACAAGCAACTGCCCAAGGGAGTCCGCGTAGACGCCGTAACCCCCGGGGCGCCGAGCTTCAAAAATCTCGTAACTGCCCATCGAGCGCGCCGAGCCGAGGCCGCCCGCCAATACAACCTGGCCAGCCTTCGCGGCATTTTCGGCAGCTGCGTGCAGAAAGCGCGGAGCGAGCAGGGAGCCTGGCACGTCGGGGTCTTGGGCCGAGCCCACAAACAGGTAGCTTGCGGCATCGCGTGTTTGCCCATTCGGGGCTGCGGCGGATTCGAACATCTCGAAGGATGCACTGAGGGTCGAATCCCGCTCGGCGTCGCTGGCTATGAAGCGTGGGATGAGTGGACCCTGTGCGTCGCCGAGGACCAACAGAGCCTCGCTAGCCCCGCCCGCAAGCAGCACCCGCCCATCGCTCAAAGACGTCGCGGTGTGGCCTGCGCGCGCCTCCAGCATGCCTCCCTGAACCTGATCGAAGCGCAGCGCGTCGGGATGGAAAACCCAAGCGTCGTCGAGGGCGGCGACACGAAAGCAGCGGGCGGTTTGGGGGACCTC
>CAZEWA010000200.1:0-9916 GCA_964515685.1 uncultured Polyangiales bacterium | reverse complement strand
CTTCAAGCTCCGCGATGGCGTCTACGTAGCGGCGAAGCTCGAAGGCGGTGATGCCGAGGCCCCGCCAGGTACGCGCATTCGGATTGAGCTCATGAGCACGCTGGAACAGCGCACGAGCCTCGGTCCAGTTTCCTGTGTCGAACTCGCTGACAGCCAGCTGAATCCACCGATTGTACTCCGAGGTGCTGTCTGCCTGAGCAGTGCCTGCAGCCCCGATCAGACAAGATACCAGAACGACGAAGGGGAGGAACGTGCGCATCGAATCTCCTTGCCCCTCGCGATTACGAGCGAATGCTAGTTGCGTCAAGCGGCGGACCACACGGTCATAGGGTTAACAAACCCGCTCCCGTCTCTCGAATCTTCTTCTTCACCCCATAGATGCACGATTCCCCCCGAACAGGCTCGAAAATGCCCGCGCCCGACGGCCGTTGAGCACCGGACGTTCTGTTCACCCCTGGAGAGCGCAGCCGCTGGCACCGCTGAGTGTTGCAGGTTGTGCTCCTCTCTGGCAAGCAGGACAGGTACGCTCGATGGGATGGACCCGATGACACCATGGCTTGACAACGCTCTCGCGAGCGCATGTGCGCTCACGCTTCTTCTGTTAGCCCCATCGGCTGCGCACGCAGATGCGGAACGCGTGGCGTTGGTGGTGGAGTCATCTTTACCCTCGAGTGCAGTTGCGGGCATCGAACGCGAGCTCGCCAAGCAAGCAGACGTGATCGTGGAATCGTTGAGCGTGGCGGCGGAACGTTCTTCGTTGCCGCGCGTGACCATTACGGTGGTGAACGACCCAAGCGGCGTGATTCGGGTGTTCTATTGGGATGCGACAGGCAGCGCCGATTCGCTGTCTGTCCCCAACGGTGGGGCTCAGCTTGAGCTCGTCGCCTCCACACTGGCCGCCGCCTTACTTCAGCGGCACTTGCCGCAGCTCAACCAGCGACGTGTGGCTGACGAAGCCTGCACGAGCTGGGAGACGCTCCTTACGGTCCGGCCCACTCTGTTTCCGTTGCACACACTACGCGCAGTGCACCTCCGCACCTATCCGATCACGACCGCGGACTTCTGACACCACTGACATGCGTTTCTCGTCACGGCGCGCTGATGCGAAGCACGAAGTTGTCGCCTGCTCCGGCGTTTGTGTAGCCGGGAAAGCTCCCCATGGTGCTGCCCCCCAGGTAGAGCGTGCCGGCCGCGTCGATGGCGAGAGCGTACACCTCGTCTGATTCCGCAGTGCCGTACTGCTTCGTCCAGACGCGTGTATGCGTCGTCCCTGGGCCAAAGGTCCACTTGGATACAAAGGCATCGAGTCCGCCTGCGTTGGAGGATTCGTCGAGCCGCACCCTCGTGGAGCCCGCCGTGTACAGCGCGCCGCTGGCGTCGAACGCCATCGCGCGCAGGTAGGTGGCATTGCCGCCCCACTGCGTGAGCCACAGCTCATCGCCACTCGCCGACCTCTTACCCAAGAACGCCAAGCCCGTGCCGGTGCGATTGAGTGTGGCACGCGCTATCCCTGCGACAAAAATGCCGCCGTCTGGCCCAACGCGCACTGTAGAGGCGCCGTCGTCGTCCCTGGACCCCCAGAGTCGCACCCACTGAAGGGTCCCATCGACGTCGACCTTGGCCAAGAACGCGTCGTCATTGCCGCTGTTTCTCTCTCCCTCGATGTCGCCCGCAGTGAAGCCAACCGCATACACGTTGCCCGCAGCGTCGGCCGTGACGTTCTCACACACGTCGCGCTTCAGCCCGCCGAATTGCATCGCCCACACCTGCTCGCCCGCGGGATCAAACTTAGCGACGAAACAATCCTGATCCCCATTGGACGGACCATTGATCCCGCCGAACGTGTAGCCGGTGGCATACGCATTGCCATCTTGCCCCTGCACCAGCGTGTACACACGCTCCTGCCGATCGCTGCCGAAGCGGACGCTCTTGGTCTGACTGCCGGTGGATGAGAACTTGAGCAGAACCCCATCCGCACCACCGCTCATACCCGTATCGAGATCGCCGCCCGCCTCGCCACCCACCACGAGCTCGCCGCCGCTCGTCCTGAACACCCCGGAAGCTCGGTCGCTGCCCATCGAACCGAACTGGCGCACCCAGTTCGAAAGCGGGTTCGTGTTACGGCTAGCAAGAAAGCCGTCGGCGCTCCCCCGCGCTCGATCTCCGAGCTGCCCGTAGGTGAAGCCCGATACGATCACCTCCCCCGATTTCCCGACGGTCATCGCCAGCACGAAGTCCTCTGACCGCGTCCCCCACTGGTCCACGCTCACGTCCGCTCCGAGGCCGGCGCATCGCTGCTCGTCGCCACACCCACCCGCTCCGCACGAAAACCAGGAAGTCCACGTCGGACACCCGCCGACACCCGCCGCGCAGCGACGCTCGTAACCATCCTCGCACTGAGAGTCACCGCCAGCGCACGCGTCGTCGCAGCACTCGCCCGTAGGTAAGCACACCATAGGGCTCGCGCAGGTACCACAGGCGCTGTTCACGCACGTTCGCCCGTCGGCCCCGCGCTCGAAGCCCGCTGCGCACTCCTCACACCCGGCGCCGGCATAGCCGAGCTCGCAGCTACAGACGTCATCCCCGCAGCTGCCGTGCCCCGAGCATCCGAGCGGACAGGTGTTGTCCGGGACGCAATCACCATCTTCAACATGCTGACCCGCTACACATGGCGGGGCTGCAGCATCCGTTTCGACCACGCCCGCGTCGGGCAGGCGCGCGTCGCCCTGCGATGCGTCCGCTGCGACTTGCGCGTCCAACTCGAACTCGTCGGCGCTTGGGAACGTACCGCCACAGGCGGCAGAAAAAAGGAAGATGCTCAGCGCGGACTGAACAGAAAAGCGTTGCATGCAATCTCCAAGCGGAGCATGGCTTACCCGAATCCCCGCAGCGGCCGAGCGTGGCCCTACACGTCCTGTACCACCAGAAAGAACGGAAGCTCGACCCCGGACACGCATTCTCCGCGAGGAGAGCCTTCGAACTCTTCATCCCAGTCGATCACCCCCTGATAGGCGTGCGCGTTGGCGTTTTGCTGCCGGAGCAGCCGAACTGAGCCTCCGGGCGCGTCACAACGGACTCCTATCCAGTAAGGTCGTCCCGGATCGAGCTCCACGGCATCGAAAACTCCCACACCATTGATGTCAGCGACCACGTAGACAGGAGAAGTACCCAAGGTCAGTACCTCGCCTGGTGTCCCGCCGTCATCTGCATAAAGCGCAACTTTACACTCTCCGCCCGAGCTGCCCGCATAAAGGCGGATGTGCTTCGCACGCACCAGGCGCTGAACCTCCAATGGATACCAGTACGCGCGTCCGTTCTCCGCATCCCACGCATCCCATCCGTCGACATTGGGTCTTCTCGCCTCGTAGGGCTCGTTCAGCACGCAGCCGAGCCCTGGCCGGCACAGCTCGCTCGGCGAGCTGCACACGTCCACCTGGTGCCAAGTATGATCGGCCAAGCACCTCTCCGCGTTTCGACTGATCGCATTGCACCGGATGGCTCCCGCGATGCACGCCATGTCCTCGCAGTCCCGGCCAGACCAGTGAGGAAGGCAATGGCACACGTAACCGGCACCGACCTCAGAGCAACTGCCCCCGTTCTGACACGGGTACTGCGCACAGGGCCCGTCGTCACCGGGCGGCAGGCACGTCAGCGCGGGGACGTCGGCGTCGTCACGCTCGCTGCTCGCGTCTTCCGGCGGACCCGCGTCCTCGAACGCTCCCTGCGCATCAGACGAGGCCCCCGCATCCCGTCCGGCCTTCTCAAGCTCGTTCGACGAGCCGTCGCCCCCGTCAACAGAACTACCGGCGTCCATCTCTGAGTGGTGCCCTGAGTCCAGGTATCCGGAGTCGACGATTTGCATCGGCGGTCCCTCGTCCACGCCGGGACGAGCGGCAGTCTCCACACAGCCCACTCCAACCAGAGCCAAGGCATGCAGAGCGAGCGCCGGGCCTCGCAGCCCGCTTCCCCAAACACCTCGAACCGAGTTGAAGCGGGCGGGTCCGCCCGCGAGCAGAACAATGTGGTGCGAAGCCGAACGCATCAGAACAAGACCCAATCGGTCTCAGGCTCCTCGACAGGCGGCGGCGTCACGCTGGAAGCAGCCAGCGTCCAGTGCACATGGTCGAGCAGTACGGTTGAGTCGAGAACGGGATCATCCGTGTCCCAAATCGCGAATCGAATTTTGATCGTTTCCCCAGGAACGACCGGTGCCTGCGTTCGCAGCCACCCCGTAGAACCTCCCTGCAGATACTTCACGCCAATGGCGTAGTCCTTCTCTCGGTCCATACCCGTCCCCTCGAGCCCCTTGGGCCCTCGTGGGCAGTCGAAGGTGCGTCCTGCCAACGTGGCCGGACGGCACACTTCCATGAACGCAGAATCCACGCTGACCACATTGCCCATCGAGTCGTATGAAACATTCTTGTCGGCGGGAAGCGATGGATGCGCCGAATCGAGTAGAGCAACGAAGTGGTCATTCTTCCCCGAGCAAACGTGGGCCGGGAACTCCGTCGAGAGAAAGTTGAAGTCGAAGTTGAAAGAGAGCGCGTTGCTGGGAACCTTGATGGTCAGCTCCAACGCGATACCGTCGTAGATGTATTGGCTCGTGGCTCCGTCGCCTGTGCTCACGCAAGAAGACGCAGCTTTGGGAAAGCCTGGCGGGGGACCCGATAGGATGCACATCTGGGCCCCGTCTGGCGAGGTTCCAATCGCAGGTTGCCACTCATTCCCGAGTTTCATAGTTCCAGGACGCGCCACGCCGGAAGCAAGCGAGACGAGCTTCTGCCCCTCAGTCGGAAGATTGTGCGTCCCGTAGCTCTCAAGGATCGCGTGGGACAGGGGATGGGGTGGGACCGAATCGGGACAATAGAACTCCGTCCGCGATAACTCGCTGCCATCAGGAAAGACCCAGCGAGCTGCCATCAGCCCCCAACCCGCCTGGACCTGCTTCCGACACAACCCCAGAGCCCGCGCCGCGTCGCCTGCTTCCGTGCCAGACGGATCCAACCCTACGTCGCAGCCAGACGGTTCGTCATCGGCCATCCCCGAGCAATCCTCATCGACGCCGTTTCCCGCGATGTCGTAGGCGGCGGGATTGATCAGCGGGTCACAGTCGTTGCAATCAGGCCCCGCCGGAAAACCATCCCCGTCATCGTCGCTCCCGGGCGTGCTCTTACACGGCGGCGGGACGGACGCATCGCCGCCACCCCCGCCGTTCTCCGACGCATCCGTACCGAAACCAGAGTCGACCCCGGGGCGATGCGTGGCGCCATCCCAGGTGCCACCATCGAAAAGGTTTGAACCGTCGGGTCCACCCCCGGGCGCTTCATGGTCAGATCCGCAACAGGCCAGGAAAAGCACGAACGCAGTAGGCCCATAAGCTTGTCTCAACATAGCCTCTCTCCAAGCTCGGTTCTTGATGCCGCGCTAACCGCGCGACGCAAGTCGCATACGACGAACACGAGAGAGGCTGCCATGCAGGCCTTCTCACACTGCGGTGCTCCCGCATCAACCTCTGGGCGCGCAGAACGGAAAGATACGGCAAGCGAGATTGACCGTGTTGACCAAAATCGCGGGAAAGTCCTCGGTTCGCACACCGGAGGTAATCTTTACAGGGACATCTTCGCTCACGCGCACCTTGTAGACACTGGGCGCTTGAGCATACTCGGTCACGCCAGCACCACCCAGCGCATGAGTGTAGCCGTAGAAGATCCCGTTGTGCGAGAAGTAGTAGCCGAAGGACACCATTGGGCTGAGTTCACGGTACTTTTTTCCATTGCGCGTGAACGTGGATCCGGTGTCGAAGTACGAATGCACCTCGTAGGTCGGCCAAACCATCTTCATCTGATCTTCGGCCGTGACATTGGCCCCGAACGGGTTGAGCTCGTTGATCAATCCCTGCGCGATCAACTTCAGCCAATTGAGCAGCTCCGAATCGAGGAACATTGGCCAGTTGCCAAGCTTTGGCATGTTGCGCGTCACGACGCTCATGATGACGTCACGATCCCCGGTGAGCCCGGTTTGTGCGAAGAGTCCGGCGAGCGAGATCTTGGCATCGATGCGGCGCTCCGACAGCTGCTCGAAGCGCATGTTGCGATACACGATAGGCGTGCGGATCGGGATGTCGTTGCCGGGGGTCGGCGAGAGCTCGACGATCATGCACTGGTGCTTGTCAGCGGGCACGGCAAGACCGGTCGCCCCTACCACGCAAACTTGACCATTCCTGTTCTCGCACGTGTGTTCAAAGCGGGTACCGCCGGCCACGTTCTGAATGGCCTCGGCCCCAGGGAGTTGTAGCCAGTCGTCGGCGTAGCGCTGGTCGAGCTGAGCCCCCCAGTCTGCGATGCGAAAGCGCGCCTGCAGGGTCCCAGGCCCAGCCGTCACACCGTTCGCGCTCGGCTCCGCGAAGAAGGTGTTCGTGCAGGGCACGGTGCCCCCACCCGGCCTCTGACAATTCTGCGTGTAGTTGATCTCATGGGAATTCGGATGGGTGGTTCCGATCTGCAGTGAGCTCGTGAACGCAATGCCATCCGGGCAGGGGTCGCCCAGCTTCCTGAGACGAAGCGGGTGTCCCTCGGGAGCCTGCGTGCTGAGCCAGATGTTGATGTCCGCAGGAATTGGCGTGTCCAGGACTGTCGTCACGCCTCGGTCCTTCGCTGGCGCAGTTACGACAACGCTGTTCGTCGTGCCGTCCGGATTGAGGCTGCCTTCGATGGCTTTCGCCATGCCCATGAACAATTTGAAGTCGGTCGCATCGCCAATCCCGAGATCGCCGGCTTTCACGACCCATTGGACCGCCCAGTCAGCGCCGCCATCAGAAACCGGCTGGCGGGTCCAGGTACCGATGGAACCGGTGTCGATCCACGACGGAACCGCAAGACGCTTCTTCCATGACGCGCTTGTCTCCGCGCCCTCCATGGTGTATCGGTAGTCCGCCACGTCCGACGTGCTGGTCGAAGGATCGCTCGAGCCCCGGTTCACCGGCAGCACTGCGGCCACGCGCCGCCCACTGCCGGGGACTTCGATGGCCAGGAATACGAGGTCCTCGGATGACGGCGTGTTGTCTGCCTTGTTCTGGAAGGAGAAGTGGAGGTTCGTGCCAGAGCGAACGATGCGAAAGTGTCCCTCGGAAACAGCCTGGTTTCCCTGATCGTTGTAGAAAACCGCGGGAACGGAGGCTCCCCAACGGGGTTCGTTGAGATCAGTTCGCCTATTGAACAGGCCGCCGCTGTACCACGTGGGGGCTCCGGACAAGTAGGGAACGCTGATAGGGGTTGGGAAGCACACCTCTTGCGCCGAGGCGCCAGATTCGACTGCGGCCGGCAGCAGCAGTGCACCACAAAAGACCGCCTTCGATGACCACATTCCTCGAACATTCATTGCCATTCTCCGTAAATTGGGGAAGTATCTGTGTCAGGAGTAACGATTGGATAGTCGGCGAAGGCTAGCCAACCGTTCCTCGATCTGCCTAGTCACGCGCGCTGTCTACTGAACAATCACGCGCGCTGTCTGCTTGAAAAAATGGGGTAAGAACTCGCCTCAGGGGACCTCCTGAACCTCCATAGAGAACGGGAATGTGACACCCGAGCTCGGGGTTCCGCTCGGGGAGTCCGCCCAAATGGCACCGTAAGTTGTGGAGAGCGTTCGAAAGTATGATTCGGACGCTGAACTAAGCTGATAGAGTTCCACCATCCCGGAGCTCGCCCAGCACTTCGTGCCTAGCCAGTACCTCTTCCCGAGATCCATCTGTATCGTGCGCGAAGTCGGGGCTTCGCCATTGATGCCCGCCACCACTTGGATGTCACGCGTCGTGTACGTGAGCATCCTGCTCGGTCTGTTTCCGGAATCTTCGTAGAGCGCCATCTTGCAGACGCCACCATTCACCCGTGCGTGCAATCGAAAATTCAGCAAGAGCCAGTTCTTGGTAACGACCACCGGGATGAAGTAGGCGCGATCACCCGGGATTTGCCAGGGATCCCACGAGTCGTTCACAGTGACGTTCCCGATGTCCTCTGGTCTGTTCACGACGCACCCCTCGTTGTCGCGGCAAATTTCTGCCGGGATGTTGCAGGTGTCGATCTGTAGCCAAGACCCGTCCGCCAAACACTGCTCAGGGTTCTTGGTCTCCGAGTTGCAGACGACGCTCCCCTGAATGCAACGCGGCTGCGTACAGTTGGTCCCCGTCCATCCAGGCGCGCAGGCGCAGCTATAGCTGCCGATCGAGTTGGTGCAGGTTCCCCCGTTTTGACAGGGGTTGTGCGAGCATTCGTTGACATCCACACACGCCGTCGTGCCAGTTCCCGTGAACCCGCTCCCGCAAGTGCAGCTGTAGCTCCCGCTACTGTTTGCGCAGGCTGTCGCTCCCGTGCCGCACGCGGTGACCGCGCCACTGGCGCATTCGTTCACATCAGTCTGACAGTTTTTGCCGTTCCATCCGTTGAGGCACGCGCACTGGTAGTCGCCCGGAGTGTTCGAGCAACCTCCGCCGTTCTGGCATGGACTGTTCAGGCACTCGTTGATGTCCACACAGCTCAGCCCGTTGGCGGAGGACTGGTAGCCGGAGTTACAGGGCTCGCAAGTGTAGGAACCCGTGGAGTTCACGCATCGGCTCGTGTTTCCGCAGACGCTCCGGTTCGTGCATTCGTTCACATCGACGCAGCTGAGCCCATTGGCAGAAGACTCATGCCCTGCAGGGCAATTCACGCAGTTGTGACTGCCAGCCGTGTTCTCACAGCGCCGGGTGGTTCCGCACACGCTCCGGCTCGTGCACTCGTTGACGTCCGTGCAACTGGTGCCGCCTGCGGAGGTCTTCACCCCGTTGCCGATGTAGCCCATGCGGCAGGCGCACGTGAAGCTCGAACCACCGGTAGAGGTGCATACGCCGTTGCTCTCCGGCTCCACACAATTGGCGAGCCCTGCTTCACAGGCACCCGAAAGCGTGCAGGTGGGGCGGCCGTCGGTCCCGGTCGCCTGGGTGTAGCCCGTGCTGCATGCACACGTGTAGGAGCCTGGCGTGTTGCCTGAGCACGTTCCATGCGGCCCGCAGTTGTGCGTGCCGCGCTGGCATTCGTTGATGTCTACGCAGTCCAGGCCGTTCGTGCTCGCTTCATACCCAGTGCCGCAGCTCACGCACTGGTGGGTCCCGGGTTCGTTCACGCACCTGCCGCTAGACCCGCACACGCTCCGACTCGTGCACTCGTTGATGTCCAAGTTGCACGTTTGCCCCGTGTAACCCGTGCCTGCGCAGTCGCATGTGAAGGTGTTCAGGCCATCGATGCACCGGCCGCCGCTTTGACAAGGGTTATTCGGGGCGCAGTCGTCTGGATTTTCGCACTCGGTGCCGGTGCCTTCGTATCCGAGCCTGCACTTGCAAGCGCGCGTGCCCTCGGAGAGCTCGCAAGTGGCATGCTCGTGGCAGCCGAGCAGCGAGCACTTTGCGTCGAACTCGCAGGACTCGCTGCCATCGCCCACATAGTCGGCGATACAGGCGCACTCGGCCTCGCCGCCCACGATAGAGCACGTGGCGACATCCTCGAGACAACCCTTGAGTTCACATTTGTCAACGCAAGTGCTGCCGTCGCCGTGCACGTCTTCAAAGCCCGGCTCGCACGTGCATACGCGGCCCCCGGCCGTCTCGTTGCAAATGGCGTTGGGGAAGCACGAACCCGCATCGCCCTCGCCGCACGCCACGCAAGCGCCGTCCACGCGCTGGTGGGCAGGCAAGCACTCGCAGGTGGCCCGCCCCTCCATGAGCACGCAGCGCTCTGAAGAGCCGCAGGTGAGCCCGCATTCGGCCTCAACCTCGCCGTCAGACGCCGCATCTCCTGCGTCGAGCGCCACATCTAGCCCTCCCTCCTGCGGCACCCCTGAGTCCATCTCAGAATGGCAGGCATCCTCTACGCAACGCTCCCCCGCAGAG
>CAZEWA010000199.1:0-9922 GCA_964515685.1 uncultured Polyangiales bacterium | reverse complement strand
CGCTTCCCGGCGAGCGCTGCTCTTGCTTCTCGAAAGGAGGTTTCACATGTCGATCGCGTGGATGAATATCAGGCATCTGCGTCTCCTCTCGCCTTAGCTGCTTGAGCTGCGCCTCCCTTCTAACTACGCACAGAGCTTCCGCTCGCTACGTCGCTACGCCCGCCTGTTAGCTTGCGCTTGAGCGTGCAAGGCCGCGTCGCGCTATCGCCCTCCTCAGGGACGCGCGGCAAGGGAGGCTTCGAGTAGCTGCCGTTCGTGTTCTTCCTTTTCATTCGAGAAGCGCACGAACAGCGTGAGGCTGGCGCAAGCTGTGACGGCGACACCGAGCCACATGAACGCTGTGGCCATGTTGAGGCTCTCCTCGCGGAACAAGAGACCTGCCACCACGGCACCCACATTGCCGCCTGCCCCGATGATGCCTGCCACGGAACCGAGTGCGCGTCGGTTGAGGAAGGGCACTACAGCGTAGGTGCCGCCTGAGGCCATTTTGGTGAAGAGCGCGAACAACACCATAGCTGCGATGGCGGCCGGCAAGCTCCGCATTTGCGAGAATAGAATGAGCCCCAAGCCCTCACCTACCAGCAGACCTCCGAGCAAGAGGACGCGTCCGCGCAGGCCGAATGTGCGCGCCACGCGGTCTGACGCATAGCCGCCTAGGGCACGCGCAAACAGGTTCATGAGGCCGTAGCTGCCAGCAACCAAGCCAGCCGTGGTGAGGCTCAGCGAGAACGTGTCTTTAAAGTAAAGGGCGGCCAGATTGTGGAAGGTAAGCTCGATGCCGAAGCACGAGGCGTACGTCAAGAACAACGCCCAGACGCGATAGTCGCGGCACGCCTCGAGAAAGGTGCCCCCCTTACTCGCGCCGTACTTACGTACCGGTTCTACGCCGTCTTCTACATTGCCTTGCGGATAGTCTTGGGTGAGCTTGTAGTAGAGGACGCCCCAGACGAAGAGCAGCACGCCGGGCACGAGCATCGCGAGACGCCAGCCGAGTGCTTGGCTGACACCGAGTGAGACGAGAGCCGACATCAAGAGTGGTGTCACGATCTGCGCGATACCGCCGCCCAGATTTCCCCAACCTGCCGTCGTGGCAGCAGCCTGACCGACCACGTTGGGCGCAAACATCACGCTCGCGTGATACTGCGTCACCACGAAAGAGGCCCCGATGCCGCTGATGGCCAGGCGGAACAGCAAGAAGCTCATGTAGTCGTGGGAAAGCCCGATTCCCATCACGGGCAGCGAACCCAGGATCAAAAGCGCGCTGTAGGTGCGGCGCGGGCCTTTTTTGTCGCACACCCAGCCCACGAACAAGCGCACCACAATCGTCGCCGCGACGGATGCGATGACGATGTTACCGATCTGCTCCTTTGAGAGCTGCATTTCATCGCGGATGATGGGCATCAACGGAGCGACGCCGAACCAACCGAAGAACGTGAGCAGGAAAGCCGACCACGTCATGTGAAAGGTGCGCATGGGCACCGTGCCGAAGTCGAAGAGATCGATGCGATTGGCAGGAGTTTGCTGATTGTTCGTCACACGCTTCCCCGAAGTAAAGAATTACAGGCGGACTCGTTCAATCTTCACGGCGGCCTGCTTGTAGTTGGGCTCGCGTGAAATCGGACAGCATGCATCGATGGTAAGGTTGTTGGCATTCGTCTCCGCGAAGTGAAACGGCATGAACACTTGACCCGGCGCGACGATGGAAGTGACTCGGGCGCGCACGCGGTCCACACGGCCGCGGCGGCTCTCCACGGACACCCAATCGTGGTTTTGCACGCCGAGCTTATCCGCATCCTTGGGGTTGAGTTCGAGCCACGCATCAGGAGCCGCCTGTTCAAGAATCGGCACGCGCGAGGTCTTGGTGCGCGTGTGCCAGTGCTCCACAGTGCGACCCGTGTTGAGGAGAAACGGATACTCAGGCGACGCCTCTTCGGGCGGGCGCTCATTCTTCACGACGAAGAACCTGGCCCGTTCGTCCGCATGCTTGAAGTGTCCTTCGGTGTAGAGGCGCTCGTAGGCCTTGGGGTCGCGCTGTGCATCGAGGGAATAGGGCCACTGCACGCTGTGTTCTGCGAGCAGTTCGTAGCTCATGGCCGAGTAGTCACACAGGCGGCCGCGCGAGACTTTCCGCCACTCCTCGAAAGCATCCTTGGGAGACGTCCAACCCGGGTAGAGTTCTTCTTGGACACCGAGCTTGTTCGCCAATGAAAGGAAGATATCAAAATCAGACTTGGCCTCGCCGGGTGGCGCTACCGCTTGATTGGCCTTCGAGACACGCCGCTCGGAGTTGGTGTAGGTGCCTTCTTTTTCGCCCCAAATGGCGGCGGGCAAAAAGATGTGGGCGAGCTCGGTGGTGGGCGTCGGGTGGTAGCCATCCTGCACCACCAGCAGCTCGAGTTGTGACAGCGCTTTGCGCAAGCGAGCTTGATCGGGATACGAAACCAAGGGATTGGTAGCGATGATCCATAGGCCTTTGATCTTTCCGTCGATCACGGCTTGAATGATGTCGGGATAGGCGAGCCCTCGCTGTGTGGGAATGCGGCGCGGATCTACGCCCCAGATTTGTGCGACCTCTCGGCGGTCTTCCTCGCTCTCGAACTTGCGGTAGCCTGGAACCGCCGATGTGAAAGACATTTCACGCGAGCCCATGGCATTGCACTGGCCTGTGATAGAAAACGGCGCCCCGCCGACCTTACCCACATTTCCGGTGAGCATCGCGAGATTGCAGATCACGTTCACGGTCTCGGTGCCTTGGGTGCTGTGGTTGACGCCCATGGTCCACGCGAAGACGGTCGTCCTATCCTGCGCAAGCGAACGTGCAAACTCGTAGATGACGCCCTCCGTCAAGCCCGTGACTTTGGCCGTGTAGCTCAGGTCGTAGCGCTCGAGGTGCTGCTTGAGTTCCTCGAAGCCCGTGGTGTGCTTCGCGATGTAGGCTTCGTCGATAAAGCCTTCGTCGATCATGAGGCGTGCAACCCCGTTCAGTAAGTGCACATCGCTACGCGGAAGAATCGGCAGAAACAAATCTGCGAGCATCGCGGTCTTGGTGGCGCGCGGGTCGATCACGACAAGCTTGTGGCGTTGGTTCTTGTCGCGGTTCTTGAACAAGCGATAAGCGAGAATGGGGTGGTTGTCGGCAATGTTGGCACCTATCAGCACCACGGTGTCTGCGCGCTCTAAATCGTCATAACAACCAGGAGGGCCGTCACTGCCGAAGCTGCGCTTGTATCCGGCGACCGCACTCGCCATGCATAATGTGGTATTGCCGTCGTAGTTCTTGCTGCCAAAGCCGAGCTGAACCAGCTTACCCAGCGTATAGAATTCCTCCGACACGAGCTGTCCGGTAGAGAGCACCGCAAACGCGTCGTTGCCGTGCTTTTGTTGAATGGCCTGGGCGCGTCCGACAAAGCTGTCGAGGACCTCATCCCAACTCGTGCGGCGCTGGCCTCGCCAGCTGCGTATCAGCGGGTAAAGCGCGCGTCCTTCGGCGTCGATCGTGTAATGCTCAGATAGACCCTTGGGACACAGCTTGCCTTCATTGACGGGATGCTCTGGATCGCCCTTCACGGATACGGCTTTGCCTTCGCGCACTCCGATCAACATGCCGCAACCCACCGAGCAATAGCCGCAGGTGCTCTTCACCCAACGCTCAGGGATTTTGCGCTCGGCCATGACGCCGAATCGCGGATCCACAGCGTAACGGAAGTCTTCCTCGTGGGTATGGAGACCGAGTCGATCGAGCAAAAGCGAAAGGGGTCGATGGGTCACGTAGGGTTCCTTCAGTGCGCGGGCTTGGCCGAGAAGAAGTGAAGCGGCATGTTGCGCGGCACGACGCAGCGGAAGAAGAGGTAGCGACCCGAGAATTCCACGAGTAACGCGAGCACGCTGACGGCCAGCGCCGCACTGAACGTGAAGGACTGCGTCAGGCCAAACGCCAAAGCCAGGGCCGACAGCGCGAGCGCACAGGCGACAAGCGTACGAAGGATCAAGATCCGCCCGAACTGCTGTCGCAAGAGCTTGGCTGCGCTGCGCAAGGCGGGTTCGTCGGCGGTGCCTTCTGAGGCGAGCATCCAGGGCAGTACCGCCGACATCAGGCTAGATGCCGCGAACACCAGCGCTGCCACATGGGCGATGGTCGAGCTCGCTCCGAGTGCCACAGAGAGGGTCAGCGTCAGACCAGAACCGAGGACAAAACTTGATAGAAAGAAGCCCAACGTGGTGCGGCTCGAATGCCAGGCAGGACGCGCAGGAATGCGGTAGATGCGCACACTTGTGTAGACGCCCAAAAGACCTGAAAGAAGCGTTCCGAATAGCGCCAGCATGTTCAGCGCAGGCGACAAGAAGGAGCGTTCGAGCAGCAGTGACGCGAGATATTCGCTGGCGGGCAAAATTGCGAGCCCAGCGTAGGCGCTGAATGCGAGCACCTCACGGCTCAGCCAGCTGCGCCGAAAGCCACGTATCGCTTTAAATGCGTGGATCGGGCGTCCTAGGTGGAAGAGCGTACCAGCGAGCGCCGCGTGGCCGACAAGCAGCGCTATCACGCTCAGAGCGCCTGAGAGTTGAGCTGCATCTACGAGTGCGAGCACAAAAGCCGCCAGGACGGCACCCACGCTGGCCTGGCTGAATGTTAGAAAGTACACGAGCGACCAGTGCGCGGGCTCGGCTTCGAGGCGCTGGGCCGAAGTTTTACCGAAATCGAGCGGCAAGTCCGCGGGCAGCGTGATGCGGGTGGTGGAGAGCGTGAGGTCGGCGGGCGGCACACCGGGCGCGTTGGCGGTGTCGATGGCTTCGCGCCACTCGGCCACGTTGACCTTCTCGATCTGAATCGCCTGCACCGGACAGGCCTCGACACAAGCAGGTAAACTGCCTGCTCCCATGCGTCCCACGCACATATGGCACTTGGTGACGATGCGCCGTTCGGGATTGTATTGGGGCACGCCGTAGGGGCAGTTCCAGGTGCAGTACTGGCAGCCGATACACGCGTCGGCCTTGTGTTGCACGATGCCGTTGTCGAGCTTCTCGTAGGCGCTGGTCGGGCAGCCCTCTAGACACGCAGGCTCAAGACAGTGATTGCAGGCCATCGATAGATGGAAGCGCCGCACGTGCGGATACGTTCCGCCCTCGAGCTCGCCCACCCGTCGCCAGGTTACCTCCGCAGGGTTGCCGTTCTGTTCATTGCACGCGACCTCGCAACATCGACATCCGATGCAGCGAGTCATGTCGAAATGGAAGCGGTATTGCTCTCCCGCTTCTAGCGTGGGCAAGACCATGTCTGTGCGGGAAGCGGCTCCGGGCGCGAGCGCCTTCAGCTGATCCATCACAGGACGTGCATCCTCAACGCGTGCCGAAGCAGAAGACAGCGCGGTCGTCTCCGCTCTAGCGAGAAATGAATCGAGGGTAACGGTACTAGCCACGAACCTCGAGACTGCAAAAGCGTGGCCAACGTTCGAGCTCGCTCAGCTTTCACGAGAAACGCCCGGAATGCTGCTATCAGGCAAAACCATCCGCTCGAGCGTCGGAGCTCGCATCCGACAAAAATGTGGAGACCTCGACAAAGATGTTCGACGTGAACGTCCCTCCAACGCGTTTTTTCGCGAGTTCGGCGCACTCTTGAAAGGCACGCGATTTGCTCCTGTTCCGCTCGACTCAGACACGTCGAACGCCAGGAAAAGAGCGGGCGACACGGAAGAAACAAGCAGGAAATGGACCATGCGCATGTCTGAAACGTTGGCTCACACGCGTGTTGTAGTCGTAGGCAATGGACTCGTGGGGCATCGCTTCGTGGAGGAACTTCGCGAGCGTGATCCACAGCGAAAACTCTCCATCACTGTCATTGGCGAAGAGCCACGCCTCGCCTACGACCGCGTTCATCTGAGTGCCTACTTCGACGGTCGCGCGCCCGAAGACTTGGCGGTGGTCACGCGCGAGCGCTACGCGGAACTCGAGATCGAAGTCCGGCTCGGAGATTGCGCCGAACGCATCGACCGAGAACATCGCGTGGTGTTCACCGGTGCAGGCTTTCGGATCCCTTACGACGTACTGGTGCTGGCTACGGGCTCGCGAGCTTTCGTGCCCCCTATCGAGAATCACAGTGCGCGAGGCTGCTTCGTGTACCGCACCCTCGACGATGTGTTTGCGATCGAGGCCTTCGCCAAGCGCGCGACGCGGGGTGTGGTGGTAGGAGGTGGCCTGCTCGGTCTCGAGGCTGCGAAGGCGCTGAAGGAACTCGGGCTTGCCACTACGGTGGTAGAGTTCGCACCTAGGCTCATGCCAATGCAGCTCGACGCAGTAGGCGGGCGCATGCTCCGTACGCGCATCGAGTCCCTCGACGTCAGCGTAAAGACGGACGCCAGTGCCACACGCGTCTTGGTGGATGAGCAACGCACAGTGCGCGGGCTCGCCTTTGCCGACGGCAGCAAGCTCGAGACCGATCTCGTGCTGTTCTCTGCGGGCATTCGGCCGCGCGATGAGCTTGCCAAGAACATAGGCCTTTCTGTGGGCCCGCGCGGCGGCATCAGCATCGACGATCACTGCCTGACCAGCGACCCGCGCATCTACGCCGTGGGCGAGTGCGCACTCTGGAAGGGGCGCACGTTTGGTCTGGTGGGGCCGGGCTACTCGATGGCACGCGCGGCGGCTGCCCATGTGATGGGTGAGAGCGCGCCCTTCGAGGGTGCCGATATGTCCACCAAGCTGAAGTTGATGGGCGTCGACGTGGCGAGCTTTGGCGACGCCTTTGGAAGCCATGAAGGCGCGCGCAGCCTGAGCGTGGTGGACGACTTGCGGTCGGTCTACAAGCACATCGTTGTCAGTGCAGACGGGAAGCGGCTGCTCGGCGGCATGCTGGTAGGTGATGCGAGCGACTACGACCTGCTGCTCGCAATGACACGTGATGGCTCTCAGCTGCCCAGCGTGCTGGACTCGCTCTTGGTGCAGCCTTCGGACTCGGAGGCGCGCCCGCAGCGGACGCTGTCCGACCAAGCGATGGTTTGCTCCTGTAACAACGTGACCAAGCAGGTGGTGTGCGGCGCGATTCGTGGCGGCGCCACCGACATGGCTGCGCTGAAGAAGTGCACCAAAGTAGGCACGGGCTGCGGGGGCTGCAGCGCGCTCGTCACGCAAGTCCTCAAGGCCGAACTCACAGCGATGGGACAAGCCGTCTCGAATGCGTTGTGCGAGCACTTCGACCACACCCGCCAAGAGTTGTTTCACTTCGTGCGCGTAGAGCAAATCCAGACTTTCGACGAGCTCTTGGAACGCCACGGTAAGGGGCTCGGCTGTGAGATCTGTAAGCCCACCGTGGCATCCATCTTGGCATCGAGCTTCAACGAGCACGTGCTCTCTCCCAAGCACGCTTCTCTGCAAGACTCGAACGACTACTTCCTGGCCAACATTCAGCGTGATGGGACCTACTCTGTGGTGCCGCGCGTGCCCGGAGGGGAGATCACGCCCGATGGTCTGATGGTGATTGGAAGCGTGGCCAAGAAGTACAATCTCTACACGAAGATCACAGGCGGGCAGCGCATCGACCTATTTGGCGCGCGCGTAGAGCAGCTGCCGCTGATCTGGGAGGAGCTGATCGCAGCTGGCTTCGAGTCAGGCCACGCCTACGGCAAGGCGCTGCGCACCGTAAAATCTTGCGTCGGAAGTACCTGGTGTCGCTACGGTGTGCAGGATTCAGTGGGCATGGCCATCAAGATAGAGCTGCGCTACCGCGGACTGCGGGCCCCACACAAGCTGAAGTCGGCCGTCTCAGGCTGCACGCGCGAATGCGCCGAGGCACAAAGCAAGGACTTCGGCATAATTGCCACAGAAAAAGGCTACAATCTGTATGTGTGCGGCAACGGCGGCATGAGGCCGCAGCACGCATTCTTACTGGCATCCGATCTCGATGAGGCGACCTTGATTCGCTACATCGATCGCTTCTTGATGTTCTACATCCGTACGGCCGACCGCCTGCAACGAACGTCGACTTGGCTCAATCAGTTGGAAGGCGGAGCCGACTACCTGCGCAAGGTCGTGGTGGAGGACAGCCTCGGCATGGGCGCTGAGCTCGAGGCGGACATGCAGAAGCTCGTGGATGGCTACGCGTGCGAATGGAGGCTCGCCGTAGAGGACCCAGAGAAGCGCAAGCGCTTTAGACATTTCGTAAACAGCGATGTGAGCGACGACAACGTCGTGTTCGTGCGAGAGCGAGAACAGAACCGTCCAGCGCGCCCCGAGGAGCGCCGGACCTTGAGGATATTGCCATGATGATCCAAACCAACGAAATCAAGAACGAAGCCTGGGTACGCATCTGCCGGCTAGACGACATTCTCCCCAACACGGGAGTGTGCTGCTTGTTGGGGCGTGAGCAGGTCGCGGTATATAGAATCGGAACAGGGAACGGTTGTCGTGCGCTCGGCAACTTCGACCCTTTCAGTCGTGCCAACGTGCTCGCGCGCGGCCTGGTCGGTGACCGCGGCGGACGCTTGAAGGTGAGCTCCCCCATCTACAAGCAGTCGTTTTGTCTCGAAACGGGGGTGTGCTTGGACGATCCCAGTGTGCGCATCCCAACCTACGACGTGCGCATTACGGCGGGACACGTCGAGCTGAAGCATCACGCAACGCGTGCGCCACGTAGCGGAAACATCGGCGTGGTAACTGAAATTCAGAGCCGTTGAGTACCCTTTCCCACCGAGGCCCATGGAAGCGGAACCCGATTTTGCGTTTTCGTCTGCCTCCGCTCGGCACGAGATCGAGCTTCTCTACCGCATTGCGCAGGAGTTACTTTCTTCAGAGCGACACCTAGGGCCCATTCTCAAATCCATCCTGGTTCACATGGCTGCGGTCGGCGGGATGGAGCGTGGCATGGTGACTGTGCTCGACCCGTCTCGAGATCTGGCACGCGTCGACGTCGCGCACGGCTTGTCTGCGGAGCAGCAGGCGCGAGGGCGCTATCAACTCGGGGAAGGCGTGATCGGGAAGGTCCTCGATCGCGGCGAACCGGCAGTCGTGCCGTGCATCGGGGACGAGCCACTTTTTCTCGACCGAACGGCCTCACGCACCGATCTCGACCGCTCCAAGATTGCGTTTCTGTGCGTTCCAATCGCCCATCGCGGTGAAGTCATCGGGACCCTGAGCGTGGACCGTGTGTACGGCAACGAGATGGCCTTGGACGATGATCTTCGGCTCATGCAGATCGTGGCCATGATGATAGGCCAGGCCGTTCGCCAGCGCCGAGATCAGGTCGACGAGGTGGAATCCCTCAAGCGCGAGACGCGACGTCTAGAGGCCAAGCAGCGCGCCGACCGCATGGCTTCAAGCTTGGTGGGGACTTCGGGCCCCATCGCCGCTGTGCTCACGATGGTGCAGCAAGTTGCGTCATCGGAAGCGACGGTGCTCATTCGCGGGGAAAGCGGGACAGGAAAAGAACTGATAGCGCAAGCGGTGCACGCGGCGAGCGAAAGGCCAGAGGGTCCCTTCATCGCGGTGAATTGCGGATCGATTCCCGAGCAACTCGTGGAGAGCGAGCTGTTTGGCCACGTGCGGGGCGCTTTTACAGGTGCCGCGATGAATCGTGTGGGGCGCTTCGAGGCGGCTCACGGTGGCACGCTGTTCCTGGACGAGATCGGCGAGCTCTCCATGGCGAGCCAAGTAAAGCTGCTGCGTGCACTGCAGACGCGTCAGATCGAACGCGTCGGCGAGAGTCGGCCTCGCGTGGTCGATGTGCGCGTCGTGGCGGCAACCAATGCGGATCTCGAGCGCATGATCCGTGAGGGGCGCTTTCGCGACGACCTCTACTACCGCCTCAACGTGTTCCCGATCTATGTGCCGCCCCTGCGCGAGCGCAAATCCGATATCACCTTACTCGCCGATCATTTTCTAGAGAAATACGCACGCGAGCATCACCGCGACGTCAAGCGTATCAGCACGCCCGCCA
>CAZEWA010000198.1:0-9927 GCA_964515685.1 uncultured Polyangiales bacterium | reverse complement strand
AAAGGCCACTCATCGCGCGCACCGTATGCCGCAGGTTCTCGCGCGTCAAACGCGCGCGCGCGGCTTTGTGGAGCAGGCCGCTTCAGTACGGATTCGTGCTTACGAAACCCGTGCCCTTGCGCTTTGCCGGCTCGCTTACTTTCGCGGGCTCGGGGCGCTGGACGATGGGCTTGGTTTCGGCGATGGGCCGCTTTCGAACCGGCTCGGCGCTGGGGCGCGTGGGCTTGGCGGCAGGTTCCTGCACGCTTGCGCGCCGCCGCCGGGACTCGTTTTCCTTTGCGCGCAGCTCACGCCCCTCGCGACGGCTGTCTTTGAGCCGAGGTTCGACAAGTTTATCGTGATTTCCACGGGCGCTGGGCGAGCTGACCTGGGCTGCAGGCGCGGGGCGTCCGGCTTGGGGCAAGGAAGCCGGGCGCGAGTTGACGAAGGCCGTGCCAGGGGCGGTTTCGGTCGCGGTAAGCGGTGCGCTGTCCACCGCAGGCGCGGCGAGAGGAGCTGCGGCGGTGGAGGATGGCTCGGAGGCTGAACCGCCAGAAAATGCTGCCCACAGGCCGGCACAGGCGATCGCGCCAAGGCCCGCAAACAGGAGCATGCGGGATTTGGCTGGGCCGCGGGTGCTCTTCAAGAACGGCAGCTCGGCCGCCTCAGTGTTCGTGATGGAAGCGTACGAACGCGTGCTGCTCGGGGCCGGTGTGGCCTGAAAGAAAACCGCATCGGAGGGGGCCGCTGCGCTTGGGGCAGCTGGCATGACTGCAGGTGGTGGGGGCGGGGCCGAAAGACTGGTCACGCCGATTGCAGCGTCCGAAGACACCGCGTGCGCGGCTGCGGTCAGATCATCCCAGCTCGCACGTACGCGCATGGCGGCAATCTCGAACGAGAGCGCTGCTTGATCGTCGAGCGCAGATCCCTCGCCAGTGGGCAAAGAATCGGTGCGAGGCGGAATTTGGTTTTCAGGTTCGGTCATGGTGGGGAGCCGCTTGCTCACAAGCTAACATCCTGCGTTCCTGGGGGCCAGAACCTCAACCATGCCCGCCTTATCAAGGCCGCATCTCGCGCGGTGCTTGAGCGGGCGTACGCGAATTATGGGACTCCGACTGTTCCCAAACCCTGCGCTGTGGTGTGAATCGAGCCGATTTGTGGGGGGGTGCGCACAGGCTGAGCCATCGGTCCCGAGTGAACCTAAAAAGCGCCTGCTTTTGAATATCCGTGCGCCATCCAACTTTCTCATCCTGCGCTCCCTACACGGCGACGGCGCGGCGGTCGATGATTGATCCAGGCCATGCCGGTTGCCGGGTGGACGCTTTGCATCGCGTAACGGTCGGTCCCGCGATGCGGCCTTCGCTCTTGGGCATGCTGCACAGATACGTTTGGCATCATTGGGCAGTGAAGCGTGGAAAACGTGCGGCTTCGTCTGCACCCGTGACGTGTCTGTTTCCTGCGTCGTCCATTGCACGAAAACAGCGAATTATCTTGAGGAGAAATAACGCCAGACGAGTTGCCAGCAACTTCTCTGGCACCCATACTTTCGCGGATGAGCAAAGCCGATCCTGAGGGCGTTTCCGGCCTCGGTGCGATCGCTCCCGAACTCAGTTCGAGCTGCCGGGATTATCTTCGACTTTACACGGATGAACTCGAGCAGAAGGTGCAGCGTGGTGAGGGCGGACTCCTCGTTGCGCAGCGCAGGGCGCAGGTGCTCGATGGACTCTTGAACTCGCTGTTTTGTGCATCCGACGCAGCATCGCGTTCGAAGGGGCATGGCCCCAAGGGGCGCCTCGCGCTGGTAGCGGTCGGGAGTTACGGCCGCGGTACGCTGAGCCTGAAGAGCGACGTCGACGTCATTTTTCTGTGCGACGATCCGGAAGATCCCCACCTTGTCGGGATTACGGAAGGCCTCCTTTATCCGCTTTGGGACATCGGCCTGAAGGTAGGACATGCGGTTCGCGGCCTTACCGAAACGCTGCGCCTAGCACGCACCGATATTAGTACGGCAACCACCTTGCTCGATTTGCGGCGCATCGCGGGTGACGCAAGCGTCGTGGGCGAGCTGCTTGAGCGCGGGCGCCAAGAGCTGTTCGCAGAAGACGACATCGACGCCTTTCTCGACGCGATGGAGAAAGACACCTTCGACCGCCACGATAGATTCGGAGGGTCCCTCTATTTGCTCGAGCCTGAGGTCAAGCTCGGGCGCGGTGGCCTGCGTGACTTCGATGTCGGCTTGTGGGCTGCGCGAGCGCGCTGGCCTGTGAACGGGATGCAGAGTCTCGTGAAGTACGGCGCGCTGCAGGAGAAGGAGCTCACAGACCTCGAAGCTGCGCAGGATGCCCTCTGGCGCGTGCGCAACTTGCTGCATCTACGCGCGCGCCGCACCCAAGATCGGCTTACGTTTGAGGATCAAGAAGAGATAGCGGAGAAGCTCGGCTTTAAAGACGGCGCCACCCTAGGCGTCGAGCAGTTCATGCAGATGTACTATCGCCACGCGCGCAACGTGGCGAGTATCTCAGAACGGTTGCTCAAGCGCGCGCGTCCCTATCGGCCGGTGAAGCTCGAGCCTCTCACGGACCTGCCCAAGGGCATCGTCGCCACTGAGAATGAGCTTGGTTTGCAGCGCTCGTGGGTGCTCGACGCGCGCCCCGAGCTCGCGCTCGAGCTGTACGCCGAAGTTACGCGCCACCTGCGCTCGACCCATGAAGGTGCGCGCGACGACATCTCGCACTGGGCCGCGGACCCCACGTGGTGTCTGGCGCTGCGGCGCTCGCGTCAAGCGTCGCAGATTTTCTGTAAGCTCCTGTGCCATGCGGGCGAAGTGCCTCTGCGGCGCAACTCTATCGTGGGTGAGCTGCACGAGTTGGGGCTCTTGCTGGCGATGATTCCCGAGTTTGAGCCGGTCACAGGTCGCGTGCAGCACGACGTCTATCACGTGTATACCGTCGACGTTCATTCCATCGCCGCCGTGGATCGGCTGCGCACACTGATGCGTGGCGATTTGGCGATGGAGCAACCCCTCGCGAGTCAGCTTGCAGCAGAGACGCCGAGGCCGTTGCCGCTGTATCTAGGGCTGCTCTTGCACGATATCGGGAAGGCCTACGGCAAAGATCACTCGCGCGAGGGCGCTGCGATGGCCCGCAAAATTGCAGAGCGACTTGGGCTTCCGCCACTTGATATCGACCATGTCGTGTGGCTCGTGCAAGAGCACTTGAGCCTCTATCATTGGGCCACGCGCCGCGACACATCAGACCCTGCGGCGGTGCTTGAAGTTGCGCGTACCGTGGGCTCGGTCGACCGGCTTCGCGACTTGTATTTGCTCACTGTCGCCGATGTCTCGACCACCAATCCGCAGGCCATGACCGAGTGGAAAGCACGCATGCTGGAGGACTTGTATGTCGCCGTGCTGCACGTGCTGGAGGGGCGCGCCCCGAATCTGATGCAGCGTGCTGAGGAAATCAGGCGCAGCGCCCGGATAGGGTTCGTCGGAGATGCCGGGCAAGGCCTGCTCGAAGCCTTCGTAGATCAGATGCCCGAACGCTATCTGCTTGCGCATCCCGTGGACGTCATCCGTTTGCACGCACGAGCTGCGCGAGATCGGAAGTCCGAAGCCGTGCACGTGGCAGCGTTCCCCGGGCCGACGAACGACGTCATCGAGCTCATGGTGCTCACGGACGACAGACCGGGTCTAGTGGCGAATATCGCTGCGGCGCTCTCTGCCAATCGCGTCGAGATTACGGCAGCGCAGATCTACTCGCGCGAGCGGGCAAGTCAGGGCCGAGAGGCCGTCGACCTCATCCATGTCCGGCCCTCTTCGCACATGGGGGAGCCGCTCTCGGAAGAGGAGCTCGGGCGCGTGGCTCAGGACATTCGGCTCGTACTCGGCGGGGAAGTGCGCGCTGAGGAGCTCGTCAAGAAGCGCGCGAAGGTTCCGAGCTGGGCGAAGCGTAAGGGGCCAGACGTTCGCACCAAGGTCGTGATCGATAACAGCGTTTCGGCCCGGTATACCGTGGTCGACGTATACGCGCGCGATCACGTGGGCTTGCTCTATACCATCGCGCGCGTTTTGCATGAAGAAGGCCTGTCCATCGCGCTGTCCAAGGTCAACACAGAGGGGCTCAAGGCCGCGGACGTGTTCTACGTGGAGCGAGCGGAAGGCGGAAAGCTGGGCCCAGACCTCTGTGAGGCCTTGCGACAAAAGCTCGCGGATGCGATTGAAGTGAGTCGTGAGCTCGAGAATTAATCGTCCCCTGGCGTCGTCTGCTCTTCTATTGGCCCTGACCACAGGTGTGGCGTGCAAGCCGGCCGCCGCGCCACCTCCGCGCTCTGCTGACGATGCCCTGCTGGAGGAGAGCGCGCCTCCGCGTGCAAAGCCCAACGCCTCAGCGACGGTCAAAGCAGCCGAAGCGCTCTTGAATAAGGGCGATGCTGCGGGAGCGCGTGCGAAGTTCGAAGCGGCGCTGGCAGAAAACCCGAACGATGCGCGTGCGCTTTTAGGCCTTGGATTGTCTTTTGAGGCGCTCGGGGACCTGAAAGCCGCTGAAAAAGCCTATCGCGGCGCCATCCAGGCCGATGACATGCTCGCGGAAGCCCACAACAACCTTGGCCTGCTCCTGCGCGATCAAGACAAGCTCAGCGAAGCCATCGCGGCTTTTCAGGCTGCGCAGGAACGGGACCCCAAGTTGGCCTCGGCGGCGTCGAATTTGGCGCTGGCGTATGAGGATGCTGGGCAAGCGGAGCTCGCCGCACCTGCGTACAAGCGAGCGGTCGTCCTTTCTCCCAAGGACGCGATGCTGCATGCGAACTACGGCCTGTTTCTGCTGAGCCAGGCGGACACGGTTGCCGCAGTCGATGCGCTGCGCCAGGGTCTGCGCGTGGCCAATGGGGATAGGGCGGCATTGCTGGCGCTTGGAAATGGCCTACGCCGGGCTGAGAAGCCAGATGAAGCGGTGCGCGCGTTGCGAGGAGCTATCGAGGCGGATGACGGTAAGCCGAGCGCGGCGCTGCTTTCCGAGCTGGCACTCGCACAGAACGCTGCACAAGACGCAGCAGGTGCGAAGGCTTCATTGGAGCAAGCACTCAAGCTCGACCCAAACTACGTCACGGCGCACTACCTGCTCGGCTCAGTGCTGGCAGGGCAGGGCGACTTCGTCGGCGCGAGCGAGCACTACCAGCGCTGCATCGCGCTCTCGCCGCGCGGTGAGCTTGCGGGGCGTGCCAAGCAAAAGCTTGAGCTGATCAAGGAAGCGAAGAAGAAGTAAGCGTTCGACGCGCTCGTTGCCCGTCTAGCTAGGGCCGGAATCCGGTCGCCACGATGAAGACCTCGTAGCTCTCTTTGCGCGTGGCATCGGGCTTCATGACGCGGGTCTTGCTGAACAGCACTTCCACGCGTTTCTTGGCGTCCTGGAAGTCAGGGCCCTGGAAGATTTTACCCACGAAAGCGCCCTGGCTTCGCAAGGTTCCTTCCGCGATGGAAAGCGCGTGAATGAACAGGTCGAAGCTGCGGCACTGGTCGACAAAGCGCGCGCCGGTGGTCCAGGGCGCCATGTCGCTCAATACGAGATCGAAGCTGGCGGGCCCGCCCACGTCCATTGGCGTGAGAGCGAGGACATCGCAGCGCCGGGTCTCGACCTGGGGCGGGAAGCCTCCGCGCCACTCCTGCTGGTCCACAGCGAGCACCGAACCCTCACGGCCGACTTTCTGGGCCGCGTACTGCGTCCAGGAACCCGGGAAAGCCCCGAGATCGAGCACGTGCATGCCGCGCCGCAACAGCTGGGACCTGCGGTCGATTTCCTCAAGCTTGTAGACGGATCGCGCCGCAAAGCCTTCTTTTTTGGCCTTCTCGCCGAAGCTGTCCTGGGGTCTGCCGCTCTTGGCCATACTTGCGCTGCCTAAAATAAAAAAGGCAGGCTAACTAGCCTGCCTCGTATCACTCAACCGCGCTTCGAAGCGCGCGGGTCCGCGCGCGAGCAAAACACTAAGCGGTGATTTGGCTCAAGCCTGAACGCGTCGGACCTGGACGGCCTTGCGCACGGTGACGAAAGCGTTACGCGAGCCGGGTACGCCGCCTTCGACGAGCACGATGTTGCTCTCGTCGAGGACCTTCGCAACGCGAAGGTTGAGCACCGTGCTGCGCACATTGCCGTGCTGGCCGGGCATGCGGACACCGGGGAAAACGCGGCCGGGCGTCATGTTGGTACCGATGGAACCACCGTGGCGCTGGTACTCATGGGTACCGTGCGTAGACGTGCGCGAACCCTTGAAGTTGTGGCGCTTCATGACGCCGGTGAAGCCGCGGCCCTTGCTGTTGCCGCAAACGTCCACGAGCTGACCTTCCGTGAAGATCTCCGAGGGCTTGATGACCTGGCCCACCGAGTACTGTTCCACCTGCTCAGCGCTAAGGCGGAACTCACGCATGTCCAGGACAGGCTTCTGTTCAACCTTCTTGAAGAAGCCAGCTTCGGGCTTGGTGACGCTCTTCTCGCGCTTCTCTCCGAAGCCGAGGATCAGTGCGGTGTAGCCATCACGCTCCGCGGTGCGCTTCCCGAGTACGACGCAGGGGCCGCATTCGATGGCGGTGACGCGATGGACCATGCCTTCGGCGTCAAAGATTTGGGTGTTTCCGAGCTTTTTGCCGATCAGGCCGAGATTGGTATTCATAAACGCACGTTCCTCTGGCGCGGCGAGGGCGCAAAATGTACGGGCGTTTGCCCGTTCGTCAAGCGAAGTCGACCTTGTTTGTGTCGCTTCGTGTCATCGGTGATGCAAAGCATCCCAAAATCTATAGCTGTGCAGACCGCGCTCGGGTCGCGGTTTCGCGCGCAGCTTGACCGATAGGGTCCTTCCGTGCAGCCAGCTTTTCGAGAGCTGTCTGCGCTTCGGGGGATCTACCTGCGTAGCTTCCGAGTGCATCGATGAGGGTGAGAAGGTCTGCCCCGCGCGGGCGCGAGGCCAGGCGAATCAGGTCCGTGACCAGCGAGTTTTCGCCGAGATCGCGGGCAAGCTCGATGGCGTAGCTGCGCGCGTCGGAGCGCAAGCCATGGAGGACACGGCGCAGGGCAGGTAGGCCCCGTTCGTCTCCCAAACGGATCAACGCGGCGGCCGTCAAAGCGCGTAAATCAGGCGCGGCGAACCATGAAAGGGCGATCTTAGCCAGCGGTTCGCAGGCTCTTTGGCAGCCTAGACGCGACAGGCCTTCCGCGGCTTCGGCCACGCGCTCCCCCTGGGACAGCGCCGCAAGCAGCACGTCTTCGCCGCGTTTGTCTCCGATGGCGGCTAAGGCGATGGCGGCTTCGAAGCGCACGCCCTGGGCTGCGTCCTTGAGTGCGCCCGCCAGGTGGCCTGCGAGATGCGGCGCTTCGAGGCTCGAGAGCCCTGCTACGGCCTGGGCGCGTACCTCGGAGTCCTGATCTTCCAGCATGCGCACCAGATCGGGCGCGGCGTGCTCGGGGTCGAGCTCGATGAGCGCACTCACCGCTTGAAAGCGAACCTCGGCCCCTTCGTGGCTGAGCGCGGAACGCAGAGCGGCAAGGGCCAGGGGCCCGCCGATCTGACCGACTGCGAGCGCTGCAAACTCCCGGACTTCGGCGAACGGATCAGCGAGGGCGGTAAGCGCTACTTCAAGTTGCGCTTCGTCTCCCAAGAGACCGATGCCTGCCAGCGCCGCGGCTCGCACGCCCGCATGCTTGTCCTTGGCCAGCCGTACGAGCCCTGGCAGCGCCGAAGTGCGCTCGAGCTCACCCTCTGCGCGGCCCAAACGCTCTGCCGCAGCCATGCGCGCGTCGTGGCGCTTGGCGTCTACATCGCGGAGAGCAGCGTGAAAGTGCGGAGGGAGGGGCGACAGGCCAAACATGGGAATACTCAGGCGATGGTGCTGCCGAGCGGGATGTCTCGTTCGGGGTTCATCACCGAGAGCACGTCACCGTCGCCGGCGGCCAATACCATGCCTTGAGACATTAGGCCCATCATCTTGCGCGGAGGCAGATTGGCGAGGACCGCAATGCGCTTGCCCACGAGTTCCTCTGGGCTGTAGTGCTTGCCGATTCCCGCGAGGATCTGGCGCATTCCCAGTGGGCCGAGGTCCACTTCGAGGCGCAGGAGCTTGTCGCTCTTCGGCACGCGCTCTGCGAGTTTGACCTCGCCGACGCGCAGGTCGAGCTTACCGAAGTCGTCGATGGTGGCGTCGGCTTTCGCGCCGAGATCACGGCCTGCCGCGGGAGCAGGGGCTTTCTCGGGGGCCTTGGCTTTGGGCGCGTCAACGGCGGCGTCGGCGGCATTTTTCGAGTCTTCCACGGGTACCTTGGGCTGCAGCTGTTGAATGAGGGCGGCTTCTTGGTCTTTTTCAAAGCGCGGAAACAGCGCTTTACCGGGACGCGTCGCGATGCCTGCGGGCAATTTCCCGAAGCTCGTGGGCCACAAATCTTCGCCGACTTGAGGGCTCAGGGGTGCAAGTCCCAGCTGGACCAAAAGCTCGTCGCACTTTTGCGGCATGAAGGGCCACAGCGCCACACCGAGCGAGCGCAGACACTCGAGCACGGTGTACATGACCTGGCCTAAGCGCGTGAGGTCGCCTTGCTTGGCGAGCTTCCACGGCTCGGTCTGATCGATGTACTTGTTGGCGAGGGATACGATTTCCCAGATGGCCTCGAGCGCGCGGTTGGGGCGCACGTCTTCGAGCTCGCGTGAAGCCAAGCTCAGGCACTCTTGGGTTTTTCCGATAAGCGTGCGGTCGAGCTCTACGAGGGCGCTCTCGTCGAAGCTCGGGACCTTACCGTCGAAGCTGTTTTTGACGATGCTCGTCACGGTGCGGTTGAGCAGATTGCCGAGGCCATTTCCGAGCTCGCCGTGATAGCGAGCGAAGAGATTGGCATGGCTGAAATCGCCATCCTGTCCGAACGCCACGTCGCGCATGAGGTAGTAGCGAAGGACGTCCGCCCCGACCGCATCGACGATGGGCCCTGGGGGAATGAAGTTGCCGAGGCTCTTCGACATCTTCTGCCCGTCGACCGTGAGCCAGCCGTGCGCCCAAACTTGGGTTGGGGGCTCGATGCCCGCGCTGAGCAAGAAAGCAGGCCAGTACACGGCATGAAAGCGCAGGATGTCCTTGCCCACGATATGCACGACGCGCGCGTTCGGCGCCCAGAACTCGCGGAAAAGCGGGTTCGTTTCGCCGGCTTTTTCGGGGCCGCCCAGGGCACTCATGTAGTTGGTGAGGGCGTCGAACCAGACGTAGATGACGTGCTCGGGCTTACCCGGTACCGGGATGCCCCAGCTGAACGTGCCACGCGAAAGGGAGAGGTCCTTGAGTCCCTCGCGCACGAAGCTCTTCACTTCGTTGTAGCGCCCCTCGGGCTGCACGAACTTCGGGTGCTTCTCGTAAAACTCGAGCAGCTTGTCGGTGTAAGCGCTCAGGCGGAAGAAGAAGGTGCGCTCCTTGAGCACCTCGACTGGGCGCTTGTGAATGGGACACAGGTTCCCCTCAACCAAGTCCTTGTCTGTGTAGTACGCCTCGCAGCCCACGCAGTAGAGGCCCTCGTAGTCGGCCTCGTAGATGTCCCCCGTCTCCTGACAACGCTTCCACAGCTCCTGGGCGCGTTCTTTGTGGCGCGGCTCGGTGGTGCGGATGAAGTCGTCGTACGCGCAGGAAAGCATGCGCCAGGCATCCAAAAATGGCGGCGCCATACTGTCGACGAAGGCTTGCGGCTCGAGCCCCTGCTCCTTGGCGCGGCGCTCTAGCTTGACGCCGTGCTCGTCGACGCCGGTAAGCATGCGCGTCGGCTCCCCGCGCAGGCGGTGGTAGCGTGCGAGCACGTCGGCGGCGATGGTGGAGTAGGCCGTGCCGATGTGCGGCCGGTCGTTCACATAATAGATGGGCGTGGTGACGTAAAACGCGGACATAGACCCGTGCAGCGTAGCTTACGAGGCCCGTTGCAGCTCGAGAAGCAG
>CAZEWA010000197.1:8806-9939 GCA_964515685.1 uncultured Polyangiales bacterium | reverse complement strand
AGCGACGATCACGGTCGATCGCAGCGTACTCAACCAGATCCTGGGCAAGCAGCTCACATTGGAAGACGCCCTCGCCCAAGGCAAGGTCAAGGTCGCGGGTGACGGCGACAAGCTCCGCGAGCTGATGGGAATGCTGGTCGATCTGAATCAGTCATTCTGGTTCGACATCGTGACTCCGTAGCAGCCAGTAAGGTTCCCGTCTTCGCCTTCCACTACTTCGTGACCTAGGCCGGCTGAGGGCCGGGAAGAAGCTGCTTTGCTCGTCGCTGCAAGCCTTCACGCGCTGCACTACTTGCTCAGCATCTCTTTCGCCGCTCGCTGCCAAGCCTTCGCATCCGGTGCGCCCGCTTGAGCGGCCTTGTCTGCGAGCTCAGCCGCCGTCCGTGCGGCTTCCTTTCTCGCTTTCGAATGGCCTGTCGCGTCTGCGGCTTCGGCTACGGCCAACCAGTTGGGTGCGTACTCGGGTTCGCGCACGGCTGCTTTGCGCGTGATTTCGAGCCCTTTTTCGGCATCGCCGGGGCCCGTCGGCCAAGCGGGTGCGCGTACGAGCACAAGCCCAAGCACGCGCTCGGGACCTGCATGGTCGAGGCCGGGCTGAAGCGTGGCTGCGCGCTGCAGATGTTGGACCATCAGCGAGAGACCGTCACGGGCAGTCGAGGGAAGCTCTCGAGCCTGCACACCGAGCGCGAGCCCAAGTCCGTAATCACACTGTGCTCTGTCCGGTGCAGCAAGCTCGCAGCGCTGCCCGAGTCTCACCGCATCCGTAGCCATGGCTTCCCGCGCCTTAGCTGAAGGTTCCGCTTCGATCTCGCGCAGCAGCTTGCGCAGGGCCGCGTAGAGCATGTCTGCATCCTCGGCTCTCTGGCCGGCTCCGGCGCCCTTCGTAGCAGGCAGAGGCTGTAAAGCGGAGGCGCAACCGGCCAACACCGACCCCAATACGACGAGGCACGAGAGCTGCGGTGTAGAAGCACGTGGGTAGCGCGATCCAAACCATACGCGCAGCGGCCGCATCATTTCGATGCTCCTCCCCAGGCAGCCATGGCGGCCGCGAGGGCTTTATCATCGAGTGGCGCGAAGCGAACCATGCGGATGGTGCCGAGGGCGGCGATGCCTTGGGGATCGGACGACATCGC
>CAZEWA010000197.1:4036-8706 GCA_964515685.1 uncultured Polyangiales bacterium | reverse complement strand
ATTTTTGTCGTGTCAGGAATGCGTCCCCAGCTGCCTAACGCGCCGCGCACGAAGTTCGGCGCATACCCCGCAATGGAACTTACGGTCATCGCGCTTAGATCGGCGGGCCCTTTGACACGGCCTTTCTTGGCCACGAGCGTCCACTGCTCGGTCAGGCCCGCAGACGCCGTCTGCACCGACAGGCGTGCTTTGAGCTTCAGCGCTTCGCGATGGGCAAGAAAGAACGGCAACGTTACCAGTGCAATGGCGGCGTCGGGTTTATCGAAACGGGCAAGGCCGTCGGCATCGTTCGAAGAATAGACCGCACCTACAGAACCATCCGGCCACTGCGCGGCCTTTGCCAGCGCTGAAGCCAGCGAATCCATGGCCCGCTGGGCTTCGGTCGTCGTCCCTGGATAGCCAGGAGCGCAAGCCACCAGGGCTATCGATTTGGGCGGAGCGGTTGAAGCAGATGGCTCCGCGCGCGAGCGCAGGGCAGACGCCAGGCATAGCGTCGACAGAAGGAGCACACACAGAAGAGCCGACAACTTCTCTGACACAGAGGGCCGCATCATCGAGTCTACCTCCTCGCGCGTCTTACCCGCAACCGATCCTCTACTTTGTTGTCCGCTCCAAATCCGCACACTGAGGTGAGGTGCTAGCGTCTTACATCATGGCAACGCGCCCACGGCTGGAATCGTGTTTCGCTCGTATCCTTGCTTGGCGTATCGCCATCGTAGTGCTGTTTGCCACGATTGTACCGATTTTCGGGTTCTATGCGGGGCAACTGCGCGCAGGCGGCGCCATCGAGTCGCTCGTGGTCGCATCCGATCCAGACTACATCGCGACACGCGCTTTCCAGAAAGTCTTTCCGGAAAGTCAGGTCGTGCTGTTGCTGCTGGAGTTCGACGATCCGTTCCAACCTGCGGCCATTGCAGCGACAGATGCAGTCGCCAAAGCGGCACGCGGCATTCCAGACGTCACTGTGTTTTCGCCCTTGGAGATCTACCGGCGTGCCCACCCGGGGTACGAACCTACGCCAGAGACAGTCGACCCTTTTAAACGCTTCCTGACTGGAGCCGACACGCTGCGCCGCCAGGGCTTGTGGGGCGAGCACTTTTTGGGTGTGGGCGTGGCCTTTCCGTCACGCGGCCCAGAGGCACGCGACCGCACGTTGGCTGCGCTCGATAGCAAGCTTGCCGAGCTCGAAGTCGGTCTGCAGGCCCCCCGTGGCCCCATGCGTCTGCTGCGCAAGGTGGGGTCTCCCTATCTCGAATCCTGGATCGAGCGCGAGTCGAGCGAGGCCCTGCTGCGCGGCTTTCCCCTCTACACGTTGATGGTGGTCTTCTTTGCGTGGCTACTCTATCGATCTCTCCGTGCGCTCTTGGCCATCTTCCTTACGCTCATAGCCGCTGTCGTGCTGGCGATGGGGGTAGGCGAATTGATGGGTTTCGGCATCACCATCGTGTCGGCACTCGTACCGCTCACGGTGCTCGTGACCACGCTTGCATCCCTCATTTATGTGCACTCTCGCTTCATCCATCAACCGCCCGAGCTACCCTTACACGCCCACCACTTGCAGGCTCTCGCGGACAAGTTCTTGCCCGTTACCGCTTCGAGTCTGGCAGCGGCACTCGGCTTTTCTGCGCTCGCGATCTCGCCCATACGCCCGGTCCGCGAAATGGGTTTATGGACAGCTGTGGGCCTTACCATCTCGTGGGTCGTTTCGTTCACGCTCTTTCCTGCGCTGCAACGCTTGCTCCATACGCCTACGGGCAGGGTCGTGACAGTGCGCACCAGGCTCTACGATCAGATTGCCCGCGTGGTGCCGGCCTTCTCCTATCGCTTTCGCTGGGCATTGTTGATTGGATCGCTTGCGCTTTCCGCAGCCGGCCTCGTCGCCTTGTTTGGTTTGCCGGGCTACCTTGCGCCCGCGCGTGTGTCGGTAGAGGGGCTCGATTACGTCGACCCCAAGCTGCCCATCCATCGCGACCTGGATTACTTCCAGAAACATGTGGCCGGTCTCAACGTTGCCCGCGTCTGGGTGCGCGTGCCAGCGGGCACCGCCACCACGCCTGAAGTCTTGCGTGCCCTCGATCACTTCGCGACAGGCATCGAAAGCCTGCCGATGGTGAGCTCGGTGGTAGGACCCACCACGTTCTTGCGCATGCGTCAGTACCTGGCAGGGCAAGGTGCACAATTGCCCGAGGATCCCGCTGCCTTCGCGCGCCTCGCAGCAGACACCGAGAGTCTGCTCTTGAGCGAACGGGAATTGCGAGGATTCATCGACGTGGCGAGTCTCAGCAATCTGCAACTCACCGTCACCTTCAGGCGCGGGGAGCATGCGGACTACGCAGACCTCAAAGAAGGGATCTTCCGCGCCTTTCAGCAGGCGAGCGCACAGTCCTCAGCACTCAGAGGCGCCGACTTTCAAGTGGTCGGAGAGTCGATGCTGCAGGCCAAGGTGGGAGCCAGTCTCGTACCCACTTTGACGCATAGCTTTCTCATCACCGCGGCGCTTATCTTCGTGGCGTTTCTGGCAGTGTTCCGCAGTCCCACCGCGCGCGTGATGGCGATGATCCCATCGCTGTTCGCTATCCTCGTCACATTCCTGTGCTTGCGTCTTTTCGGCGGCTCTCTCAACGTGGCCACCATCCTGATCGCGACCACGGTGCTCGGCACCACCGAGAACGACCAGATCCACTTTTTCTACCATCTCCAGGAAGCAGAAGGGCAGCCTCTCGAAGCGGCGCTGCGGCATACACTGCGTGTGTCAGGTCAGGCCATCTTCTTTGCCACCGTCATCAATGCCACCGGCTTCTTGGGGCTCGCCCTCTCAAACTTCCCGCCGCTGCGTCAGCTGGGGATTGAGACATCGGTTGCGTTTGCACTGGCCATGCTCGCCGACTTCACGGCTCTCCCCGGCGCACTGTGGATCGTGCGTCGCGAGAGACCGGGGAGCGCGACCCCTGCGCAGCATGCGTAGCCGCGTTCGGGGTTCACGCTCTCAGGCCCCGACTTCGACCGCGCCAGCGCTTGCGTCCGCTGCACGGCTCTTGGCGTTCGCCTTACGGCGCTTTGCGCTCGTAGCTACTGGTGACACGGCGCACGATCTCGGGATCGCTGCGGAACGCGAAGCGCGCCGCGCTGCGCACCTTGTTCATGCGCGTGATGAGCAAGCTCGCGATGCGGTTGCGCAGCTCGAGCGCTGCACGCTGCAGGTTGGCAGGCTCGCCCACCAGCTTGTTGGCAGACTGCTCGCGCAAGCGCTTGGCGAGCTCGCGCGCTTCGTCGACCACCGCGACATCAAAGCCTCCAAGGCCATCGAACGCACGCATCGTGCGAAAACGCTGCTCCATGGCGCTCCGTGAGCACGGCAGTCTGCGCGTCAAAGGAACGCGAGATCGCACACCGGCCACGACGCACTGCTCAACGAGGTTGCTGATTCGCGAATGCTAGCTCCAGAGCTTCTCGCGCAAGCTGTGGAACAGCTTTGCTGCCTCTGCAGGAGCGGGCAGACCCAGCTCCCGCAACGCTTCTTCTGACAGGCCGAGGTCGAGTTCGTGACTCAAGGTTTCGACCGCAACCATGCGCACACGCGCTATTTCTTCGCGCTCCTGTATGCTGAGCTGGGGCTCGAGCCAGGCCGCAATTTCCCAGGAAAGCTGGGCATGGCGCGTCTCGTCTGCGGCGATGGTCTGAAAGGCTGCGCGCAGTGTCACGTCTTCTGCATGTTGAGCCTGATAGCTCGCGAGGAGCGCGCCGAACGTCTCGCGTACGCAGCCTTCACTCGCGTTGTCGCGCGCAAGTGCGTAGGCCGAGCGCAGCGGGCTTTCTGGCACTTCGGGAGGCTGGGGCGTGCCGCCGAAGCGACGTGCCATGCGCGCCATGACGTCTGCGTGTCGCACTTCGTCCGAGAGCGCGGAATGGCTGGCTGCGACGAGATGGGAAGGCGCATCGAGCGCCTGGAGCTCATCGGCAATCTTTCTGAAGGCGAGCACCGACGCGGCCTCGAGCTCGGCGATTTCTGCGAGAAAACCTGCAGTGTCGCTGCGCTGGGGAGCAGGATGTGCAGCGCACATACCCTCGGGCCTACGGCCGATGGCGCAGCTTGCTGAAGTCAAAATCTCGGCACTTTCCTCGCGCAGCGTGCCATCTTTGGCAATCGTGTAACGTTCCCGTTTCGCACCGTCCCAGCAGAGCTCATACTCACTTTCGATGTGAAACCCATCGTCGTCTTCGTAGACGCCTGTGCCCTTCCATGGGCCGGCGTTGACCTGGTCGGATGGCCGGGCGCAGTGCAGTGTGCGCCCGTCGAACGCGGCCACCAGCACGGCCTTTGCCACGCTATCGATCTCTCCAAAGAACGAAAGCAGCTCCTCACGCGTTTGGAGGCGCGTGAGCGTGTCCCCCTGCTTATGCAGCGCAAGCGACGGGCACGCGTTCGGTTCGTCCGAGCACGGTGCAGCGCGTAGCGTGTCCGTTAGCGCCTCCGCGCAGGCTTGGTCGCTCGTATTGCACAGGGCGGGCCCAAATACCGCGCGGAGCTGGTTGTTGTCCACGTGATCGAGGTAGTAGGTGGAACGATAGATGACCACGGCTGTCGCGCTCGGCGTGGTCTGAAGCGGTGCTGGCAGCTTGGGTAACGCCAGCGTACCGCATGCGAGGTAGTCGTACTTCTCGCTACCGCC
>CAZEWA010000197.1:0-3936 GCA_964515685.1 uncultured Polyangiales bacterium | reverse complement strand
CTTCTCGCTACCGCCGTCCGTTGCCACGTCTGCATCGCGGTTCGGTGATGCACCCGCATCGCCTACCTCGCCCTGCTGCGTTTCCGCGCTGCATGCGGCTGCGCAAGACGATGCAAGCGTCGCGCGGACGATCATGTGAAACAGCGAACGAAACTCAGCGGTCCGGATACGCGGAGGTCGGGGTGATGACACGAGGTAAACTCCTTGATGGCACATTCTGGCGCAGCAAACGCTGCTCGCACTCACGATACGCAATCTCTATGCCCTTAGACCACCGCTCGCTCGGGGCCTTCATCTCGCCGAGGAACGCGCAGCATCTTCTGCATCACGGACTCCAGAAGCTCGGCCCACGTCCCGATCCGACCAGGATCAGTAAGATTCAGGTCCGCCGTCGGGGAACTCGAGTGTATCTGATCTGAGCACGGGAGGGCCCTCGCGGGGCGCAGGAAAGGACTCGAGCTCATCTCCCACGGCTACCACGAGCTTGTCCCTGCGGCCTTCCACGAAGATCGCCCTGGATTTGCTGCCGTCCGTGATGTCTTCGGCGACTACAAGATAATCGAACGTCGACCAGCGCACGATGCCGGAGAACTCTCCGATTTTTAGCCAGAAGATCTCCGTGTGGCAGTTGTCGCCGGTCGGAAATGGCGACAGCGAGCGTGGGGGATAGGTGATGGTTTCGGTCTGTCCGAAGTCGCCCTGCGTCAGGTCCGGTATGTCGTCGGACGCGACCTCCACGCAGGGCACCCTGGGCTTGCGTACCAGGACGTCGATCGGCGAATCGGTCTGATTGACGAGGAACGCCTCCTTGGTGAAGGGGTTGTCGTCATGGCCACAGTCGAAGCCGAGGCAAAAGAGTAAGCAGAGCATGCCGTACCGGAATCGTGAAAGCCTCTTCATAGCTGCACCCAGAATCCGAGTAGGCCGACCGTGCGGCCCAGCTTGACCTTCAGGTTATCCGTACCGAGGTCCTCTCCAGCAGCCTCGCGTTGCGACGCATAGTCGGCGCGCAGCCATTCGTAGTTCAGCTGTAGCCTGAGTCCGAACACATCTGGACTCAGCGGGATCTCCATGCCAATGCTGGCGGCCACGACGAAGCTCGTCTTGGGCGACGTATTCTCGCGCACGTTCACGTAGGGCAAGTCGGACGAGATGAACGCCCAGGAGGGGCCGGCACTCAGGCTGGCGAGGAGTATGGGTGACGCGCGGCGTCGCCCTGTGTGCTTTCGCAACATGGGGCCAACGCGCAGGTTCACGACGCGGCTGCGCTGTTGTCGGCCGTGCCTCTGGAAATACTGAGTCTGCAGACTGGTATAAGTCCCTGCCATATCGAGCGCGAGCCAGCGCTTGATGGGCAAGGTCGCGCCGATGCGAATGTCGCCGGAAGGCCTGACGTTTTTTGGGGGGGCGAAACCCTCGTCTGAGCGCCGCGGCAGATCGCCGTTGGGCAGGGAGTAGGAAGCGCGTCCCGAGACTGAACCTCCGAGCAAGAGGTAAAGGCGTAGACCAGCATCGTTCTGCTCGGGCCGCGTTGCAACAGATCGCGCTGTAGCTGACGACGGATGGTACGGCTGGATCGTCGGATCGCGCGGCAGGAAGGTGCCGGGTGCGGGGCGCTCTTCGGCCCGAGCCTGTGGCGCGAACCACAGGGAGCCGAGGAGTGCGAGCCAACCGAGTCCTGTGCGTGATGCTGCCAAGTGCCTTAGACCTCTGCTCCCGACCCCGCCGAACACATGCCACACGCCGCTTTCTTCCGGCCCTGCGGGTTGCCGACGAAAAAAGCGGCCTCACCCCAAAACTCGCGTTGCGCGCGGTGAAAAGCGTTGACGCGCGCAGCTCGACCGTGTTGCTTCTTGATGCACAACACCATGGTGAACCTCCTCCGTTGCCTCGACTGTGGTTCCTTCGTGGCTGGCGACACGTGTCCTCACTGCGCATCCAGCCGTGTGCGCGCGACCAAGCTGGGAGCGCTGGCCACAGCGGTCTCGTCCTCGGCTTTCGCGATGACCCTGATGGCGTGTTACGGCGTGGGCCCCGGATACCACAATTTGGGTTCAAGCGAGCTGACCGGACCCACGTACGTCGGACAAGACGGGGACTCGGGTAAACCCTCATGCTCCCTCGAAGAGTTTCTCGACGCGCGCGGCTGTAAGGAAGACGCTGGACAACAGGGCTCCGAGGATGCCGCCTCGGACGCTGCACAGGATGCCGGTTGTGATGCAGGGGATGCAGCCATCGGGGACGCAGCCATCGACGCGGGCGATGCCGCAACCGACGCTGCCTGCGTTGGCTCCGGAAGCTGAGACTGCCGATGCGCCGGCTCGCCGTGGTGCAAGCTCCGCCCGCGCGTCCGCTGTACGTGGTTTGGGAACTCACGCTGGCCTGTGACCAGCCCTGCACGCACTGTGGCTCTCGGGCGGGACAGGCACGGGCGCAGGAGCTGAGCACGGCGCGTGCGCTCGAGGTCGCCCATGAGCTTTCCACGATGGGCGCGCGCGAAGTGGTGCTAATCGGCGGTGAAGCTTACTTGCATCCCGGTTTTTTGGAGATTGTGCGCTGTCTCCGCTCGCTCGGTGTGGCGCCGGTGATGACCAGCGGAGGCCGCGGCATCAGCCGTAAGCTCGCACGCGAGATGAAAGAGGCAGGCATGCAGCGTGTCTCCGTGAGTCTCGATGGCCTCGAAGCCACGCACGACCTGATGCGGGCGCAGCGCGGCAGCTTCGCTACGGCCACCCAAGCCATCATCGCGCTGGGAGAGGTCGGGATCGAGCTCTCATCGAACATCAACCTCAACCGCCTCAACCGTGCGGACCTCGAACCGTTGTACGCGCATCTCCAAGCGCTCGGCGTACGCACGTGGCAGGTGCAGCTCACGGCAGCCCTGGGCAGGGCGGCCGACAGACCGCAACTCCTGCTGCAGCCCTACGACTTGCTCGAGCTTATGCCACGCATCGCAGCACTCAAGCTGCGCGCCTTCTCGGAGGGGATGTTGCTCATGCCAGGCAACAACCTCGGCTACTTCGGGCCCGAGGAGGGGCTTTTGCGCTCGCAAACGCCGGACGGGGAGGACCACTTTCAGGGCTGCCAGGCCGGGCGCTACGTGATGGGCATCGAGTCCGACGGAGCGGTGAAGGGCTGCCCTTCCCTGCAGACGACGCACTACGTGGGAGGCAAGCTCGCCGACTCATCGCTTTCAGAGCTGTGGGACACGCCCGAAGTCGCATTCACGCGGATGCGTGGTCGCGAGGCGCTGTGGGGCTTTTGTCGCGACTGCACCTTTGCCGAGCCCTGTCTCGGTGGCTGCACGTTCACCGCGCACGCCTTGCTGGGACGTCCCGGCAACCAACCCTACTGTCACTTCCGCGCGCAGTCGTTTGCGCGTCGCGGTCTGCGCGAGCGTCTGGTACCCACCACTGCCGCGCCTGGTGAGCCCTTCGATTGCGGGCGCTTCGAGCTCGTCGAAGAGTCACTCCACGCTCCCGAACCGCCGCTCGAGGTAGGAGCCAAGCTGGTGCGCGTCACGCGCAAGCCCGGAAGATAGGCCGGGGATGCGCCTGGGCGTTGTGATGCTTGTTTTGTTGTGGTTTGCGCTCGGCGCTTCGTTGGCGCACGCCGATGAGGTTATGGAGGAGGAGGTGCCCGCTTTCGACTCGACGCTCGAAGTCGTCACGGACGTGGACGCTGTACAGGAGCCGGCGGAATCCGATGCGGCGCTCAAGCAGGTCATTGTAGACGGGATGTGGGCGTACATCGGCCTAGGGGCTGCGTCTGCGATCAAGGGGCGGTATTTCAAAACGGGCGGCCTCGATTTCGCGCTAGGGCTTGCTCGCAGCTGGCGCAGGGTTCGCTTGGGCGGGGAGCTCCGCTACACGTTTCTTGGTGGCTTCGACGATCCGAGCGACATCTATCGCTATCGCGTCGACATCGGTCCGCTGC
>CAZEWA010000196.1:0-9944 GCA_964515685.1 uncultured Polyangiales bacterium | reverse complement strand
GCCTGTTCGAAGACGCTGAGCTCGGTGCGCCAGCTTGCCTCGATCTCGTCGAAGCTCTTGCCCTCCGCGAGGGCTGTGAGCGTGGGACGATGGGCGACGAGCTTGGCCAGGCGCGTGCTGTCCCAGTCTGTGCTGTGCAGTTGGGAGAGTGCGTGGATGATCGCGAGCCCGAGCTTGGCGGCAGAGAACGCTTTCGGATCGAGCAGCTCGAAGCTCACGCCTTTCACGCTCGTGCCCGCGTAGGGGCCGACGCGGGGTCGGAAGCTCGTGGCTTTGACGCGCACGCCTTCCACGCCGGCCGAGGTGATGAGGCGTGCGAGCTTGGGCGCATCGATGAAGGGGGCTCCGATGACTCGGAAGGCATAGTCGGTGCCGCGGCCAACCGAGAGGTTGGTGCCCTCCACGAGCGCCACGGCTGGGTACAGCATGGCCTGTTCTTGCGTGGCGAGGTTGGGCGATGGCGGGCGCCAGGTGAGGTCGGTTTCCCCGAACCAGAGCTCGCGCTGCCAGCCTTCCACGCGAACCACGTGGAGTCGTACGGCCAGGTTTTTTTCGTGCATCAGGAAGCGCGCGAGCTCGCCTGCGGTCATGCCGTGTCGCAGCGGCAGCGGATGGAAATTCACGAAACTGTGGAAGGCGGCTTCGCTGAGCGGACCTTCGACGCGGGTGCCGCCGATTGGGTTTGGCCTATCGAGGATCCACACCTCCACATTGAGCGCCGCGCAGCTCTCCATGACGGCGAGTACCGTCGCCATATACGTGTAAAAGCGAGTGCCCACGTCGACTAGGTCGATGACCACGGTATCGATGCCTTCCAGCATCTCGGGTCGTGGTTTGCGATTCTTGCCAAACAGGCTGTAGACGGGGAGCTCGCCCATGCGCTGATGGGCTATGTGACCTTCTTGTTTGGCGTCGAAGCCGTGCTCCGGCGTCATCACGCTCTTGATCTTGACCCCACGCGCTGCGAGTAGTCGATCGAGCGTCCGGGTTCCGTTGCGGTCTGCGGCAGCCGCGTGGGTGAGGAGCGCAATGGAGCGCCCACGTAGTTCCGCGAACGCGCTCTGGGCGAGCACATCGATGCCCGCTTGAAGAGGCGGGTTGGGTTCGCGTTTTTGCGCGTGCAGCGCGATGTCCGAGACGCCGCTCGTAAGCGGATGGATGGACCCCTTACTGCCTACATGCACGCGATTGCTCAGCACCAACACGAAGAAATTTTGGCTTGGGTCGAGCCAAAGCGAGGTCCCCGTGTAGCCGCCGTGTCCGACCGCTTGAGGCGAGAAGAGCTGGCCGCGCCCGTGGGCGTAGGGACTTTCAGCATCGAATCCGAGCGCGCGCTTTACCGCGCCAGCGCGCTGCGGTTGAAGCATGCTGGAGATGGTGTCCTCGCGCAGCACTCGGACGCCGTCGAGCTCGCCTCTGCGCAAAAGCATCTGCGCAAATCGACTCACGTCGCGCACAGACGAGAACAATCCGGCATTGCCAGCCACGCCGCCCAGTCTGTAGGCGCGTGGATCATCGACCACGCCACGAATGACCTTCCCGTCGCGCTCCTCCGTCGGTGCGTAGTCGAGGGCCGTGCTCGCTTTGGGATTGAACAGCGTGTCGTTGAGCTGAAGCGGAGCAAAGATTCTGCGCGTCGCGTACTCGTCGAGGGGAACGCCGCTCATGCGCTCTACGAGTTCGCCCAGCAAAATGAACCCGAGATCGCTGTAGTTGAAGCGAGTGCCTGGTGCGGTGACGAGGGGCTCCTGGGTGATGAGCCGGATGGCTTGGGCTCGGCCCTGATCAAACTGGCTCAGTGCATTGACGCGCGGCAGTCCGCTCGTGTGCAGCAACAGCTCACGCACCGTGATGCTGCGCTTGTCCTGGATTTTCAGCTCGGAGAGATAGTTCGATGCCGGAGCGTTGAGGTCGACGACCCCTTGTTCGACGAGCGCCATCACGCTCGAAGCCGTCGCAAGTGGCTTGGTGAGGGAGGCGAGGTCGAACTTCGTCTCGAGCGTCATCGGCTCGCCGGATGTGCGCTCCCCGAATGCTTGCAGGTAGAGCAAACCATCGCGTGTGCCGATGGCTATTACGCAACCTGGAAAGTCTCCGCGACCTAGTGCGCTCTCGACCATGCGGGCGATGGCATCCCCACCTGGGCCTGGCATTGCGATAGGCGCGATGCGCGTCGCTTGCGCGTCATCCAGGGGGCTCGGAGCAGGGGCGACAGGGGGAGGGTGCGCAAGGCTGCGCAGAGGTGCGTGCTCGACGTGTTCGCGCTGTACTGCGGGTTCACGGCACGCCGTAGCGAGGAGAAGTGCGAGGAGGGCTGCGCGCTTCCGCATCGTTCTAGCGTATGTCGACTTTGGCCTTTGTGCATTTGCTTCCGTCACGGGCAGCGTCCGTGCCAGGCTTTTGCGGACATGACGCTGCGCGCATTTCTGTACCCGTTGATAGCAGTCGTACTCGGCTGCTCCGGAGATAAGCGCCCCACGCCGGAAACGCTCGTTGTTCCTGATGCCTGCGATGGACGAACCGAGGGAATTGTTTGCGAACAGGGCGTGGCATTCACCTGTGAGAATGGAGACGTCCTATCGCAGGAAGACTGTGGCGCCCAAGCCCTAAAGTGCGACACAGGCAGGGGATGTAGCGCCTGTCGACCCTTGTCGTACGAGTGTGATGGTAACGCCCTCATGCTCTGTTCTGAGGACGGTCGCTCGCGCGTATTCCAGCATGAGTGTGCAGCGGGGACACTGTGCAGCGCGTCGGGCTGCGCAGACCTGTGCGCTGAAGCCGAGAGCCTCCGTTCGTACATCGGCTGCGAGTATTGGCCCGTGTTCACGCTAAACAGTGAGCTCGATCCGGTGTTTCGCCCCGCAGTGGTGGTCGGCAATCCGCAGCTTGTACCCATCCAGGTTAAGCTCACGCTCGGCGCGCAAATCATCGCGGAAGCGGAGGTGGCTCCCGGCGCGACGCATACCATCGAGATACCGGCGCTCAAACATGAGCCCCTGCGTTCGACTGCTTCGCACTCGGTGCTCGCACGACAGGCGGCCTACCGCTTGGTTTCGAACGGACCCATCACGGTGCATCAGTTCAACCCGCTCTATTTTAAGGTCGAGCAACGGTGCAAGAAAACCCAAGATCCGCCCGAAGATCCGGACGCCGGCGTGCCGAAAAAGTGCCATTCGTTTTCGAACGACGCTTCGCTGTTGCTGCCGTCGCACGTCTTGAAGCGCGAAGCAGGAGCTGGCTACGCATCGTATCTCGGCGTCTCGCGCGCTTCGTTCATCTTGCGCCATAGCGAAGATCGGAGCACCACGTCGGGCTTCCTCGCCCTGGTGGCCGTCGGGGATCGTCCAGTTCAGGTGACGATTCAGTCTTCGGCATATACGAAGCCTGCCCGCGAAGCAGATGCGCACGGCGAGTGGGTCGACGCCACACCACGGGACGCGGGTATGTTGGACGCAGGTCTGTTGGACGCGGACGATGCGAGCGTCCCTCAGCCGGCGGTCGAAGTCGTCTTTCCCGCGCTGCGTCCCGGCGACACGGAGACGCTGATTCTCCAGCCAGGCGACGTTTTTCAACTGCTGAGTGCAATCCCCGAAGACTGTCCCTTCGAAGAGCGCATGACCGACAAACCGGGCTACACGGCGTGTGATCCGGGTAAGGCCTACGACCTGACGGGTACGGCCATTCAAGCGGATGGTCCCGTGCACCTGATAGGCGGTCACGATTGCTCGTTCGTGCCGTTCTATCGCTATGCCTGCGATCACCTAGAAGAGTCCGTGTTTCCCTTGGAAACCTGGGGGCGCCGCGTGATCGTGGGCAGTCCGGCCGAACGAGTCGGCGCGCGCCCCTATCGTTTGCGCGTGGTTTCTGGGGCTGACAAGAACCGCATTACCTTCGAGCCGGCGGTACACGAGCCTCTGCTTCTTTCGCGTGGCGAGTGGTTCGAGTTCGAGACGGATGAAAGTGTGCTTGTTACAGGTTCGCGCGCACTGAGCGTGGCCCAGTACCTGCTCGGCCAAGGGGCCTCTCCTCGCGTCGATGGCGATCCATCGCTCACGCTGGTTCCACCCATCGAGCAGTACCGCAATCAATACAACTTTCTCTCGCCCGAGACCTACACCAGCAATTTCGTGATGGTGATAGCGCCTGAGAACGAAGACGTGGTTCTCGATGGCGACACGCTGAAGGGCTTCTCGCCCATCGGCAAAACGGGCTACAAAATCGTCACGACGAAGCTTCAGAACGCCGGCGACCACGAGCTGCACAGTGTCTCCGGGGCGGCCGTGGGCATCACGCTGTACGGGGTGGGAGCCTACACGAGCTACATGCTGCCGGGTGGGCTCGACCTGCGGTTGATTCCAGACATCTTCTGACGCACGAACGCGATGGGTCGTCTGTCACAGCGCTCGGGCACGGTAGCATGATCGGGGCAACGTATTGCGACCCACAGCGTAGGCGCTGGCACTACCGCGGTGCTCGATAGGCCCGGTTTGCTGTTCACGCAGGCGTAGAACTACGTGGATGGGGTTGTCGGCGCCTTCCTTCGGGGAACGTCCGTACGGTGCAAAGCTTGATCCGCTGGATGAGGCCGTGTGATCATCAACATCAGGAGCGCGCGCAACGCACGTGGCTGCGCCCGTGAGATGGGTGTCGGTGTTTCCCCCACGCCGCAAAGTTTTCAGGGGGCCTTGGGTTTTTTGCGATGCGCTCGACGAGCGCCGTTCAAACTTCTCAATGGTTTTGCGGGAGCGTCTCGAGAAGCCGGTGGTACATGGTTTGCAGCGAGAGGGCAAAGCTTGCGAAATGAGCCGCTAAACGTGGGCTCCGTGCTCGGAGGCGCTTTCATGCCGTGCAGGAAGTGGTTGTCTTACACCTGGCGTTGGTTCGTGTGGGCCGTGGTGCTCATGGCTGGGTGCACGCAGGAAGAGATCGCTTCTCGCAAAGACACCTGGGAGGGCGTCTGCATCGACAAGGATGAAGACGGCTTCGGTTTCCAGTGTGAGGCTGGGCCCGACTGTAACGACGATGATCCCGCGTATAATGTCAGCTGTCCATCCTGTACACGTCCGGACGAGGGCTGTGACTGCGACGCCGATGCGCTTCCCGTGGACTGCACGATATCGGTCGAGGTCACGGAGCGCGGCGCTCTGCTGTGTAAAATTGGTACGCGCTACTGCCGTGATGGCGTGTGGGGGGCCTGCGAGGGCATCGCGGAATTCGAGGCGCCCGCACCGAGTAAGCTACGGGTGCGCGCGGCCATCGATCAGAACGCAGTGCATCCGATCTGCAATGCGTGCAATCCCGATTGCTACAAAGTGGCCGATGACTTCCTCGACGGCGGGGCTCCCGGAACCCCCGTAAGCGGAGACGGCTCCATCGTGGTCGGCAGCGGCGGCGGTATCACGCTCTACAAGGACCCGGAGATTCTGTACGACGCGGGTTACGTTCCTGAGCTGCTCGACGACGTCGTGTGCACGCCGGGCGTAGGCTGGGACAAGGACTGCGACGGGATTCCCGACGACATCGATCCCTATCCCGATAGGCCGCCGTTTCCCACGGATCACAGAACCATCTTCATGGAGCTGAAGCCGGGAACTTCTGGCACGCAGGCCTTTGAGATCAACTTCTTTCTCAATTCTGCGGACATTTACTTCTATCTCGACATGACCGCGTCGATGGACGACGAGCGCGACAAGCTCATCTCCAGCCTGCGCACGGGCAACTATCTTTCGAACAAGAACACCGAATGCGCGGATCGCGACTTCGATGGGACGCCCGACAACGAGCTGAGAAATCAGGGCATCGCGGGCAACATTGCCTGCCTGATTCGAGACTCGAACTTCGGCGCGGGCTGGTTTCGCGACATTCCGTTTGAAGGCCCCTACGCGAGCCCGAACACCAGCATCAAGGTCGCGTCTGACACCTTCGAGATGTACGAGAATCGCCAGGACATCACGGCGGACACGGAGGCTGTGCGTACTGCACTTCAGGGCTTTCAAACCAGTGGTAACCACAACGTGCCGGAAGGCAGCATGCAGGGACTGTGGGCCATCGCCACGGGCCATGAAGTCTATGCCGGTTGGAATCGTCCCGGAATACCGAGGCGTTACGGTTGTCCGACGGGTACTTGGGGGTACCCCTGCTTCCGTGATGGGGCGACTCCCATCGTGATCCACATCACCGATGCGCCCTTGCAGAACGGCCCCAGTCCGACAACTAGCAGTCGAGCCAACTACCTGGCCGACAAATCCGGCAGTTCACGTCACCCGCTCAACTATGACTCCAGTGTCCTTGCGGGCATGAAGTCGGGTACGGACCCGACCTATCGTGCGCTGACCGCCTCGGCCGAGACCAAGGCCACTGCGCAAGACGTGGGAACGCTGAACACGAATATGCTCGTCACCTACTTTGGAAACACCGAGAAGATGACGGCCGATCACACGTACACTGGGACGAACCCTCTTGGTTCGTGTATCGATGTGTGCGTAAGGAGTTTCCTGGGAATCTGCCTTGAGCGCAGGACGGAGAGTGCTTGGGCCGCGAGCTCGACCGCCAAGGATGCAGTGTTCAAGTTCACGACCACGGCGTCCACGGAACTTACGATCTCGACGCGCGGGAGCCACTTCGACACGTCGCTGATGATCGTGAATGCCGCCAACAACACCAATACCTGGTGCCACGCTGACATCTCCTCGAGCGACAAGAACGCCGAAATCAAAGCGACTTTCCCCCAAGGTACGTATTACGCCATCCTGAAGGGGCAATCGACAGCGGCCAACGGCTGGTTTCAGATAACCTTTGGCAACACCGCTAAGGCGACGACCAGTCAGTTCGCGGCCAAGCTCTGGGAAGGAGCAGGCGGCGTGAAAGAGACGCTGCTCGCGAACAAGATTCGCGTCATCTCCGTGAACTCTTCGAGTGACGTGTATCTGGCTGAGCAGACTGCGGCGCTCTCGACCGTGACGGGGGCGGTCGACCGCAACGGTAAGCCGCTCGTGTTCACCATCAACACCAACGGTTCGGGCATGGGCGAGAGCATCATCGAAGCCGTCGAGCTGCTTGCCGGCAACTTGTCGATGGACGTGAGCGTGAGGCTGAACCAGACCCCTGACAGGCCACCCGCGCCAGGCTTCGTCTTCAAGGTCGAAGCGGTGGACATGCCAGGAGACGGCTGCGAGGCACCGATCGACACCGATGGAGATCCCGAGGGCCTACCCGATACGCACGTGAAGTGCCGTCCCGGTGCGATGCCTCGCTTTAGCGTGACGTTCTCCAACCCAATCTTGCATCCCGTGCCGGACAACACCGGGCCCTACGTCGGTTACGAGATGAGGCTGGATTTGGTGGGCGATGGCAGGTACCTCATCTCGCAGGTTCCCGTGTACATCGTGCCTCGGCGGGTCACGCCGGAACCTCCTGTGCCGAAGTACGCGGCGAGCGGCTCCTACGAGGAGCGTATCCGCGTCAAGGGTTGTCTTGCGGGGGAGGGAGCCATCTGGCGTTCGCTCATCTGGAAGACCACAGTGCCAGAAGGGACGCGCGTCCTCTGGCAGATGTGTGGCGGCAACTCGGAGGCTCAGCTCGACGCTTGTACGCTGCGGGATGTGGTCGAGATCACCTCAGGCGCTGCGTGTACGACGCATGCCCAGTGCGCCGATGGTTACTGCAGCCCCGACGGCGTTTGCCACAAGGTTTTGGGACCTGCATGTGATGCGGACGTCGAGGGGGGGTGCGGAAAAGGCGGCCTCTGTAACAACCAGGGGCGCTGTCAATGGACGAACGTCGGCGAGGCGGATCTGTTGCCGGTGGCACAGACGCATGCACTGCAGGGGCGTCCCATGGCGCGCGTGAAAGCGACGCTGTTCGCCGATGAGGAGCGCCTCAATGCGCCGTCGATTCATACTTGGCGCGTCGATTACCGTTGTGTCTCTCAGGAGTAGGGCCTCTATGAGCCGCTTAGTCAGAATCGCAGGCAGCGCCCTTCTCGCGCTCGGACTTTTGCACGCAGAGGGCGCGGCATCCGCTCAAGAGGGCATCGACAGTGACTTCGATACCGTGCTGGATGTCGATGAGCAGCCTGGGGATACCGACGGTGATGAGGTTCCCGACTATCTCGACGACGACGACGACGGGGACGGCATCCTCACCCGCTACGAGTACTTTACGAGCGAGCAGATCATCGATACCGACGGCGATGGTATTCCCGATCACCTGGACGACGACGACGACGGCGACGGAATCCTCACGAAGGACGAAGACCCCGATCCCAACGGCGATGGCAACCCTGAAGACGCGCGGGTCACGTCGCCTTCGCTGCCCGACTTCCTGAGCGCCGACGATGACAACGACAAGATCTTGACCCGCGATGAGCGTCCGGGCGGCCAAGATCGGGATACGGACGGCGACACCATTCCAGACCATCTGGACGACGACGATGATGGGGACGGAACGCCGACGATGTACGAACTCGACGGCGACACGGACGGCGACGGCACTCCTGACTACCTCGATGACGACGACGATGGCGACACGCTCAAGAGCGCCTTCGAGTGCGGCGACGACTTCAAAGTTGATCTAGACAAAGACGGCATCTTCAACTGCTACGACTTTGACTCGGATGGCGACGGCTATCTCGACCTCTACGAGTTGCTGAGCGACTGGAACAACAATGGCATCCCGGATTTCGTGGATCCCAAGTCGCATCCGCCGGATGCGGATGGAGATGGACTACCCGATTTCATCGAATGTCCGGACATGTCTCAATGCAAAGATACCGACGGCGACGGAATCCCTGACTATCTCGACCCGGATGACGACGGGGACGGAGTGCCGACGCACGAGGAGCTTGGCGACGTGTCGCACGGCATCCCGGACACCAACGGCAACGGCATTCCGGACCATCTCGAAAAAGAGGATGGCGTCGTGCGCACTCCGCCCGGGGGCGACGGCGACGGTCAAGGTGACGGAGACGACGGCAACGGCCAGGGTGACGGCGACGGTAACGGCCAGGGCCAGGGCGACGGCGACAATCAGGGTGACGGCGACGGTCAGGGACAAGGTCCAGGCGGGAATGGACCACCGCTCAGCGGCGGTGATGACGGCGCGATGAGCGGCAAGTCCGGTGGCGGCTGCGCCGTGTCGGCGGGATCGGAAGAGCCAGGCTCCATGTCTGTGTGGATGCTGGCTGTTTTGGCCGTGCTGGGGCGCCGCGGTTCTGCTCGCGCGCTTGGCAGGTCGACGCAGCAGGTAGCGATCACTTGCAAAAACGGTTGAGGGGAATCGAACACATGCTCGCAGCTCGGTCGTATCTTGGGTGGCCGCTGTGCCTTGTACTGCTCTCGGCCGCGGGGTGCGGGGAGGATGGCGCGGGCGGCGAACCGCTGACGCGCGGCGACGCCGGAAAGCCTGGCCAGGACGACCTCGACGGCTCCGTGCCAGAGGATGGAGGCGACGACGCCGACGACGCGGCCGGGGACCCGGAGCCGGACTTCGTTTCGGAGTGCCAGGGCGACATCACGGTATTCCCTGCCGCCCGTGTCTCCGAAGGCCGGGTCTTTGCGTCGAGCGTGTTCGAGAACCGGCTAGAGCTCGTGTATCTCGAACCCTCGTGTGGCGGGACACGCGACAACAGCTCCACGCATGGACTCGTGCATCTATCGCTCCCGTCCAGCGGTGACTTCGGCGACCCTCGCGAGTTGGTGAACTTGGGCGACGCTTGCTACCAGACGCGCAATCCTGCCGTGGTGGCCGGCGCCTCGCCTACGTTCACGGCGTCGTTTCTCTCCAATATGGAGGGCGGCACCAACCTCTATGCATTGAAGGCCTCGAACAGCGAGCCCACCCGCGGGAGCGACGAGAACGACCACAGGCTTGCTGCACTCACCGCGGCCACGTTTCAAAGCAAGCCCTGGGTGGCCTACACGCTGACTCCGCTTGCGCAGCCGTTT
>CAZEWA010000195.1:0-9966 GCA_964515685.1 uncultured Polyangiales bacterium | reverse complement strand
GTGAAGGCTGCCAAGAAGGGTGCCGCTGCGAAGGCCGCCAAGCCCGTGAAGGCTGTCAAGAAGGCTGGAAAAAAGCCCGCCAAGAGGAAGTGAACCACGCGGGCGGGCCATGAATGTGGCTCGCCCCGTTTTGGTTTCCCCCTCTCATGCTGCGCTGGCGAGACGTTCCACCGTACGCTTTGCTCTGGTTGGTAGTCGCGTTGCAGGTCGCAATCCCTGCCAGCTACTACCTACGAGACAGCGATCTGGACGATGAGAGCTTCGCGTGGCGCATGTTCTCGAACGTTCGCCTCAGACGCTGCGAGGTCACCGCCTCCATCCAGTCCGCGGACGGATCTGTGCGCACGACGCCGTTACGTGGCCACCTCCACAGCAGCTGGATTCACAGCATCGAGCGTGGCCGCGGGCGCGTAGTTGAGCGCTTTCTCGCAAGCCGCTGCGAAGCGGGTGTCGCCGAGACCCAACTGTTGCGGCGTTGCCGAGGAGTAGGGCAGGAGACACCCTCCGCACAGCGCTATACGTTCGACTGCAAGCAGGAGACGCTGAGGCTCATTCCGCTTGGCGTAGAGGCGCCATGAGTCGGTTTCTGGCACTGATGGCATCGCCTTTTGAAGCGAACTACCTGCACGTCCGCAGCTTCCTCTTCCGTCGCGGGACCTATCTGCTGCTGGCGCTGGATGCATGGCTGGTCATGCTCGAGCACGGCGGGCGTTACGGCGCCGGGAATTTCAACGTTGCGCACTTCGCATGGGTGGACGCGTTGATTCCACTGCCTTCTCCGGGCCTGTACGTAGGCCTACTGCTCACAGCTGGATTGATGGCCTTCACGATGGCCCTCGCGCCCGAGGCAACACGGCCGCAAAAGCTCGCTCTGTTCGGCGTCTACACGATGTCCTGGGTGATAAGCCTCCACGACAGCTATCAGCACCATTACCTGTTGTCGTGGCTGCTTCTGTGGAGTGCGTTCTCCCGTGAGCCCGCGTTAAGCGAACTGTCCGTTCCATCGCCCAGGCTCGCGAAGGCACCTTCCCTCGGTCTGACGCTAAGCGCTTATACGTGCGCTATCGTGTACATCTTTACCGCGATATCCAAGAGTTCCAGAGAGTGGCGCAGCGGTGCGGTGCTGGCGCGACTGTCCCGCAGTCAGGTACGAGGTCACGCTGCGCCCGGGGTATTGGACGCGTTCTGCGACCAGCTTGGCGACCTGACGGGAGCTTCTCGACCGGAGGTCTTACAGTGGCTGAGTTTTGGGCTTGTGGCGCTCCAAATCCTGGTGGCGTTAGGGTACCTAGCGGCTCCCGGTCGCGACGATTCCGCCTCTCGATTGCGATGCGCCCTGTGTGCGTCCGCGCTTGTTTTCGTGTTCGCGTTCCATCTAGGTGCCGAAGTCTCCGGCGTTTTGGATATTGGCTGGTTTAGTTACTACATGCTCTGGTTTGGTCTGGTCCTTTTGGGACCCGTATGGTTGCTGTCTGTCCTGGCCCATACTCTGACGCGTTGCGCGCTGCCCTTTGCACAGTGGCTGGCTGCTCGAGTCGAAATGCGCGGAACAGCGGTGCTTTGCGCAGCAGCATTATCGCTGTTGTGCGCCTGCGCTGTGTACCTGGATCTGCCTGGCACATCAGCCGCATGCGTCGCATTTTCGCTGTTCGTAGCGTTGTCTTTTGTGCGAAAAACAGCATCTCCTGCCTCACGCGCGGGCGGAGTTGCGGCGGCTTTGGTTGCGGGCGCTGTGCTCCTCGTGGCCGTTTCCGCGTCTCCGGTGCGCTTCAATCTGTACCGGCGTTGGGCTGGCGAGGTCGAGCGCTTGAACCAACCGGAAGTCGCTTTGAAACTCTACAAAAAAGCAGAGCGTTACGCGCCGCGAGGCCACTCGCGTGCCGCCAAAATCGAGCAGCTTGAGCGACGCCTCGAGCTGCGTCGGTAGGGCGGTTCGCTATTCCACCTTGCCTGCGCGGATCCTGCTCGGCGCTTGGGGGCGCGTGGCTAAGAAGGTGTTCCACAGGAAGTGGCCCGTTTCGACGCCGATCCAGGCCACTTCCTGTGGAACACCTTCTTAGAGCAGCCCGGCTAGGTTCAGAGCGAGTTCTAGATTGACTGTCTCACGTGTGGCTTCAGCTCGACGGGCGACCTTGAGTTTCTTCCGGTCATCAGCCGCAAGCGCGGCTCGGAGCTGCTTGCGCGCCTCGTGCATGCGCACGGCCAGAGCATTCTCGGAAGTGCCAAGCACGACCGCGGCCTCTTCGTGGGAGAAGCCTTGCAGCGCGACCAGGACGACTGCGCCCTTCAGCGAAGGCGACAGGGCGTCGAGTGCCCGGAGCAAGGCGGTGTAGGTTTCTCGAAGCTCCAGGGCGAGGCGCGGGTCGCTTGGGGCATCGACCTGCATGGCGACCTCTACACGTACGTCGTCGAGGGGAACGTTCGCGCGCTTACCACGTTGCCGCTCCGCGTTGAGCGCGCGGTTCATGGTGATGCGATAGAGCCAGGTAAAGAAGTGGCTCCGTCCCTCGAAGTGTCGGATATGTCTGTAAGCATTGACGAATACGTCTTGCGTGATGTCGTCTGCATCGCTCGCGCTGCGGCTCAGATGCAGAGCCAGAGCGTAAATTCTCGGTCGGAATCGCCTGACGAGCGCGTCGAATGCTTGCGGGTCGCCCTCGCGTGCCGCCGCGACCAACACGTCTGCGTCGCGGGCACGTCTCTCAGCTGCTGTCAGCGGGGGCGGAAAAAAGTTCGGCGGCATTTCCTAGAGAACGGGACTTAGGCAGGGGATATTCGCAAAGTGTGAATGACCCTTGCCCCGACCCTCACTTGATTGGGGGCCCAGGGTATCATGAGCGCCCTTTGGGATCTCCATTGATTGTGCCTTAGCGCAGGTTTACCTACCTGGCTGAGACCCCGGGACGTCGGGGGATACACCGCGATTTTAGCTATGCAAGCGGGGACTTAGCGTGACCTACCACCATCTGACCACACATTACCGGAAGCTTTCGCAGCTCGTGCACGTGTCACGCATTGTCGGTTGGGACGAAGCGGTGATGATGCCGGCTGGCGGAGGAGAGAGCCGCGCGGAGGCCCTGGCCACTCTGGAGGGAGTGCTGCACGAGCGAGCCGCAGACCCAGCTGTCGCGGAATGGCTGAGTGCAGCAGATCAGGAGCCGTTGAGCGAGCTTGAGCGCGCGAGCCTCAGGGAAATTCGGCGCACATACATTCGAACGACCGCGCTCAGCGCTGAGCTCGTTGAAGCACAAAGTCGCGCTCAGTTGCGCTGCGAGCAAGCGTGGCGCACCCAGCGCAAGGCACAAGACTGGAAAGGGCATATGCCTTGGCTGCAAGACGTCATCCGTCTTAAGCGCGAAGAGGCTCAAGTCCTTGCAGACAAGCTGAGTCTTGCTCCTTACGACGCCTTGATGGACGCCTATGAGCCTGGGATGCGGAGCGCTGCGCTCGACGTTTTGTTTGCAGATCTCGCGGAATACCTTCCAAGCAAAATCTTCGAGATAGCGGAGAAGCAAGCTCGCCAAGCTGTCCTTGTTCCGGAAGGGCCGTTCGGCATCGAGCAGCAGCGCAGCTTAGGGGTAGAGCTGATGCGCACGCTGGGCTTTGACTTCAATCATGGGCGACTCGACACAAGTCACCATCCCTTCTGCGGAGGAGTTCCCAGTGACGTGAGAATCACCACACGTTACCGGGAGCAGGATTTCATGGAATCGATGATGGGCATCCTCCACGAGACCGGGCATGCGAAGTATGAGCAAGGCCTGCCGCGTGAGCTCAGCGGCCTTCCGGTAGGTGAGGCCCGCAGTATGGGCGTTCACGAAAGCCAGAGTCTGTTCCAGGAGATGCAAATTTGCCGAGGCTTACCGTTTCTGACTTTCGCGGCTCCGTTGCTGCGGCGAGCCTTTCCTGCTGCCGCACAAAGGCAGCCAGAGGCGTTTGAGCCGGAAAACCTGTGTCGCCTGTACACGAGGGTAAAGCCAGGCCTGATTCGGGTGGATGCAGACGAAGTGACCTATCCGCTCCATGTGATCGTCCGATATCGCATCGAAAAATCCCTCATAGAGGGCAGCCTAGAGGTTTCCGACCTCCCCGACGCGTGGGATGCCTCCATGCAGGAGATGTTAGGTCTGTCGACTCGCGACAACTATGCGGACGGTTGCATGCAAGACGTCCACTGGCCTTCTGGAGCCATTGGATACTTCCCCAGCTACACGCTTGGGGCATTGATTGCGGCGCAGCTTTTCGAGGCGGCAGCACAGGCTTTGCCGACGCTCAGCTCAGACGTCGCGGTGGGGCATTTTGCACCACTCAACGCATTCTTGCGTACCGCGGTTTGGAGCCGAGCGTCCATACTAGAAACGCCCGCTCTAATTGCCAAAGCCACCGGCCAAGAACTTGGCACAGTGGCTTTCAAACAACATATCAGCAGACGCTACCTATCCGCCGACTAATATGAGGCAGGCGAAGGAGCTCAGAGCCCTTCTTTGAGCTTTGCGCGGAGACGCTCGAGCAGATCGCTGGCCTTGGCAAGGCCCATGTCGATGGCTGCGTCGATGAACTGACCCTCAAGTGAGGACGAAGCGGAAGAGCGCACGCGAACTGCAGCGCTGCTCTTGGGGGCAGCCGACGCCGCGCTGCCGCCACGACGTGGCGTGGAGCCGCTCGAGCTGCGAATGGTGTACAGGTAAGCCTTGGACAGACCGAGACCTGCTTCCTTGGCCTTTTTCAGGATCTCGGAGGCGGGGGTGTCTGATCCGAAGCTGAGAACGAACTCACGCTTCGAAAGGTTTGCTGCGTTGGCGGGAGCAGCCGTTTCCTTTGAAGGACGGCCGACCTTGCCAGAAGCCTTGGGAGCAACGGGCTTGCTCTTGGCCGTGGAGCGAATCTTGTAGACGTGCGCCTCGGTGATCGTAATGCCCTGCTGCTTCGCCTTTTCGACTACTTGCTTTGCAGACAGGTCACGCGGCAAGCCCATAACGAATTTCGTCTTGTTGCCGTACGGTTTGGTGGTCTTCTTCTTTGCAGCCATCGGGGCTCCCCTCTCGAACGCGCACGCAAGAGCAGTGTGCGAAATCAAGTCCAACATGGTTCGGAGCAGAATTCCAGCTGTCAGCGAAGATGCCGACTCTTGCTCCTCCAAATGGCCTCATACACTGCGCAGTCTGGTTTGCAAAGGTTTGTGTAAGAACGATGAGTACAAATTACAAACTCATGCGTGCGCAATGAATGGCTTGAAATAGAAATGGAGGATGATTGTCTCCTGACTGGAACGGCTCTCAGTAATTCGCCGTATGGACAAAGTAGGGTGGACAGTGCGTACGAAGATCGCAGCGTCCGCAATATGAATTGACTCAATTCGGCCCTATGTCAGCTCGCCTTGCAGGCAATCGTAAGGCGAAAGAAAATAAGACCGGAAGACCCGCATACTCGCGTCCACACAGCTCTTTCGCGGCAGGCATCTGCCCCATCGGGACCAGAACCAGAGAGCGATGGCGACGGACTTGGGGACGGAAAATAAACCGCCCGGGAAGCTGGCTTCGCCGGGCGCATTTCTCGGAGCGGGCAATCGGGCTCGAACCGACGACATTCAGCTTGGGAAGCTGACGCTCTACCAACTGAGCTATGCCCGCACTCGTCTCGCGACGAACAGCCTAAAAGGTAGCGCATCGAGACGGGGCGTCAATGACGTATGTCCCGAGAAGCTTGCCGGAATCTTGTCCGAGCTCGCGAGTGGGTGGTACGGGCTTACTGCCGAGCCAGGAGTGGGAAAGATGACGTCCAAAGTGTGGCGAACCTGTGGTGTATGGATGGGGCTTGCGTTCGCCCTACTGGGCTGCGACCGCGAATCGGATTCCGTGCGCGTCGTGGAGTGTCAAAAGGTCTGCGACAAGCGTGATATGTGTATTCGCGACACAGATGTGGTCGACTGCCACAAGCGCTGCGAAGACCAGGAATTCCGGTCGGACCTGTATTATCAGGCCAAAGCAACCTGCGTGTCCGACGGGACGTTCGCCTGCGACGAGTGGGCGCAGGAACTCGACAACCGGGGAGAAGACCTGTGTCGCGGGGAGGACTGTGTACTCGATGGCTGCGTGCAGCGGGCACTGGCACGAGAAAAAGTCTCCAAGGAACAGGCCGCCTACTGCGACGAGCTCAGCAACCGCCTTGTGGCGCGATGTGATTCGAAGCTCGGCCTAGGCGCTCTCGAGAAGCGTTGCAAGGACACGTTGCGCGAGGTCTCACAGGCCTATGCGCAGGACACCCGGGATTGCGTGCTCGGCGGCTGCGGAGAGGCGGGGGAGTGCCTTGAAGATCTGGCCGTCCGCTACGGGACGGATATTCAGATCTTCAAACTCCCCAAGTAAATTCGAGCAAGCCAAGGCTGCGCGGCGTTGTACGTGCTCGCGCGCCTCTTGCCTCAGGCGACCGCGCCACGCCTCTTGAGCGAGTCGAGGCGGCTCAGGACACCACGGAACGTGCGATCTTGGGCTGCAACCCTCTCGAATTCGGAGAGCGCCAGGTCGAGCTTGCCAAGCTGCTCCTGGGCGTTGCCGAGTTCGTAGTGGAGGGCCATATCCTCAAGCGGAGACTTCACCGGGGTCGCCAAGGCCTGCTCAAAGTACGAGACCGCAGACTGAGCATTGCCCTTTTCGAGGTAGCACATCCCAATCATTGTCAGGGAGGTGCACGCCCGCTTGGTGTTCTTGGCGGCGAGTGCGAACTCAGCGATGGCGTCCTCTGTGAGCCCCATTTCCTTGTAGGCAATGCCGAGATCAAAATGGGTGTCTGAGTCTTCTGGCGCGATCTGAGCGGCGACGCCTTTCTTAAATTGGGCGAACACCGATTCGACGTCCACCATCTCGTCGCCAGATCCGGGAGTGACTTCCGCAAGCTCACTGGCGAGCTGCTCGGCGATGTCGAAGCTGTCGTCGGCGTTGTCTGCGGCCTGTCCTTGGGCCTCGTCCTGTGCGTCTGCCTCGGCCTCGTACTGGAGCAAACGTGCGCGCAGGGCGCCGTTTCCAGGGTAGATGAGGATGGCTTCCTGAATGAGCTCAAGTGCCTCCTCCATCATGCCCTGCGAAGCGAAGAAGTCCGCTTCATCGAGGACTTCCTCGATCTCAGGCAACATGGCCTCAGCGGCAGCAACCTGCGGTACGGATGCAGATTCTGGTTCCGGTTCCGGCGCGTGTTCTGCTTCTGCTTCCGGGGCCGCTTCGGGCTCAGGCGCCGCTTCAGCTTCCGCCTCTACCCAGCTGACAGCCTGGTCCTGCGGGGCTACTTCAGTGCTGTCCGACGTGAGCTCAGCGTCTTCAGAAAGCGCGTCCGTTTCAGCGGATTCAGGCGCCCGGTCGCTTTCACTGGCTTGCGTAGCAAAAGGAGGCAGCGTGGCGAGGCTGTCCTGCTCGGCCGCTGCGCGCTCTGCTGCTGCGGCCTCAGGCGCGTCTTCGGCGGCGGGCGGGTCCTGCCGGTCAGGTAGGGACTCGACCTCGAGGTTTGCGGCGCCGCTGTCCAGCAGCAGCTCAGGAATAGGCGCACCGGGCACGGTGGGGGCTGCGCCTGGCAGAAGGTCTTCCTCGAAACCGTCTCCGGAATCTCCAGGCTCAAGACCTGTGAAGAGCACGGCTTCCGGCTCGAGCGGTTCGACAGGAGCTTGAGGTGGTGCGGTCGCGAAATCATCCTCCTCCGCGACGTTCTCCTGCGCCAGACCGGGGCGCAAAGTCTGTGAATCGGCTTCAGGCGGCAGCGTGACACCGGCGTCTTCGTCCGCAAAAAAGGCGTCTTCCGACTCGGCGTCCGCCTGCGCTTGCGCAGCCTCATTGTTGTCGCCGTCGCTGTCCGGAGCAGGCGGATGACCGGTTTCGAAGAGGTCGTCGTCCGTAGAAAAAGATGCTTCGGACAGGTTCGCTGGCGCAGGCTGCGCTTCGACCTCCATCAGTCCCGAATCATAGAAACGCTCGTCGCTTAGGCCGAAATCGTCTGTAGCGAGAGGGCGCTCGAGGAGTTCGCGAGCGCGTTCATCGAATTCAGGTGCGCGTACACGGGCGGGCGGCGGCGCGTCGAATTCATCGGGCGAAATCGGCGCATCGAGTAAGGGATCGAATGCGTCGTCTGCCTCAGGCGCATCGGCTCCTCCGAAGACTGCGGCAGCGACTACCGGAGCCTCTGGGCCAAAATCCTCAGGCCTGAGTTCGGTCTCCAGCAGCAGAAATAGCGTAGGATCGATGTCCGCGATGCGCACCGGTGGCAGCGCGTCGAAATCACCTGGCTGCAGCTCGATGTCGAGCACGTCGCGCTCGATGGGGTCATCGTCCGCGTCTGGAACCGTTGCGCGGTCTACTCCAACGCGCGGCGGCGCCGAGCTGTAGGACGGTGGCGTACTGCTGAAGGACGGAGCGTTTGACGAGGGGCTCCTACGCGCCAGAGGCGGAGGAGTGGTGCTCATACTGGCGCGCTCAGACCGCGCAGACGGCGCGTCCGTACCATCCAGGAACGCCGCGAGTTCGTCGTCGATATCCGAGGTGCTCTTGCGCGCGAAGCCAGGATTCGGCGCCGAAATCTCCGCGCCAACCGAGACACCCAAAGCCCGCAATCGGTTCTGTGTCGCTTCCGCGTTGGGCGCAAGATCGTATGCAGTTCGAGCATGCTGAATGGCACGCTCTGGGTTTTTCTCGTGCAGCGCCTCGGAGAGCCACAAAAGCTCTCGCACAGCGTCTACGCGGCGGTCGGTTGCCAAGTAGAGATCCTTGAGCCGTTCGTGCGCTTCTTCATGCTCAGGATTTTGCTCGAGGATGCGTTGTACGAGTCGCTCTGCTTCGTCGTACTGCTCGTCGGCTTCGAGTAAGTCGGCCTGTTCCAGCAGATGTTCAGGCCTGATGAGTTCAGAGTCGACGCTCGGTGAGAGGTCCTCGTCGATGAGTAAGACCTCCTCCTCGTCGCCCTCGTCTACAAACTCGACATCGTCGTCATCGCTGTCGGTCGAGTCGATCTCCAACTCGACATCGTCCAGCTCTTCTTCGTCTTGTTCGACCGCCGCTTGAGGAGCGGGCCTTGCTTCGGCCGGTGCGGCCTTTCCCTGCGGCATTTGGATTTGTCCTGTACCTGGCCCCTGAAACACGCTCGCAGCGGCAAGTTTCGCCTCTGCGTCGTTGGGGTCGAGTTCAAGCACCCGCTGGAGCGTACGTCGACGCGGCTCCTGGGCGCCCAATTCTCCGTGAAGGCGCGCTATCTCTTTGAGGACGCTGATCGTCTTCGGTAGTTGCCCTAGCTGACGAAATGCCTCGGCGAGCATCTCGAGGGTTTGCACGTCGCGAGGGTCTGCTTTGAAGCAGATCTGCAGCTTGGTAAGCGCGCGCTTCGGGTCTGTGCGCTCGAGATACAGGCTCGAGAGTTCACGTGCGATGAGGACGTTGTCAGGGTCGTGGTAAAGCTGACGCTCCACGACGCGCAAGTAGTCGTCCATACGGCCTTGCTCCTTGAGCAAGCGGGCCCCTGCCGCAAACGCCAGCGCCGCATCCTTCGGGCGCGATGCGCGCGATAGCGCTTCGGCGTATTTGATGCGAACGGCGATGTTTGCGCCCTCGAGCTCAACCATGCGCTCCATGGTCTCGAGCGCCTTGGGCATGGCGCCTTGCTCGACATAGGCATCGGCCACGGACTCGTACGTAGTCAGGGCATCGCTCGTGAGGCCGAGCTCTTCGTACATCTTGGCCAGACGCAGCGAAGACTCGAGGTGTGTCGGCTCGAGCTTCAGGATCTGCTTGTAGACCGCGACAGCTTTGAGAAAAAAGCCCTGCTTTGCGTAAAGTTCAGCGACTTTCAGATAAATGTCGATCGCGTCTTTCGGCTTACTGCGACGGGTGTGGAGGTCACCTATCTTCAGCAACGTGCGGACGTCGCGCGGGTCCTCGGCCACCAGTTTTTGATACTCGGCTATCGCCTTGTCGTACTGGTTCTTGGCGAGGAACT
>CAZEWA010000194.1:0-10003 GCA_964515685.1 uncultured Polyangiales bacterium | reverse complement strand
ACTTTGAACTGAATTTCTCGAGTAGCGTGGTGGATGCGCGGCATGCCCGCCTCTCCGGATTGCTGGGAAACGCGAACAAAAGCTAGCACGGCGGTGGACGAGAGTGAAGAAATACGCGTCGTACGTTCAGGGGGATCAGACGTTGAGGTGGGCAATATCACTGCAATCTCTTACCTGTTTGCAGGCCGTCTTACTTTTGGGCGGCTGTCGAAGCGCCCCGAGCGCGGGTGAGCCGGAGGTCGATAGGACGTTCCGGCAGATCCAGGAGCATGAAGCCGCGATTGCCGAGGCCTCGGCTGCGGTCTCCCGTGGCGCAGCCTGCGACGGCACGGGCGAGTTGCTTGAACAGGTCTGCAGCCACGCAGAAAGCCTGTGTAAGCTTGCCCTCGCGCTGAACGACGCCGACGCTTCGCTGCGCTGCCAGGCCGCAAACGACGCCTGCTTCGGAGCGCGCGGGCGCTCGCACGCGTCCTGCGCTACGTCCGCGCAGCATGAGCGCTGATCGTGAGCCAGCTTGGGTTTCCTCGCTTCGAGACGTCACGCGTCGCGCGGCTTCTGCAGCCGGCGGTGAGGTCGAAGTCTTACGTGGATTCCGCCCGCCCCTATTCGACGCGGATGCCGCGCGTGCGGCGTCGAGCCTACTGTTGGCAGCCTTCGTCATCGCAGCGGCCATTTTTCGGGAGCGAGTGCGCGCTGACGGCGTAGGCATCGACCTTATCGCATTGCTACTCCGCGCCACAGGCCTCGCTTTCATCGTGCGCGCAGCGCTTGCGCTTTGCGTATTCGCCAGTGCTCTCAGCCGCCGACATCACGCTCCAAATTCCTTGTTGGCGCTGGGTCCGGAAGGGCTTTTCCTGCGCAGCACACAAGGCGAGCAGTGGGCCTCACGCGCCGATGTACTCAGCATCGCTCGCAACGCGCAGCCCGAGACGAGCGCTATCCCAAAGGCCGCACGCCCTCTGTGCTTGGTGCTGCGCCCCAAAGATGGGAAGCCTCGCCTGCTGTTCGTGCCGGCCTTCTTCGCGGGCAATGAAGAAATTTTAGCGTCGCGGATCACGCGCTGGCTCGAGCAAGAAGGCAAGCAACCGCGGGCAGGCCTCGCACCCTCGAAGCCCAATCCCGACGGCCGCTACGCTCGCATCGCACGCGGCGAGTGCGAGCCCTTCGAGGTCCAGGTGCCTGAAGGCACGGGCTATCTCAAGCGCGCTCCCTACGGCGCGATTCTGGGCTGTATCTTTACCTTCGATGCCCTCCACAGCGCTGGCCCCCTCGCGGACAGCTTACGCCCGGGCGCCATGGCAGCCTGCGCGCTCGCGCTCGCCTTCTTGGCTGGCTGGTTCTACTGGATGCGCGGTCGGCGCAAGAGCCGCCTCGGTATCGCGATGGCGCTAACGCGCGAAGACATTCTGCTGCGCGGCAAAGCAGGCGTGGTCAGCATCCCGTGGGTGCAAGTCACAGAAATCGACGTGGATGTAAGGCTCACCTGGTCGCCCTTCTTTGGGAGCTACCCGGTTCACATCCTCTACCTCGCCACGCTCGACGGAGATCGCGTAAATTTCGACGGCGGCTTCCTCGGTATTCCCGCCGAGGCGGTGGCGCGTTTGTGCGAAAGCTACCGCCAGCGCCTCATTTAGCGGGCCACGCTCGCGGCCAATCAACAATGCCCCTCAGCGCTCGAGCTGACGCGCGAGGCGCTTCAACCCTTGGCCGAGCACCACCGACAGGCCCGAGCGAATCAGCACGGACAACAAAGGCAGCTTCGATTCGAGCGCCACGTTCCATTGCACACGCGCGCCGTCGCCCTTCGGCTCCACACGCAGCTCTCCGCGATGATGCTTCAAGAACGGCACCCCTCTGCTGATGCGGTACACGATGCGCGAAGGCACCTGGCGCTCGGTCACTTCTTCGTCGAAATGAGTCAGCCCCAGATGAACACGGCGAACCGTGCCCACTCCCCCGTCAGGAACGCGCTTGTGGACAGTGATTTTTCCGCCGAGCCAGCGCCCCATGTTTGCATGGTCATCGAGCGCAGCAAAAACCCGCTCGGGGCTCACGGAGAAATCTTGGGCGATAGTGATTTCGTTCGACACACAGGAGGCCTACACAAAAAGCGCTTGGCTGTCACGCTCACTGCGTATTCGCTGTCTCTGACGTTTCCGCGGTGCCTGCATCCGCCTCCCAGGGCTCGGGCTCGGGCGGAGGAATCTCCTGGGTTACGGACGTAACCACGAAGGCAATCAGCGCGACCTCGCCCTCGGTAACGGGCTCGAAGTGGGTGGCAAGTCGTCCGGGCATGACCATGGAAACCTGCTGCTCTCCCGGTCGCACGGGCCAGCGCTGCTCCCCAATCTGCAACACGCCGCCCGTGGCCCCCGCCCACACGAGCCAGGTGACACGAACCGGTCGCCCCGCAGTGCGTCCCGAAAATCGCAGCGCAGCGCCACGCAACGGCTTGCAGGCACCTTCTCCGCACTCCCAATCGCCCGTCCGAACCCGATGGTCTTCGACTTGCGCGCCGTAGGAGCTCCCCGGCCCCAAAGCCTTCAGTTCCATCAGTACACGCACCCCGCCAGGAACGGAGCTTTCCATGCCCAGAAACCGAAGCGCAAAGTCGGCCGTGTTGGGGTGCTTCAGTTTTGCGAGTGCTCGTAGTTCGGCGCGGCGTGCGGGCTCGTAGCGCTCGTTCGCAAGCTGTTTTGCCAAGGGCACACGCGCACTCGACACACCGAGTTCGCCAAGTGCCACCGCTACCTGTTCGCGCAGGCGAACATCCTCGAGCAAACTTACAAGCGTGCCGAGCACTGAGCGATCATGCGATGCGCCGAGCGCGGCCACCGCACGCAGCCTGTCGACTTCTGGCGCCGCGGTATCCTCCGCAAGCCGCGAAAGCTCGGGCAGCGCTTCAGGGCGTCCATAGGTCGACAAGACCAGCGCCGCACGCCGCATCAACGAGTGCGCTTCATCGGTTTCCTGCGCGACGCCAGCATCCGCGTCGGTGCCACCCGCGACAAGAAGCGCGGCCACGGCATCGATAGCTTCCTCGCCGCCAAGCGCGAGCACAGCGAGACTGGCCTCGGCGCGCACCCACGCATCCGGATCCGTCGTGCGCAGGCGACCCAACAACGCCAGTGCCGACGCCTGCTTGAGCTCGCCCAAGGCGCGTGCCGCGGCCCTCCGCACAGGAGCGCGCACATCACCGAGTAGCGGCACCAGCTCCGGCCCAACCGAAGGGGACCCCAGGGCCGCACGTGCCAGCGCGTCAGGGAACCCTACCCCGTTTGCCATCGCAAGCGCCTCGGTACGAGGAATAGTGGCAAAGAATGCATCGAGCTCAGAGCGCAAACGCGAGACTACGTCCGGGCGTTCCGACGAAAGATTCCGCTGCTCTTTGGGATCGGCAATCAGATCATAAAGCTGACAGTGCTGTTCCTCTGCGGCGCAGATGGCTTTGAACCGTGCATCCGTCACCATGTGACGGCGCCCCACACTCGAGAACGCGTACTTGGGCCCGACATCGCGCTGTCCTGCGAGTAGCGGTCCGAGGTCATCCCCACGCATGCGCGCTTCCCGCGGTACACCCGCAGCGCTCAACAACGTGGAGCCGATGTCGACAAGCTCCACGGGCGCGTCCACGACGCCCGGCTGCACGACAGACGGCGAAGACCAAATCAGTGGTACCTTGATCTGCTCTTCGTACAGCGTAGTTCCGTGATAGCTGCCGCCATGCTCCCCAAACTCCTCACCGTGATCTGCAGTCACAATCACGGTTGCCTGGGGGCGCGCTGCACGAAACGTCCGAACCAGCTCGCCGATATCACGGTCGGACGCGCGCACCTCGGCGATGTAGCGCTCTTTCGGGGAATCGCCGGCGCGTAGCTCTGGTTCGGGGTCGTAGGGCTCATGTGGCTCGAACAAATGAACCCACACGAACAAGGGATGACCTGGCTCGACCTCGCCCAAGTAGGCGTTCAGCTGAGTCACGCGCTCCTTGCCGGAAGCAAACATTTCTTTGCGGTACTCGAAGCCAAAACCACGCTGCCGCAAAACGTCGAAGCTCGCACCGTCGACGAAGAAAATCGCAGGCGGATAGAACGCAGCGGTTCGATAGCTGTAGCGTCGCAACAAGTCGGGCAGCGTCGGATGGTCGCGCTCAGCGCCCGGAAGCTCGAGCACAGGCTTCATGAACTTGGCCGTAAGTAGACTCGCGAGCGCGTAGGACGTGTGCGGCGCGGGAGTGTAAGCGCGGCGAAACACGACGCCTTCACCTGCGAGTCCATCGAGCACCGGCGTCGCTCCTTGGCCGCCGTAGGGTGCCAGCATGTCGGCGCGCAAGGCATCGACTGTGATGAGCAAGACATCGTGGTCCTGGAGCTGAATCCCCTTCACGGGCATCACAGCTGCCTCATCGACGTGTGCCACAAGCGCGGGGTCGAGCGATCGAGCTTCCTCTCTCCTGAGGAGACCCGCGATCGGAACGAGCAACTTGCGCGTAAAAGGCGCCGACTCGGACACCGCGTAGCTTGCATTGCTGTGACGAGCGAGCACGAGCAGCCACAGCGGAGCGAGCAGCGCAGCCGTCAGTAAAAGTAAGGTCGGGCCGCGACGCACAGCCTTCGGCAACAAGGTCCTTGGAATGGCTGCTGCTGCGAGCGAAGCGGAAGCTAAACCGGTCGCAAACAGGACGCCATGGAATGCGGGATAGCTGCGCGGCAAGATTGTGCGGTCCACCCACAGGCAGACCAGCGCCGCGACGAAGCATGCGATTGCCCAAACCCAGACGGCCCGCGCTGTACCTCGCGCGCGAACGTAGGTCGCCGTGCGCATCAGAAGAATCAGCGACAGGGCCGAAAGTAACGCGATGCCGACCACGAGCACCGGGCGATACGACAGGTCGCGAACTCGACGACCTTCCGTGAGCAAGCTGCCAGCCCAACCTCCCAAAAGCAGGGCCGCAAGCGAGCACGCGATACGAGCCACGTGGCCTGATCGATCGGCACGCGTCGCAAAGCGAAACACCGAGCCGAGCAGCAGCACGAGTAGCGCCATCGAGCTGCAAGCCGCGAGCGCGTACTGGCCGATTTCCTGGTAGCTAAGAAACAGCGAGCGCCCCGTGCCGAGCGCGAACGCAACTTCGCCCAGGGCGAGCAGCAATCCCACGCTCAGCCATGCCAAGACTTCAGGCAACATATTCGAACGACGACTTAGGGCGTCCAGCGAACCTGGGAAATTTCGTACTTGCGCACGCCACCTGGAGCACGCACCTGCACTTCATCCCCAGGCAGACGACCAATCAAGGCTTTAGCCATGGGAGACGTCACAGAAATCGTACCTTTTTCGGTGCTGGCCTCGGACGGGCCCACGATCCGGTACGTGATTTCGCGGTCGCCTTCCACATCGCAAACCGTGACGTAGGCGCCAAACCGAATCTTGTCTCCGGAGAGCTTGCTCGTATCGATCACTTCCGCACGGGCTAGCTGATCTTCGATATCGAGGATTCGGCCCTCGATATGCGACTGCTTCTCGCGCGCGGCGTGATACTCGGCGTTCTCTTTGAGATCACCATGGTCTGCGGCGATGCCTATCTCTTCCGAGATACGTGGCCTCTCCACTTGCTTCAGGTGCTTTAGCTCGCTCATAAGAGCTGCGTGCCCCTCGGGCGTCATTGGAACGCGTTCCATACGACGATTCGTACACTCTTGGGATTGGCGTCGCAACCCCTGGCTTCGGTCACGGCGCCCGCAGGTCCCTCAAGGCACGATCCGAAAATTTCAGCATTTCGATGGATCCAGGCCCCTGATTGAAAGCGTAATCGTGCCCACCAGGCGTGACGATTAGCGTATGGGGCACATGTCGTGCACGAAGCTCCTCAGACAGTTTTCGTGTGACGGGCAAGAGCGGGTCGCGGTCACTTGACAAGAGGCGTATCTCCTGCGGCGCCGTTCGCATCGCAAGCGCTGCGCGCTCTGCCAGCTCCGCCTCGCGTCCACGCACGGCAGGTTGAATCGTGCCCACTGCGCCAAAAACGTCGGGATGCCTCAGCCCAACCTCGAGCGAAACCATGCCGCCGAGCGACACGCCATCCACGCTGACTGCACGCGGCGCCTGACTTACAACAGGGAATGTATCGCGCACTTTGGGGACTAGGCGCTTTGCGACCCAGTTGGCGAACGCATCTATTTTCTCAGGCTTTCCAACCTGGGCCAACAGATCAGGCGTGTACACTCCCACCACAAACAGCCCTCGAAACGCTCGCGCCTTGAGGTCTTCGTTGTAGGCGGCAAGCCCCTTGTCCCGCACCAACCCGCCGAAGCTTGCCTTGGTCAGCGTACCGCCCAGCAGCGCCTCGAATGCAGGTCCCATGCCGTAGCGCTCAAACCATGCCCGATAGCCGCGCTCCTTGCCCTGTCGCGACTCGGTCATGCCATGAAACGCGATGAGGATCGGCCAACGCTCGTCCTGGGGACGTGCCGTGGGCCAAACGGCCAATGCCGATTGCCTGTCCCCGTCGACACCATGAATGGCGAAGCGAACGGTCTGGAGCCGGCTTTCTGCACCGCTAAGCGGAAGCGCCCATCCGCCGAATGTCGCGCCGAGAAGGATCGCTACACAGACAGCCAGACTGGATGGGCGCATGGGAGTCCTCAAGCGGGGGGCGGCACGGACGGGATGCCGCGCTTCAACGACGTGGCGGCGTGGTACTCCTGAAGCGAGCGGACCTCCACAGGTCCTCCTACCGCGGCTTCGATCGCGGCCACTGCAGCCGTAGCTGCCGCAACCGTCGTGAAGTACGGCACTGCGCTCACCAACGCTTGACGGCGCAGCGAGTAGCTATCGCGAATCGCCTTTTCGCCCTCAGTCGTGTTGATGACCATGGCGATTTTTCCGTCGCGCAGGTGATCCACGATGTTGGGCTGCCCCTCGTAGAACTTGTGGACAACCTGGGCCTGCACCCCAACGCGGGCGAGTGCCTGAGCTGTGCCCTGGGTCGCGATGATGCTGAACCCGAGCTCCACAAGATTGCGTGCAACCTCGCAAGCAGATTGCTTGTCGTCGTTGCGAACGCTGATGAATGCGAGCCCTGCCTTGGGCAAGCGGGTGCTGGCGCCCTCGGCGGCCTTCAGGAAAGCCTCGGCAAAGTTCTTCGCGATGCCCATCACCTCACCCGTGCTGCGCATCTCCGGCCCGAGCAGCGTGTCGACGCCGGGGAACTTCGCGAACGGGAAGACGGACTCCTTCACAGCGACGTGAGGCGGAATGACTTCCTTCATGAAGCCGAGCTCCTTGAGGGTCTTTCCGGCCTGAACCTTCGCAGCGAGCTTGGCGAGCGGCACCCCAATCGTCTTCGAAACGAAGGGCACCGTTCGCGAGGCGCGCGGATTGACCTCGATGACATACACTGCACTGCCGCGAACTGCGTACTGCACGTTCATCAAGCCCACGACGCCGAGCTCCAAAGCGAGCGCGCGCGTCGAGGAACGAATGGTGCCGAGGACCTCAGGCGGTATCGCGTGCGCAGGCAGTACGCTCGCCGAATCGCCGGAATGGATTCCGGCCTCTTCGATGTGCTGCATGATGCCGCCAATCACGACGTTCTCGCCGTCTGCGATGCAGTCGACGTCGACCTCGATGGCGTCCTTCAAGAACTCGTCGACCAGGATGGCCGTGCTCTCTGCGTCCTCGAGCGCTTCGAAGGCTTCGCGCATGTAGCGCGCGAGGTCACTCGCACTGTGCACGATTTCCATGGCTCGCCCGCCGAGCACATAGCTCGGACGCACGAGCACCGGATAACCGATACGCTCTGCAACCTCGAACGCCTGCTGCACGCCATGGGCGATGCCGTTGCGCGGACGACGCAAGCTGAGCTTGGTCAAGAGCTCATCGAACTTCTCGCGGTCTTCCGCGCGGTCGATGGCTTCTGCCGGAGTTCCGAGGATTTTGACACCCGCCCGCGCCAGGCCATTAGCCAAGCGCAAAGGCGTCTGTCCGCCGAACTGCACGATCACGCCATCGGGCTTCTCGACGTCGACGATCGACATGACGTCTTCGAACGTGAGCGGCTCGAAGTAAAGCCTGTCCGACGTGTCGTAGTCCGTGGACACGGTCTCCGGATTGCAGTTGACCATGATGGTCTCAAAGCCAAGCTCACGCAGCGCGAACGCCGCGTGCACACAGCAGTAGTCGAACTCGATGCCCTGGCCGATACGGTTCGGACCGCCGCCCAAGATCATGATCTTCTTGCGATCTGTGGGACGAGCTTCCGACTCATCGCCCCATGTCGAATACATGTACGGCGTGAGCGCTTCGAACTCCGCAGCGCAACTGTCGACACGTGCGAAAATCGGCGTAACACCCAAGGCGAGGCGCTCGTTGCGCACGGTAAGCGCGTCCCGCCCCGTGAGCTGTCCAATCACGACGTCTGAGAAACCCTTGCGCTTCGCGCTGCGCAGCGTGGCGGCGTCCAGCTCCTTACCCGCCTGCTCCTTGAGCAGCTGCTCCTCTTCGACGAGCTCGATGAGCTGCGCCAAGAACCACGGATCGATGAAGGTCGCGGCCTGCACCTCTTCGAGCGTCGCACCGACGCGGAAGGCGTCCATGATGTAGTAGAGGCGGTCGGAGAGAGCCGTCCGGATGACCTCTAGCAGGACCTCGCGCAGCTCGTCCGGCTTCGCAACCGGCACGCCCTCGGTGAGCTTGGGCACGGCACCCATGGGTTGGCCTGTTTCGCGCTGCTTACGCAGTGCATCTCGCAATGCGCGATAGTCGACGCGGTCGACGAGCGACACCAGACCGGGACGGCCGATCTCGAGCGAACGCGCCGCTTTCTGAATGGCCTCCTTGAAGGTTCGGCCAATCGCCATCGCCTCACCCACGGACTTCATCTGCGTAGTAAGACGCGAGTCTGCGCCCTGGAACTTCTCGAAAGCGAATCGCGGCACCTTCGCCACGACGTAGTCGATGGACGGCTCGAATGCGGCGCTCGTTCCCGTGATGTCGTTGCGCAGCTCGTCCAGCGTGTAGCCGATGGCGAGCTTGGCTGCGATCTTCGCGATAGGGAAGCCCGTGGCCTTCGAAGCGAGTGCGCTCGAGCGGGACACGCGTGGGTTCATCTCGATGACGACGATCTCGCCGGTCTGCGGGTGCACCCCGAACTGAATGTTCGAGCCACCCGTGTCGACGCCGATCTCGGTGATGATGGCGCGTCCGGCATCGCGCAGACGCTGATATTCCTTGTCGGTCAGCGTCATGGCCGGCGCCACGGTGATGGAATCGCCCGTGTGCACGCCCATGGGGTCGAAGTTCTCGATCGTACAGATTACCGAGAAGTTATCGACTCGGTCACGAATGACCTCGAGTTCGTATTCCTTCCAGCCGAGCACGCTCTCTTCGACCAAGCACTCGTGGGTCGGGCTCTGCTGAAACGCCCAGCGAATCGCGGTGTCGAACTCGGTCTTCGAGTAAGCGATGCCGCCACCGGAACCGCCCATCGTGAACGAGGGGCGCAGGATCACTGGATAACCAATGTCCTCGACGGCTGCGTAGGCTTCATCGAGCGTGCGAGCCACGAACGCGCGCGGGCAGCGAAGGCCAATCTTCTCCATCGCGTTCTTGAAAAGCTCGCGATCTTCAGCTTTTTTGATGGCCTTGACGCTAGCGCCAATCAGCTCGACGCCATACTTCTCGAGCACGCCCTTTTCGGCGAGCGCGAGCGCAAGATTGAGCGCCGTCTGCCCCCCCAAGGTGGGCAGCATGGCATCAGGGCGCTCACGCGCGATGATGGCTTCGACAACTTGCGGTGTGAGCGGCTCGATGTAAGTGCGGTCGGCAAACTCCGGATCGGTCATCACCGTAGCCGGATTCGAGTTCACCAGGACGACCTGATAACCCTCTTCTTTCAGGGCTTTGGCGCCTTGCGTTCCCGAGTAATCAAACTCGCAAGCTTGACCTATAACGATGGGACCAGATCCTACGAGCAGAATCTTCTTCAGATCGGTGCGGCGGGGCA
>CAZEWA010000193.1:4087-10053 GCA_964515685.1 uncultured Polyangiales bacterium | reverse complement strand
AATGGTGGAGGCGCCGGGAGTCGAACCCGGGTCCGAGAGTGATTCACGTTGGCCTCTACGTGCGTATCCCCTGTATTAGCTTCGCAGTGGGCAGCGCCCGTGGGCAGGCTCGCTTCACCGCTATCGCCTCTTTGTTTCGCACCTACGCCGAGTCGAACTCGTAGGCGCTAGTCAGTTCAATTACGCCTCCAGGTGAGCACCGACTGGCTCAGCCCTTCGACGGCTCCTTTGGCTTAATCAGGCCGCGAGAGCGTATGCGTTATCGTTCGCAATTGGGTTTCTCAAGGTATTTACGTCGTCTTGAGCCGACAGACACGCAACCAACACTGCACAGCCCCCGTCGAAACCGTTTCGCCCCCTAAATCAGAGTAAGTGAACTCACCGTTCACGGATGGTTCATCGCAGGGAGACGGCCCTTTTTCTGAGCGCGATCTCGGCTGGTGATGAGCTACATCACAGTAGCTACCCAGAGCGGTGTGAGCAAGCTGTGAAGCCATTTACAGATTGTCCATTTTTTGGCGCATACCGTGGCCAGAGGTAGGCGAACGGGTTACAACGAAAGCGTGAGCCTAACCCCGCCGCTTCCCGCCAAAAAAGACGTCGCGCGAGCACTTATGCTGCGCGGAAGTGTCTTCCTCCATTTGGATCCCCGGCGTCCGGGTGTCCTGGTTCCTTCCCGCCTGCGCTCGCAGCCCCAGGTTGTTTTGCAGGTCGGACTCGATATGCCCGTGCCCATTCCGGACCTACGTATCGATGAAGAGGGCATGTTTGGCACCCTGTCGTTCAAGGGAGTGCCGTTTGCCTGCTTCGTGCCCTGGGGAGCCGTGTTCGCGCTGGTGGGTGAAGACGCGAAGGGCATGGTTTGGCACACGGAAATGCCGAGTGAAGTCGCGGCCGAGGTCGAACGAGACTCGGCTTCTGGCACCGAGGCTGAGCTCGTGGAGCTCGCGGCGTTCCGCGCATCTCGTGCCGAGGTAGCTCGATTCGACTATCGCCGGTCAGGCGGAGCTGTGGCCAAGCGCAAAAGTGATAGACCCCCAGCTTGGGATAGGCCTGCGTACCTGCGCGTCGTCAAATAGGGCGAGCTACGGGCTTCTGCGTGGTTGTGCGCGCCGTAGGTGCATTTCAGTTTTGAGATGATGCAAACACACCTGTTCCGGAATTGTGTAACGATTCCGTGACAACGGTGTTTGGCACGGTGCTCGCATATGGGGACGCTCGAAGCTGCCGTCCCCCCGCGTTCCCCCAACGCATCGGCGCTTCTGGGTAGCTCGGCGAACCCCCATCCGCCTTGAGCTGCCCGTTTTTAATTCAGCTGTAAACGCCCGTGAGCGCCGGACGTGAGCACTGAAAGTGCGTCGGGCGGGGAGGGCGCTCGCAACTCCATCCAATGAGCACTTGGCATTCGCCGAGGGCCTGTCCGATGTGCACGGCAAGCTTGCAGGCGTGGCTCTCGGAACCGCCGGCTCGACGGGCTTTCGACCTTGGTTGCGCCGCAGGAGGCTTAAAAAACAAACGCAGCCAGCGTTTCCACTGGCTGCGTCACCCCCTGATTGGCTACAGAGCCCCCCGTTTTTGGCTCGGCGTCCCCTCGAAGCAGCAATAAAGCACAGCCTACTTTGATGTGCAATGCGGATCTGCAACCGGATTTCATTCTCGAACTGCGTGACTTCCGCAAGGGAGCAAGCAGGCTTACCAAGTTGGGAGATTTCTCTCGCAGCCTTGGCATAACGCAGAGAACTCACGGAAAATAGTCACGAGGATTGACACCATGGCGATCACGCCGCGTGACCCGGACGAGCTACTGCGAGATGTTCCCATCCTGGGAGGCCTGCCGCCCGAGGACTTGGCCGTGCTCGCACAGGCCGCAACGACCCAGCGAGCGGCGCGCGGTGAGCCGCTTTTCCAAGAAGGGAGCCTCGCCGAGGGGCTGATGGTGGTGCGCACGGGCGAGGTGAAACTCGTGAAGAGCGCCAAGGACGGTCGCGAGCAGATTCTGTATCTCGCGCGGCCTGGGCGTCCCATTCTGGAAGGCGTGCGGTTCGACGGCGGTGTCTACCCTGCAAGTGCGATTGCCATGCGTCCGACGACGGCGCTCTTGGTGGCGAACCAGGCGCTGCTTGAGCTCGGAGAGTTGCGACCGCGGCTTATGCGCGCGTTGCTAGACCTGCGGGCGCGCAGAGCCGATCGGCTGCTTACCTTGATAGGCGATCTGTCGTTGCGCACGGTGCCAGCGCGGCTGGCTTCGTTTCTGTGCACGCTCTCGGCGCAGCGGGCAGCGCGCGGCGAAGAGTCCCGTACGCTGGTGCGCGATTTGACCACGGAAACCATGGCGGGGCGGCTTGGCACGGTGCGCGAGGAGATTTCGCGAGGCCTTGCGCTGCTCGAGCGCGAAGGCGCGCTAAAGGTCACACCAGACGTGGTAACCATAGAAAACCTGGAGCGTCTCGAGGCCATCGCGTTTGGTTCGCGGCGCAGCAGTTGATGTGCGGGGGCTACCGTTCTTACGAAGCACACGCCTGAGCCTGGTGTTGCGGCGGCTTCGCATGTCGGGGGAGCGCCGTCGCTCGTGCACTTCGGTCTTGCGTGCTGTGGGGCGGCTTGCCTAGTGGCGTTGGCTGCCTGGCTCGATGTGCCGGGGCTCTCTCCGCGCCTAGCGTTTACGTTTGCCTTTGTGCTGGTGACAACCGAAATCCTGCTCGTGAGTCGGCTTGTGCCGGCGCTGTATCTGCCTCAGGCGCTGCTCGGTGCGGCAGCGAGCCTTGGAGCCGTGGCTTTGCTTTCGGGCTCCGCGCCCACGCTGTTACCGAGTGCTGCCCTTACCGCGGCGTTGCTCGCCGGGGGTAGCTTGCTCGGCGCAGGTCTCGGCGCGCGCATCGAGCGGCCTGGGCATTTGCTTGCGGTGGCGGCGATAAGCTCACTTGCCGATGTTTGGAGCGTGCTGGATGCGGGCGGCCCGACGGCGCAGCTCGTGGCTCAAGCAGCGGCCGAGCCCCAGCGGCTCTCGCTGTTTGCGCTGCCGTTTCCGCTCTGGGGTACGGGCCAAATCGAACCGCTCATCGGCGCGGGCGACATCGTCTTCGCGGCGCTGTATGTGGCGACCTTCGCGCGCCACGGGCTGCCTGCGCGGCGTGCCCTGTTTGGCCTCGGTTTTGGCTTTTTGTTGGGTCTTGGGCTGCTGCTTTTTCTGGAGCGGCCGGTGCCGCTCTTGCCGCTGCTGGGCGCGGGGGTGGTGGCGTCTGACGCGCGGGCCCGTACGCTCGAGGCGCGCGAACGCAACATGGTACTCGGCGTGGTCGCGCTGCTGGTTGTGATGATCACGCTGCGCCTAGGAGGATAACGTGAGAAGCCCATCGCAGCGCGTCGAGCGCATTGCAAAGCTTGTGGCGGCATCGTCGGTGAGCAGCGCGGTGCCGAGCTGGGATCAAAGCAATCGCCAGGTGGTCGATGCCTTGGCCGACATGCTCGATGCAGTTGGTTTTGCGGTGGAAATCATGCCGCTCGCCCACGCTCCGCACAAAGCGAACCTGCTTGCGACGCTAGGGAAGGGTGCAGGCGGGCTCGTCATCGCAGGGCACACCGACACCGTGCCGTATGATGCGGAGCGCTGGACGAGCGATCCCTTCAAGCTCACCGAGCGGGACGGCAAGCTACACGGCCTCGGCACCGCCGATATGAAGGCATTTTTGGCGCTGGCGGTCGAGGTGGCGGGCGAAATCGATGTCAGCAGACTCAAGACGCCGGTGATGGTGCTCGCCACGGCCGATGAGGAAAGCAGCATGGACGGCGCGCGGGCGCTGGTGGCGGCGCAGAGACCCAAGGGGCGCCACGCCATCATCGGTGAGCCCACGGATTTGAAGCCTGTGCGGGCGCACAAGGGCATCATGCTGGAGCAGTTCAAGGTCCTCGGGCGCACCGGGCACTCGAGCGATCCTTCGCTCGGCAACAATGCCATCGACGGCATGCTCAAGGTGCTCGAGGCGCTCAAGCGCTTCCGTGAGGAGCTCGCTGCACGCTATCGGAATACGGCATTCGAGGTGCCTATTCCCACGCTGAACTTCGGCCGGATTCAGGGCGGCGACAGTGCCAATCGCATCTGCGGGGAGTGCACGTTGGAGCTCGACCTACGCCTCTTGCCGGGCATGGACATGACGATAGTGCGGGCGGAGATGCTGGCGCGCGCGGAGGAAGCGCTCACAGGTTCGGGGCTGCTGCTCGAGCACCAGGAGAACTTCGCGGGCACCGCGCCCCATGAGGTCTCTGCCCTTGCCGCCATCGTTCAGGCGGCCGAGGAACTCACCGGCGAGGGCGCCGTAAGCGTTGCCTTTGCCACCGAAGCGCCCTATTTGTCGGCCCTGGGGGCGGAAACTTTGGTCTGTGGTCCGGGCGGAATCAGCGAGGCCCATCGGCCCGACGAGTTCGTGCGCATGGACCGCCTCGAGCCCACGGTGCGCTTGCTTTCCGAGCTGACTCGGCGGCTCTGTGGCTGAGCCAAACGCGCTAGGCTATCGGGCGTCACGGCCTGCCTTGCGCATGCGACCGAAGCGCCGTAAGCAGCTTGGTTTTGGTAGAGTCTGGGCACATGAGCGAAGCAGCCCGGGGACGAGTGAGGTTCAGTCATGAGCGGAGCGGAACGGCCTTTCGTTGATTGGTTTCGCCACTGCGCGCCTTACATCCATGCGCACCGCGGACGCACCTTTGTGGTGGCGTTCGGCGGTGAAGCGGTGGCGGACCCTGAGTTTCATCGCTTGGTTCACGACTTGGCGCTGCTCTCGAGCTTGGGTGTGCGTCTCGTCATCGTGCACGGCACGCGCCCGCAGATCGAGGAGCGTCTGCGTGAGGCAGGCATCGAGAGCGAGTTCCATCAGGGCTTGCGCATCACGCGGCCTGAGGCGCTGCCGTGCGTGAAAGAGGCCGTCGGCGTCACGCGCGTCGAGATCGAATCGAAGCTCTCGATGAGCCAGCCGGATTCGCCCATGTTCGGTGCGCGCGTGCGCGTGGCGAGCGGGAACTTCGTCACGGCGAGGCCTGTGGGCGTGCGCGACGGCGTGGACCATTGGTACACGGGAGAAGTGCGCAAGGTAGATGCCGAGGGCATAAAGCAGCGCCTCGATTCGGGCGCGGTCGTGCTCATCTCGAACCTTGGCTATTCGTGGACTGGCGAGGTGTTCAACCTCGGCGTGCACGATGTGGCGAGTGCGGTCGCTGAATCGCTCGGTGCCGACAAGCTCGTGTGTCTCACCGAAGCGAATGGCTTCGTCAGCCGCGACGGCGCGCTTATCCGAGAAATTGCGCCTTCAGCCGTAGAGGATCTCTTGCGCGACCGGACCGACCTGGCGCTCGACGTGCAGCGCTGGGCGCGCATGGCAGCGCGAGCGAGCCTCGGCGGCGTGCGCCGGGGGCACTTGCTGGCACGTCACATCAACGGCGGTTTGCTCTCGGAACTCTACACGCGAGATGGTATCGGCACGCTCATCGCCGTCGAAGCGTTTGAAGGCATGCGCACCGCGAGTTCCCGTGACCTATCAGGCATCATCGAGCTGATTCGTCCGCTCGAAGCGAGTGGTGTGCTCGTTCCGCGTTCGCGCGAGCGTCTCGAGCGTGAAATCGATCACTTTGTCGTAGTTGAGCGCGACGGCGCCGTGGTGGCGTGCTGCGCGTTGTACGTGCTGGGAGAGAGCGGTGCGGGCGAGGTTTCGTGCTTCGCGGTGCATCCTGAGTACCGAAAAGGCGGTCAGGGCGACAGCCTCCTGAACTACATCGAACGTCGCGCGATTTCACTCGGGCTTTGGCAGCTCTTCGTGCTCACGACCCACACGGGGCACTGGTTTCAAGAGCGAGGCTACGACGCGTCGGTGCCCGAAGCTCTGCCGCCTGATCGCCGCTCGCTTTACAGTTCCGCGCGCAACTCCAAAGTGCTGCTCAAGCGGCTCGGAGAGCGCGCGTAGACGGCAGCGGTTCGAGGC
>CAZEWA010000193.1:0-3987 GCA_964515685.1 uncultured Polyangiales bacterium | reverse complement strand
TCTAGGCGTGGAAAAGGCGAAAAATGTCGCGCAAATCGCACTAGGAGGCCGCCAAGAAACCGCTGGCCACGTGTGGATAAAATGCTACGGGAAGTCGCTATTTAGCCGAAGGCGAAAAGCAGGCCTAACGGGAGGCAACGTGCATGTCCGAGACAGTTTCCCAGACTCGCGGTGACGACCAAGGTCCGGCCGAGCAAGAGCGCATCGTAGGTGAAGAGGAGAAAGTCCTGTCCCGCGTGCAGCGCCATCTCGAAAATCGCGAGGTACGCCGCTCGAGTGCGCCGCTTATCGACTACGACAAGGAAATGCTCAGTCTGCGCGATGCCATCAACGAGGCGCGCATGGAAGACATCCCGCCGCTTCTGGAGGAGATGGAGCGCCTGCAGGGTGTGGCCGCCAGGCGCGCGGAAGTGACCGAGTCTCACATCGACCCGAAGTCGCCGTATTTCGGCCGGCTCGTGTTGCAGGAGAACGGGCAAAAGCGCGAGGTTCTGATAGGTCGCGGTACCTACCTCGATTCGCGCACCGGCGTGCGTATCGTCGACTGGCGTGATGCGCCGGTCAGTCGTCTCTACTACCGCTACGACGAGGAAGACGACTACGACGAGGAGTTCGGTGGGCGCGAGGTGGTCGGCGAGGTGATTACGCGCCGCTCACTTGCCATCCATGAAGGCTCGCTGCGTCGTATTGGTTGTCCGCAAGGTGTCTTCGTCAAGGCGCACGACGGCCGCTGGTTGCGTGCCGACGACAGCGCGCGCCTGCACGGCGGGCAAGGTTCGGCGCCTCGGCCCGAGCATCATCGTGCCCCTGTCGGCAAGCTCGGCGTGGGCGGCGATGGCGAGCGCCGTGTCGACAAGCACTTGCCTGAAATCGCGGCGATGATCGATCCGCGGCAGTTCGAGCTCATCACGCGTCCGAGCTCCGGTCTGGTCGTGATCCAGGGGGGAGCGGGTAGCGGCAAGACCACCATCGGTTTGCATCGCTTGGCTTATCTGGCGTACCAAGAGCCCAAGCGGTTCCGCAAAGACCGCATGCTCATCGTGGTCTTCAACAAGGCCCTGGCTCGCTACATCTCGCGCGTCTTGCCTGCGCTCGGCGTCGAAGGCGTGCAGGTGGTGATCTACGAAAACTGGGTCACCAAGCTGCGCCGCGAGCACTTCCCGCTGCTGCCGCGGGAAATCTCCGAAGAGACGCCCGCAGTGGCGTCGAAGCTCAAGAAGAGCCCCGCCATGCTCGGCCTCATCCGCGAGCGCGTCGCCAAGATCGAAAATCAGATTTTGGAGGCCATGCTCAATGGCCTCAACGAGGTCACAGATCGCGAGCTCGTCAAGAAGGCCTGGAAGGATGGCGAAAAGCACGCGCTCAGCGTGCGTCTCGATGCCATGGCGCGCTGGGCGAGCCAGGAGAAGTCGCTGCCGCCTGGCGTGCGCAGGACGATTCAGGCCGCTGCGACCAAAAACGCGCGGCGGGCAGTCGACCCGCTCGCGGTGTGGAGCGAAATCCTCACGGACGAAGTCCTGTTGCGCGATGCCTTGCAGCGGCACGCACCCGGTGAGCTGAGCGATAGCGAAATCGAACAGGCCTATCAGTGGTGCTCGCGGCGCTGCCCCCAGATTGTCGCCGAATGGGACGAGCGCCTCGAGGGCGGACCCCGTTCCGCGCGCGACAAGAAGGACGACGAAAACGAAAACGAGAGCGAAGACGACAGATCTTCGTTCAACGAACGTGATCTCGACGCGGGGCTCGAAGTGCCTTCGGGGCTGACGCCTGGCGAGGAGTCAGACGACGGCGACGGCGGCGATGACGAGCCAGTCATCACCGATCAACCCACGCCGGTCGATCACGAAGACGAGTCGCTCTTGCTCTTGCTGTACCAGCGTTTGCGCGGTCGTCTCATGGCGCCAAGGCAGCGTGAGGTGCTGGAATACGAGCACATTCTCGTCGACGAAGCCCAAGACTTGAGTCCTGTGGAGCTCAGTGTGGTGATGCTGACGACCACGGAGCAGCGCTCGGTGACCCTGGCCGGCGATGTGGCCCAGCGTCTTCACATGGACAACGGTTTCGAAAATTGGAGCGACGTGCTCGGTCAGCTCGGACTCTCCCACGTGGAAATCGAGCCGCTCAAGCTCAGCTATCGCTCGACCTTCGAGATCATCGAGTTCGCGCACGAGGTGCTTGGGCCGCTTGCGCCTTCCGAGATGGGTAAGGCCACGCGCAGTGGTGCTCCCGTGGAGCTCTTCCGCTTCTCGCACAGCGGGGATGCGGTCGGCTTCTTGGCAGAGTCTCTGCGCGACCTCTCACGCCTCGAGCCCAAGGCGTCGATAGCGGTGGTCGCGCGCTATCCCCAGCAAGCAGACCTGTATTTCAAGGGTCTCGTCAACGCAGAGGTGCCGAACGTGCGGCGCGTGGCCGACCAGGATTTCCCGTTCAAGCCGGGCGTCGACGTGACCGACGTGCGTCAGGTGAAGGGCCTCGAGTTTGACTACGTGATCGTCGTCGAAGCGAACTCGGCAACGTTCCCGGTCAACGATGAGACGCGCCATCTTTTCCACATCGCCGCAACCCGTGCAGCCCATCAGCTCTGGCTGTCCTGCACCGGCGAGCCTTCGCACCTGATTCCCGCATTGCTGCGAGAGCGCGGATATTGAGATGAGCCCCGAGGCGCTGCGTACCCTGTTCGAGCGCGCTCGCGCGCAGCGTCTCGAAGCCGGCCTGCCCCGTGCCGACACGACGGCCTACCGTCTGTTCCACGGTGCAAGCGACGGGCTCGAGGGCCTCACGGTGGACGTCTACGGAGACTTCCTCGTAGCAAGCCTGTACACGGACGAGCGTGGAGCCCGCGAGGAGGCCTGGCTCGATGCGCTGGCCAGGCTTGGGTTTCGAGGGGTGTATTTGAAGCATCGGCCTCGGCAGGCAAACGAGGTTGCAGAAGGCGAGCGCAAGCAGCGAGCGCCCGAGCACGCGGTGCGCGGCGAAGATGCGCCCCCATCCTTCGAGATTTTCGAGCGCGGCGTGCCCATCGAGGTGCGCCTTGCCGATGGCTTCAGCACCGGGGTATTTCTAGACCAGCGCGACAACCGCGAGCGACTCCTCCACAGCTGCCGCGGCAAGCGTGTGCTCAACCTGTTCGCGTACACGTGCACGTTCGGCGTGGTGGCCGCGCGCGGCGGCGCCAGTGAGACGACCAATATCGACGTCTCGGTTCCGGTGTTGGAGCGCGGCAAGGCGAACTACGTACGCGCGGGCATTCCGCTTGAAGGGCATCGCTTCTTTGCGCGCGATGTTCTCGAGACCTTGCCCAAGCTTTCTCGGCGCGGCGAGCGCTTCGAGATCGTGGTACTCGATCCGCCAAGCTATGCCTCGGTGAAGGGCAAGGGCCGCTTCAATGTCGAGCAGGACTACACGGGTCTCGTACGTGCTGCGTTGTCCGTGCTCGCCCCTCACGGAACGTTGCTCGCTTGTACAAACCATCAGCGATTTCGGGACAGTGACCTCGAGCAGGCCGTGCGCAGCGCCGCCGGTGGGCTCGGTTTGCAGCTGCGCCAAATCGAATTTTTGGCCCCGCCCGAGGACTATCCGTCCCTTTCTGGGCGGCCGGCTCACCTGAAAAGTGCCTGGTGTGGCCTCTAGTCGAGCCTTTTTCGATTGCAGTGCCTGTCCCACCGAATAAACTCGCTAGGAAGGGTGCACGAGACCCCCTCTCGTTTGCCGTAGGGCCTGCGCCTCTCCTCTTAAGTAGAGGTCCCGTAGGCCGCCCAAACCGCTATAGCGGTTTCCACGAGGGGTCCGCGCCGGAGTTTTAGGGCTCCCGTGAGAGTCTCTGATTTCAGCAGTCCACAGCCGCGCTAGCGCTTTTTTTGCGCGGCCGGCGTTTCCATCGAAGGGGACAGGGCACCGGCCGAGATGCCAGGGGGCACATGCCGGGCTCAGGAAGACCATGGCCGAAAGTCCACTGATCGACACCAAGAACGATCTGACCATCGCGCA
>CAZEWA010000192.1:0-10101 GCA_964515685.1 uncultured Polyangiales bacterium | reverse complement strand
CCGCACAACCGAACTGTTTCGAGATCGGTGGTTTAGATGAAGCATCGAGTGCTAGTGGTCGATGATGATCAGGATCAGTGCGCATTGTTCGAGGCTTCCCTCGATCGATTGGGTTATGCCGTAACGACGACGACCTCTCCGCACATGGCGCTGGAGTTCATCGCGCAAGATGGATTTGACGCCATCGTGACGGATCTCGGAATGACCGAGATGTCAGGCATCGATTTATGTGAGCGGCTGCTCGGAATACGCCCGGATGTTCCTGTCGTCGTGGTCACAGGCTACGGAAGCATGGAGACGGCTATCGCTGCGATGCGCGTCGGCGCACACGATTTTCTGACGAAGCCTGTCGATCCAAAACTGTTGGGCCTTTCGGTGGCCCGCGCAGTCAAACACGGTCAGCTTCAGTCCGAGGTCAAGCGCCTCCGAGAGGTCGTCGTCGACAGAGCCTCGCTCGGCACACTTGTCGGCGAGAGCGGCTCCATGAAACGCGTGCACGACCTGGTCGCGCGTGTTGCCGAGAGTGAGGCTTCGGTCTTGATTCAAGGCGAGACCGGCACCGGCAAAGAGCTCGTTGCGCGGGCCATTCACCGCTTGAGCCCACGCAAGAACGGTCCATTCGTTGCCATCAACTGCGCGGCAGTGCCGGCTCCACTCCTCGAGAGCGAGCTGTTCGGTCACGCGAGAGGTGCCTTCACGGATGCGAAATCCGCTCGCGCGGGCCTATTCGTGGAAGCCTCGGGCGGGACGTTGTTTCTGGATGAAATCGGGGAATTGCCGCTCGAAGTGCAGCCCAAGCTCCTGCGCGCGCTTCAAGAGCGCACCGTTCGACCGGTGGGAAGCAATCAGGAACTTCCGTTCGATGCGCGCGTTGTCGCGGCCACGCACCGCGACCTCGAGACGGAGGCGCACGACCGGCGCTTTCGGCAAGATCTCTATTACCGCATCAATGTGGTGCGAATCGATGTGCCACCGCTGCGAGAGCGCGGGAGCGACGTGTTGACGCTTGCAGCGCACTTCCTCGACAAGTTTAGTAAACGGGCGTCGCGAGAATCGGTCGGGCTCTCGGCGCCTGTCGCGGAGCGACTGCTCGCGTACGACTGGCCAGGCAACGTGCGTGAGCTTGAAAACTGCATGGAGCGTGCGGTGGCGCTGGCACGCTTCGACCAAGTGACGCTCGACGACCTGCCGCAACGCGTGCGCGCCTACCGAGCCGATAGGTTCGTGCTTTCCGCCGACCAAGCCGATGAGATTGTGACGCTCGAAGAAATTGAGCGGCGCTACATCGCGCGCGTGATCACGTTGGTCGACGGCAACAAGTCGCGTGCGGCGCAGCTGCTGGGGCTCGACAGGCGCACGCTGTACCGCAAGCTCGAACGCTATGAGCAGCAGCAAGCCAGCGCGGCGAGTGGCGGCTCCTCTGGAGGTAGTTCAGGGGATGCAGGCAGCAGTGAACCGCCTCGGGCCTGGGAAGGCACTACATGAGTCCTTCCCTGAAGCCCGCCGAACCCTGCGACAGTCCCGAGAGCTACCTTCGGACTGAGCTTCTCGATCGCATCGCGCACGAGTTGCGCGGTCCGGCAGGCGTAACGCTTGGCGCTTTGGACGAACTAGAGCGCCTACTTGGGGACAATGGCACAGAGGAATCGCGCGCGCTTCTGTCGATGGCTCGGCGAGGCGCACGACGGGTTCTGCGCACCGCTGAACGCTTGACCCGCACGGCTCACCTCGAAAGCGGGCCAGCCGCCTTTGTCACGGCTCTGCTCGACGTACGTGAGCTCGTCGTACGTGCCGCGAGGGAGGCGGAACAAATCGAAGGGCGGAGCGCCATTCGCGTGAATGTCGACATGTCAGACAAGCCTTGCGTAGCGCACGTGGACGCGAGTTGGATGAGCGCCGCGCTGGAGGAGGTATTTGCCCAAGCGATTCGATGCGCACGCAAGTGTGTCCTCATCCGGGTGCGGTCAGAGTCTGGGGTCGTGCGCATCAGTGCTGAAGACGACCGCTCCGTAAATGTCGAGATTTCCAGCGCGCGATTCCTCTCACTTCGGGATAAGCGCGACTGTGCGCTCGGCTGGCCGATGGCGACGGATGTCGCAAGAGCGCACGACGGAGAACTTGTTGTTTCTCCTGTCGTTGACGAAGCTGAGCGCACAGTCGGCGCGTGCGCAGTGTTGAGTTTAAGATCTTCCTGAGGCGCAGTATGATACTCGTCGATGCAGGAGTTCTTCTCGCGTGGGGTTCGTGAGAGGACTCGTTCGGCCCTCGTTTCTGGGGGGGCAAAGGAGACGTCGAGTGTCGCTGCCGGCTCAGACAGCGTCCGCGCTGAGGCTTCTCGTCATCGACGACGATGAGATCGATCGAGCACAGGTTCGGCGGAATCTTCGCAAGGCAGCACCGTATGTGACCTTCGAGGTGGAGGAAGCTTCGACGCCTATCGAAGCGAATCGAATGCTCGGCGAAGGCACGTTCGACTGCATCTTGCTTGACTATCTGCTGCCTGGTGCGCGGGCCACGGATATCCTTCCCACGCTCGTCGCGCTGCAACCCGAGGCTGCCATCGTGGTACTTACGGGGCAGGGCGACGAGACCATCGCGGTCGAGCTGATGAAGGCTGGCGTGTCGGACTACCTTCCCAAAGAAGGGTTAGATCCTGAGCGTCTCTGGACGGCAATAAAGTACTCCGTTGCGCACGCTCGCGTTCGTCGCGACACCTTGCTCTTCGAGCAAGCTCGGCGTCGCAGGGCTGCCCAGCAGCGCGCGTTAGTCGAAGCGGCGCCGTTCATCTCGGGCATCCATTCCTTGGAGGAGTTGGCGCGCGTCACCGCGGAAAAAGTGCGCGAGATCACGGACACGGCTGCCTGTTTCGTACTCCTGCGGGACCGAGGCAGCGAGACCTGTTCGCTAGCTTTGGCTCCGGCTTCTGCAGCGGCTTCGGTGACCGCACTCTGCGAGCGGGCGGAGTGGGAGCGAGCCTTCTCCGGTGAAGCGTTTTCTGCGCGCGAGCCTTCACAGATCGTACTGCACGAAGAACAGGCTGCGCTCGGGGTTTGTCTCTTCTCCCGTGAAGGTCATCAAGTGGGCGCTATCGCCGTCGCTGCGCCGGCAGATCCGACTGAGCTTGAAGCGTGCGAAAACATGCTGGCCCAGGTCGCTCAAATCACTGCGGTTTCCTTGGAAAATGCCAGGCTTTTACGCGAAACGCAGGCTGCGGTGCGCGCGCGCGACGAGGTATTGGCCGTCGTGAGCCACGATTTGCGCACGCCGCTCAGCAACGTGAAGCTAGGCGTTGCATTGCTACGGCAACATATGGTGGACCGCGATGCCGTGCTCTTCGAGCGCATCGAACGCAACGTGCACCACATGACGCATTTGGTGAACGACTTGGTCGATCTGGCTCGCATCGAGGGAAGCCGAATCGATGTGAGCGTACACGGTGAATCCGTGCAGGACTTGCTGCACGCCACCTGTGCACTGGCCTTCTCGACGGCAGAGGCCGCGCACGTCGAACTCATCAACGAAGGCGCACCGCTTGGCTTGCGCGTGCGGGCAGACCGGCATCGCGCACTGCAGGTCCTAACAAATCTTGTGGGCAATGCCGTGAAGTTCACGCCCAAGGGCGGTCGCGTCCAGCTGTCGGCAGAAGAGCGCCCGGGCGAAGTGTGTTTTCACGTCCGGGACACCGGTCGCGGTATTTCGGAGAAAGAAGCAGCCCATGTGTTTGCGCGGTTCTTTCGCGCTCCGAGTGCACGGCAAGGAGGGCTGGGGCTCGGACTGTACATCGCAAAAGCCGTTGTTGATGCTCACGGCGGTCGCATCTGGTTTTCGAGCGTCGAGGGGAAGGGCACTTGCTTTTCTTTTACGCTGCCTGCTGAAGGGCACAGCCACGAAGTCTCGCCGCTACTTGAATCGGCTCGCTCGTGAGCGAGCTTATGTTGCCGGAGCTCACTTGATGATCGCGACAACATATCTGCCACGCGTAACGCTTTGTGCGCGCGATGCACGAAGTGACCTGCGATTTCGTGCGACGAGTTCGCGCGCGATGCCTGAGGCCTTACATGCGCGATGAGCGGGTGCTCACGTTTTGTGGCACGCGCGCTGCACCTCAGGGTGCCGTAGCGCGCAGTGAGTCGCGCCGAAAAGGAGCTGAGGCGAATGACAAAAAAAAAGACCCGCTCGGTGTGGATGTTCGGCGCTCTGTGCGCGGTGCTCCTCGGTTGCAACAGCCGGAGCAATGAAGAGCCCGGGTTGTACGACTCGACCAGAGATTCCGTAAAATCTGCGGCAGACAGGCTGGAGCGCAAAGCTGGCGACGTAGCAAAGGAGGCCGAAGAACAAGCGTCTCACGCCAAGGAAGAGGCGAAAAAGGCCGCTGAAAAGGCCGAGGGCATGGCGGCCGAGACCAAGGACGAGCTCAAGGAGGCGACGCGTTCAACCGGGGACAAGATGGAAGAAACCGGTGAACAAGCCAGACAGAAGGCGGCCTCTGGAACGCAAGATTCGGTGCGCTCCGCGGAGCAAGCGAAGCAAAAAGCAGCCGACGCCAAGGACGAGCTAGAGCGAACCGTGGACGAGAGTGAAGCCGACATCGAGAAATCAGCTGAGCGTGCCGAAGGACAACTCGACGAAGTGGAGAAGCAAGCGAATGACGCGATTGATCAAGCGCGCAAGGAACGAGCTATCCGAGCCCAGGAGCGCGCCAAGCGAAGCGCCGAGAAGTAGGAGTTTGCTCGGTGAAGCAGTGCATTCGTACGCGTATGCGCTGCCATGCCGTTAGCCCGTCGTCGGCTTCGGTACCGTCGCTCCCTTCGGGTGGTACGAGTTGCCTCGTGGGGGCTGCTGTCCATCGCGCTCGCCGCGCTCGCCGCCGCCAGTCTTTTGCTCTATATGGCTCACGGTCACTCTGTAGCCATCGACACCGTCGGCACGTACTTTTTGGTGCCTCTCATCGGCGGCCTCGCTCTCGTCACTGCCGGCCTTCTGGTCGCGCTCACGCGAACGCGTGGGGCGGTCAAGAAGGCGCGTGCCGATGGTGCGAAGGCCATCCAGCAAGGGGAGGTATTGCGAGCCCACCTCGAGCAGCAAGGGCGTACCGCGCGACGCGAAGCACAGGAGCACCTTGCGCTGATCGACGCGCTGTTTCGCGCTGCACCCGCAGGCCTTGCGCTCTACGACCCGGAGCTCCATTTCGTCCGGATCAATCAGAGCCTGGCTGAGATCCATGGGCTCTCTCAAGGCGCGCACTTGGGGCGACGCCTTCGGGACTTGCTGCCTGCGTTCGCGCCTGAGATTGAGCGCACGCTGCAGGATGTGCTCGAGTCGCGCGAAGTTCGCGCAGTGGAAGTGACGGGACGAACGCGCGCGGGGCGGGAGCCGCGCACCTGGCTCGTTCACTGTGCGCCCGTACGCGATGCGGAGGATGATGTCGTAGGCGTAGCTCAAGTCGTTTTGGACATCACCGAGCGCAAAGAGGCGGAACGAAAAACGCAGCAGCTTTTGATCGCCTTACAAGCCGAGCAAGAGGTCTTCGACGTTGTCCATCGCGTGGGCCAGAGGCTTGCTGCGCAACTCAACGTGGGCGCGCTCGCGCAAGACTTAGCCGATGCAGCAGCTCAACTGAGCAACGCCGAGAGCGCCGTGTTCGTCTACGCCTCCAACGCGATTGGGGCCATGCCCGAGTACGCATTGTCCGGGAGAGTGCAGGCCAACTGCACCATGGATTCCGAGGTCCTGCTGCGACTCGTCGAGAACAGTGCGGTCAGGCTGTCGGAGCTTGATGTCGAAGATGCAGGACAAAATCTGCGTGCTGCCTTGGGAGAAACCGGAGGCTCGATTCACAGCTTGATGGCGCTCCCTGTGTCCCACGCGCGCGGGCCGAGGGCTGCTGCGCTCGTCGTGTTTCACAGCAAGTCCCACGCATTTTCGGGGCGTGACGAGAGTGTCCTCGCCGGACTCGCGACACAGGCTGCGATTGCACTCGAAAATGCCCACCTCTACGGAGAAGCGCAGGGCCTGATTCGAGCACTCGCGCAGTCCAACCGCGAGCTCGACCAATTCGCCTACGTCGCAAGCCACGACCTAAAAGCTCCGTTGCGAGGCATCGCAAACATCGCAAGTTGGCTCGAGGAAGACCTGGGAGACGCACTGCCCAAGCAGGCACGCGAGCACATCACGTTGCTCCGAAGTCGCGTGTCGCGCCTCGAGAACATGATAGGCGGCATTCTGCGCTATTCCCGCGCTGGCCGGAGCGAGTTGGCCAAGGAACGCGTGCAGGTGGCAGAGCTGGTGCATGGCGTGGTGTCGCTTCTATCGCCGCCGGAAACCGCGGTGGTGCGGATCGTCGGCGAGATGCCCACATTCGATGCGGAGCGCATCCCGTTGCAGCAAGTTTTTCTCAACCTGATCGGGAACGCGCTGAAGTACTCGGAAAGGGAGGATGTCGTAGTGGATGTATCGTGCCGTGCCGTGGACCATCGGGTGGAGTTTGCTGTAAGCGATAACGGTCCGGGCATCGCGAGCGACGATGAGACCCACATTTGGGAACTCTTCCACGGTTCAGGAGGGGAGAGCAGCGGCATCGGCCTTGCCGTCGTGCGCAAGACGGTGGAGGCTCGAGGCGGTCAAGCCTGGGTTGTGTCGCAACCGCAGCAGGGAGCGGCCTTCCACTTTACCTGGCCTGTTGACTAAGTCCTGGGCGTGCACGGCGCGTGGGGTAGGCGCGCCGCATTGCTAGGCCTTTGCATCGACGCGTGTGTCGACGATAGCTATCCCCTGCGGCGAACTGCCACAGCGAGGCCTGACGGCCCGTCGCAGGCGGATGGTGTCTAGGGTCAGTGTCGCATGAGACGGCGGTGAGAGATCGCCTGGTAGCCGAATGTCAGCAGCACCGCACCGGCGAGCGCCATCAAGAATCCCGCCGATTCGCCCTCGCGGTACATGCCTAGCGCACGGCCAACCATGGCTCCTACAAAGGAGCCCAGTACGCCGATGAGCATCGAGACGAGCCATCCACCGGGCTCTTTACCCGGGACAATCAGGCGAGCCAGCGCGCCCACACCTAAACCGAAGAGCAGAAACAGAATGAGACTCATTGCGTCCTCCAGGGGTTAGTTCACAGGTCAGCGAGTCGATGCAAAGCGGAGCAAGACGCGGACCAGTCTGCGAGCGGCGCAGGTTTCTGAACCGCCCTCAAACGCACGCTTACGCGGGTCGAAAATGCGCGCGCTACAAGCATGAGAGCCTTGCTCTCGCGCGTAGAAGGTTCCACGCTTCGGCTCTATGGCGGTTCTGATTACGGGGATTTGCGGCCGTTTGGGGCGTTTGCTTGCGCGCTCCCTCCATCGCACAGACGATGTCATCGGGATCGATCGCCGCGCCTTCGAGGATAAACCGAAGGATGTTGTCCATCACCAGGTAGACATCCGACGCAAGAAGACGCGGGATGTGATTCGCGCCGGAAACGTGGACGCATTGGTGCATCTCGGAACGATGCACGATCCGCGTGAAAGCGATGAGGAACGCCACTCGTGGAATGTGGCGGGCTTTCAGCATTTGCTCGAATATGCCGCGAAGTACGGCATTAGGAGGGTGGTCGTTCTCTCGAGCGCCAACGTCTATGGCCCCAATCCCGACAACCCCCAGTTTCTGTCCGAAGAAGCGCCGTTGCTCGGGGCCCAACGCTTCAGCGCGATGCGCGACCTCATGGAGGTCGATATGTTGGCGCAGAACTTTCTATGGCGGCATCCCGACATCGAAACGGTGATCCTGCGTCCCTGTCACATCCTGGGCAAGGTTCGCAATGCGCCGAGCAACTACCTTCGTGCCGAGCATCCGCTGATGATTCTGGGCTTCGACCCGATGATACAAGTCGTTCACGAGCGGGACGTACTGCGCGCGATTGAACTCGCTCTGCGCCCGGGCTTGCGAGGCATCTACAACATTCGAGGCCCCGGAGAGCTGCCGCTGTCACGCGCCTTCCAAATGCTCGGAAAGAGCCCCGTGTTCTGGCCCAGCAGTATCGCGAAACGTGCCCTCAACGGCTTGTTTCGCTCTCGAATGAGCAACTTCCCATCGGCCGAGCTCGACCATATTCGTTACGTCTGCATGGTGGACGACCAGCGCGCGCGAACCGAGCTTGGGTATACACACCACTTCGATATTCAGCAGACCCTAGAGGCCGTGTTCGAGGAATGGTGATGCATCACGACAGCATAGAAAGCCTGCAGCGCACGCAAACTCCAGCTACGCGAACTCGTCTAAGTCGCAAACGGGGATCAGATCAGAAAAGAAGCTGATCCGAGGCAAGCGGCGATTGCTTGCTGGGGCGACCGACCATGCGCGGCATCGGGTCCTTGGGGCGTCCCTTTACGTGCCACTCGAAATGAAGGTGCGGCCCGCGCGTGATGCCTGTCACGCCGACTTCGCCGATGACCTGGCCCCGCACCACTTGCTGTCCGGCGAACACGTAGTTTGCGCGTTGGTGGCAGTAGGTGCTGACCGAGCCGTCCTTGTGCAGGATCATGACCATGTTGCCGTAGCCGCTCACGCCGTTGTCGGAGTAGGCCACCATGCCGTCGTTGACCGTACGCACGAGCTCGCCGACCGGAGCGCCGATATCGATGCCGTCGTGGCGCAGCGTTTTTCGTTCCTTGCGAACGAAGCCAAATCCGCGACCAAAGGTGCCGTGCTCTACAGGCCACAGCAGAGTGGGGCGAGCCTGCCCGCGCACGGCCGAGACCCATTCGACCTCCGGAGCGTGTCCGAGCAGGCGTTGCGCGGCCTTCAGCGTTCCGAGCCCGAGGTCTGCGGCGATGAACGCGTCTTCGCCGTAAGGCTCGGGTGTGCGGCGTGGGCCATCACACATCTGCCACTTGCTGCCACGGACTTTCCGGCACTTGTTCGACTTGCTAGGCATCCAATGCGTGGGCACAGCAGTGGATACGGTAGGTTCGTGGTCGCTGGCTGCGCCCAAATCGGTCAGACCGCATACACCTACCCACGCAGCACATGCGATGAGTAGACGGCGTATAACCGATGCGTTCACGAACCCCTCCTGGTGCCAGGCCGAGCGAGACTTGCACACGGTGTTCTCGGAACAAAAATAAATCAGGCTTTGTTCTGGAAAAATCGTCGCATGCTGTATGCCAGCAATGGGGGCGTGCGCTGGTGTGCGGCCGAAAAATGCCGTTGTTTCGCGGAAACGTAGGTCGAACGCGGACGCCGGGTTCAGCGCCGATCTGTACCTGACGGGGCGCTTTCAACGAACGTCTGCGACAGGGCTCCAGCGCGTCTCAGCGCATCGTAGAGAACGATGCTTACTGCGTTGCTGAGGTTTAAACTGCGCACTGCGCCCATTGTAGGGATGCCGTAGATCTGGTCTGGGTATCGATCGAGCAACTCGTGCGGCAAGCCCACCGACTCTTTCCCGAACACCAGACAGTCACCGGGTATCATGGGCGCTTCGAGATAGCTTCGGGTCGCGTTGGCGCTGAAGAAGTAGAGGGTGCCGCCCACCTCGCGTTGCGCGGCGAGGAAGTCGGCCTGCGTCTTGTGCGTCCTGACATCGACTAAATGCCAATAATCTAGGCCTGCGCGCCGCACGGCACGCTCGTCGAGCGAGAAACCTAGCGGCTCGACCAGGTGCAGAACACTTTGGGTTGCGGCACACGTTCGGGCCACGCTGCCGGTGTTGGGCGGGATCTCAGGCTCCACCAAACACACGTGAAAGGGCGTTGTGACGCCCGGAGATCTTAACTTGTCAGCCACTGGCACCCGAGGTTCTTGGCACCTGTGCTTGACGCGTTCAAGTGCGCTCCGATAGCCTTCGCCGCGTGTCCAAACGGCTTTTCTGGTTTGCCTTCGCCCTTTCGCTCCTGAGCCTGCCTTGGGCGCAAGGGGCACGCGCCAATGACATGGACTTCGCGCTGTCTCGCTTGAGCCGCGGCGCCTGTCAGAACACGCTGAGCGACAGCGGCTCATTCGCACTGCGCTCCGGGGGCATGCAGACCTTGCGTGAGGATACGCAAGCCTGGCGCCAGCTCGTCACGCAGCTCACGCCCGCCGTCGCACCCGCCATCCTCGCTCCCGTCACGACGGGCGGGC